>CAYVZZ010000015.1:25687-30090 GCA_964456185.1 uncultured Alcanivoracaceae bacterium
CAGCATCAATAACGGCGCGATATAATCCATTTTTGGCGAGGCATGACCAACCCAATTTTTAAGCTGCTTGTGGGGGCGGGCGTAGGGAAACAGGCTGCGGTCAATCCAATAGGCCAACACGCTGGCTAAGACCACTAAGGCGCACTTGTAAAGCACAACACCCATTTGTGCAGGATGAAGCATTGCCAGTGTAACCAG
This sequence comes from uncultured Alcanivoracaceae bacterium, assembly GCA_964456185.1. GTDB lineage: Bacteria > Pseudomonadota > Gammaproteobacteria > Pseudomonadales > Alcanivoracaceae > CAYVZZ01. The sequence continues at coordinate 25,886 of CAYVZZ010000015.1, forward strand.
CAGACCAATGGCAATAATTGCCCAGCCCGAGAATCGGGGGGTGTGGGCAGAAATCCAATCGTAAATTGAAAAAAGCATACTGACCTCCTAGGTTTAAGGTCAGTATGCGGGGTTGGTGGGTTATGGTCTTTTGAAGCGATTCAAAAGCAAATTGATGCGTGCATGAAGGGTACTTTTATTGTTGTATGTAATGCAGCGTCATCATCAATGTGATGATAATGATCAACGCTACTGAAGCATCAATACAGCTCAGAACGCAACTCAAACGTTTGCACCTTTTCTTTAAGTCTTCAAAAAGCTCGTCAAACTCTTGCGTGATCGAACGAATATTATCGTGCTGACGCCTCACCTCGATCTTCAAGGTACATAGTGTGGCACGCTGGTTTCGTAGTAAAATATCCATAAATAGGCTGTATATAATACACCCAAAAAAAATTGTTATGTTACGCAGAAAAGAGTCACTACCCGACGTCATTTGCGTTGCCACGATTACCAAGGCTAATGGAACTCCCAGAAGCTGGTTCTGCATGACAGAAAGCAATTGGTCCAGGCGCATTACAAAGTCCAGCTTCTCCTTGTCAACGGCTGCCTTCACCCGCTGAAACGAGAAGTCAGCAACGAACAAGTCATAACCAGCGGTGACTTGCTGCATGAAGCTGCCGATGGCAGACATCAAATCATTCATATCCAACGACTGACGATTCGGGAACATCTCACCCAATACACCTCTCACGATGCTGGTCTTTTCTCGCCGATAGCGCTCATCCTCCAAGAAACCGCTGATAAAGTCATCAAGCTCTGACGAAGTTTTCCAACCTGCCGCATAGCCTTGATTGTGTAACGTGATTTTATGCTTGCCCATCCAGACAAGATCGACCTTTTTGCCGGCTTTACGCACGTCATCAGTCAATGGCTCCAGTGCCTTGAACAGCTTCCCTGCTGCGACAACGGCTGCAAGATCGGTTGGACACTCGTCACCGGACGTAGACCGATAACCATGTGACTCAATGAAAAAATCCTTGTTGTGTTGCATCGTGGCACAACTTGTGCGCAACGCATACGTTTCTACATCAGGAAAATATCGATACGGTGGCGGTTCGAATACCACTTTTCGCGAAGCAGAGTTGTAACCAAACACCAACATTTCCAGATCTTCAAGGTGGTCTTCAACTGTCGCGAAGTCCAGACCGGCATCCAAAGTACCTTGCAAATTGATCCCTTCGAAAGACATCTCGTTCAGGTGCTGCCTCAGCAGCAAGGTCAGTTCCAGTTTGTCAATCGGTAGGTTCTGCATCTTGATATCGTTGAATGTCGTCAATTAACGCTTGCGGCGGGTCGACAAAATAAACCCGGTTGTCCCCTTCACTATAATTGACTTTTGCCTTTATTACATCTTCCACATCAAACGCCACTGCTATACTTCCAAACTTGCGTCGAATTCTTTTCAGGACGCGAAAAGATCTTGCATGCGGCGCAAAGGTCTCATTGATCTCAAAGTGGTTATTACTCGCAAAGCTAGAAAAATCTTCCGGCTCTTGGTCATTGATGATGGCCGAGAGAGACGTCCGATTCACGGGCTCACCCAGTTGGCTTTTCAATTCAAAGTGATCAAAAACGGCCTGTCGTGCCTGATTGCGCCTGTCCGCATCCCACTCCTTATCTTCGCAATAGGCATTCAGTGCAGCAATCGCCTGCTTTGTGTTGGCTCTGGAATCTGTGTAGTCAGTACAACCCAATGCCAACCTGAAATAACGCGTCACCTCATCCAGATTGCCGCGCAGCTTGACGAAGGACAGAAAGGGCTCCTCGTCCTGCTCCCATTTGTCCAAATCGATTCGGGCTGCCTCATGCAAATGATTGATGTCAAATGCCAGATTTTCTTCAAGCGTGACGTCATCCTCATTGATGCCGATATGCGCCTTTAGCTTCACCATGACAACGAGCAGCCAATCCTTGTTCTGGTTTCTGTAGCGCAGAAAACAAACATATCCACCAGTCGCGGGTGACGATAATTCAAGCCGGGACTTGATCAACCGACAAGTGCTTTTCGAAAAGCCTACTAGCCCGCCAACACTCGGATCACCGCCAAGATATTCGCGCAGGCGCACTTGGAAAGGATAAGTGTCTGTATCTGCATCAAAGCAACCGTAGTTGTTGCTGGCGCGGCCATACACTTTGAGAAGCTCATCCACTAGCGTTTCTAGGTAGCTGTTCGTTGGTGTAGGAGAGTCTCGGAAGTTCTCATTAACCTGATTGTTATGCGCTTCTTTATGAAGTCCGTGAATGATCGCTTCTATAATTTCCATGTTTTGTCCTTTGGTTGTTATTTTTTGGAGCCGCCGTTGACGGCGCAGCCTAGTGTGGGCTGTTGCGCGAACGCACTGGCTGTGGTTTCTACGGCGCGTTTGCCGCTTTCGGGCGAGTGGCGGTAATTGTCGAGCAAAGCCTCTTCCCGTGGCGACAGCGCCACGTCTGCCGCCGCGTTTTCGGCATCGGCGTTGGTCAAATGCGTCGACGTCGACGCATTTGGCACCATAGTTCCAAAGGTGTCGACGTCGACACCTTTGGAGGTTCTTTGGCCAGTGAGAACAAACAACGCATCACCACCTGCGTCATTAAAACGAGAGAGAACTTCTGTTCCCATTGTGGCCTTGCCTCGCTCATATTTACCCCACATCTCGCGACTAACGCCACATAGAAGCCCTGCCTGAGCCTGACTCAATCCCAGCCGCTTTCTTTCTTTCAATAATCTCAAACCAACAAGAGAAGAAAAGTTCATAATTACCCTTGACAAAGATAACTAAAATTCTCATTATTCTAATGCATCGCGCTTACATGAGCGCACTCAACACAACCAACCAAGCGTTCAAAGGAGAACACAAATGACGACACGCAAGATCAGAACACCCGATGAGGTTCGCCAGGAGTTTGATCGTCGCGGCATCACCATTGCCGAATGGAGCCGTCAAAACAATTGCGATTACCAAACCGTGCGTGACGTGCTACTGGGCCGCCGCAAGGGTCGGTCGGGTAATGCGCACCGCATTGCCGTGCTGCTGGGTTTAAAAGACGGCGACATCGAGCAGGTGGCGTAAATCATGCTACCCCACAAACTCACACAACAAAAGCCAACCCTTAGCGGGCCATTACGCGGAGGTGCTTCAGATGAGTAGTGCAACGGCATTACATAAGGGGTTACGAGTGCTAAAGGCGCTACGCGGCCACACCTTAACCGGCATTAGCAACCAACAGCTCACACAAGCCACCGGCTTGAGTGCCAGCGCGGTGACCCGCGCCATGCAGGCATTAATAGATGAGGGGCTGGCCGAGAAGCGTGAAGACGGCCGGTTTTCGTTGAGTGTGGCGATGCTGCGCATGGCCAACATGCACCAAACGGAAATGGCACAAATGCGGGATCGGCTCGATGAAATCGACCGCCGAATTTAACTGTTTCAACCAACCAAGACGATAACAACACACCAACCAAGAAGGAAACATCATGACGCAATCTGCTGTTAGTGAAGAGCCTGCCGCACCGGTAAACGTGAACGCACTGGCGGTGCATGTTACCGAGATTTGCGACACCTATATGAATGGCCGCCCCTACGACCGCTTTGAGTATGCCCACGAGGCCAGCGCGCTGTGGGCGGGCGTGGTGGAGGACACCTTTGAGCTGGGTCGTCGGCTGCTGGTAATGAAAGAAGCCGAGCCGCATGGTGAATACCAAAAGCTGGTCGAGGAAGTGGTAGGCATACCTTACCGCACAGCGTCCAAAATCGTGCAGGCCACCGCCAAGTTCATGAGCCCCAAGCTGGCCAAGAAGACGCCCAAGCTGCTGGGGCTGGGCAAGAGTAAGCTGTATGAGCTGATGACCGAAGACGATGACGACCTGGCCGCTATCGCCGATGGCGGCACGGTGGCAGGGCTTAACCTGGATGACATCGACCGCATGAGCGCGCGCGAACTGCGCGCCAAATTGCGCGACGCACGCGCCGACAACACGGCCAAAGATGCGGTGATTGCGGATAAAAACGCCCGCCTCGACAAGATGGCAGAAAAACAACAGCACTTTAAGCAATTGCTGCCTGACGAACAGAGCGAGCAGATTCGCGAAGAAGCCCACAAGGCGTGTTTTGAGGCCGAGGCCTGCATTCGTGGCAAGGTGCGTGAGGCGCTGCGGGCGGTGCAGACGCATGCGCGTGAAC
>CAYVZZ010000016.1:0-29565 GCA_964456185.1 uncultured Alcanivoracaceae bacterium
CAGACACATATTTTGATTGGCAACCAGGCAATCTATCGCGGCGTGAAAGACTGGCCGGCGCTGTTTGTCGGCAACTGGATTTTAGGTGGTGGCGGCTTTGCCTCGCGCCTGACGCATCAGGTGCGCGAAGAAAAAGGCTATGTATATGGCATTTCCAGTCGTCTCAGCCCCATGGCGGCTGGCGGCCCCTTCATTATCAGCCTGAAAACCGCCAACAAAAGCGCCCAACAAGCGCTGGATTTGACCTTGAAGGTCACCAAAACCTTCCTCAAAAAAGGCCCGACACAGGCCGAGGTGGACAAGGCAATCGACCATATCACCGGCAGCTTCCCGCTCAGCTTGGCAACCAATAGCCAAATCGTCGGGCAGTTGGGGGCTTTGGGCTTTTATGACTTGCCAAGCGACTATCTCAGCCAGTTTATGCAGCAGATTCGCCAAGTCACACCGCAAGACGTCAAAACCGCCATGCAGCGGTGGATAGATCCAGCCGATTTTACTATCGTATCGGTAGGGTCTAAGGCATTACATTGGCCAAACAACGGTAAGACAATACCCCATGAGCATCAGTAAAGGCAGCGTTCGCATCATTGGCGGTGAGCATAAAAGCCGCCGCCTGCGCTTCACCGACCAGGGCGGTGATGTGCGCCCCACGCCCGACAACATCCGCGAAACCCTATTCAACTGGTTACAGTTCGATTTACCCGGCAGCCGGGTGCTGGACCTATATGCCGGTAGTGGCGCTTTGGCCGCCGAAGCCTTGTCACGCGGTGCCGCCCATGCCGAGCTGGTCGAGAAGAAAGCCCGTCGCGCCGCCGATCTGCGTAATGCGCTAAAACCCTTGTTTGCAGAGCGAGTGAGCATTCACTCCATAGATGCTTTGCGTTGGCTTACCCTGCCGGGGCACCACCCCTTCGACTTGGTTTTTGTCGACCCACCCTATGAGCTGGGCGTCACCACCGACAGCTGCTACTTGCTCGAGTCACAACACAAGCTGGCTCCTCAGGCGTGGATTTATGTCGAGAGCCGTTCACACCACGAGGCACCCGCCGTGCCCGACAACTGGCGTTTACATCGGGAAAAGTGCGCGGGCGAAGTCGCAGCGAGGCTATATCAACGGGAGTAATTCATATGACCTACTCTGCTTTTCATCCAGCCAACGGCTTGGCCAACCCGCACCTGCAAACCTGCTGGGGCGCTTTCTTCCGACGCCTGCCCCGCATCGACTACCGCGAAACACAACTTCCCTTACCCGATGGCGACCACGTCTGGCTGTATGAAACCGGCCCGTCGCTCAGCGATGGTCAGCCTTGCGCACTGCTATTTCACGGCTTGGGCGGTAGCCGCAATTCACATTACATGCAGGGCATGCAACTGGCGTTAGCCGAGGCGGGCATGACTAGCATCGCCATGGATGCGCGTGGTGCTGGCGGGCGCCCCAACGAAAAAGCCTACTGTTATCATGCCGGCAGCATCGAAACGATTGATGCGTTAGTCGGCCATATGGAAACCCATTTTCCGCACTCTCCTCTATTCGCCATTGGCTTTTCGATAGGGGCGACCCAGCTGCTCAATTGGCTGATTCACACCCCCACACCAAGGCTAACCGCCGCCATGGGCGTATCAGCTTGCTTCTGGCTAGCGCCCTGTGCCGACAAACTCGACAGCGACGGTTTTTTCAACTGGCGTTACCGTCATTATTTGTTGGATGGCTTACGACAAGACTTGAAACGCAAACGGCAACATTTATTGGCCACCAATCCCAATGAATCCGAAACCCTGGTGATGCTTGACCCTTTCGATAACATCCATACTTTCTTTGAATTTGACGAGTACATCAACGCGCCGTTGCACCACTTTGCCGATGCCAACGATTATTACAGCAGCTGCAGCCCCGGCGGTCACCTCGATGCCATCACCACCCCCACCTTGTTGCTACAAGCCAAGGATGATCCTTTTATGGTTTCGGAAAAACAGCCGGTATCAGGGCAAATCGGGCCGGTCACTCTGGAAACCACCGAGCAGGGCGGTCATGTGGGGTTTGTGGCTGGCTCGCCATTAAAGCCTATCTATTGGGCAGAGCCTCGGCTTTTGGATTACATTCAATCGTTTTTGGACGACGGTTTACAAAAAACCGGTTAGCTATGTTTTGCCAGGAAGCGATCCAGCGCATTGGCAAAGGCGGCGCGGTCGGCGGCGGAAAAAGGCTTGCGGCCGCCGCCTTCCACCAATCCCGCATTGCGCAAGTTTTCGGTGAGGTCGCGAAAGCGCAAGCGTTCGGCAATGTTGTCTCGGGTGAAAGCGTCGCCATGGGGATTAATGGCGTGGACGCCTGCTTCAACGAGAGCCGCTGCCAGCGGAATGTCCTGGGTAATCACCAAATCCCCTGCTGTGGCGCGCTTAACGATTTCATTGTCCGCCACGTCAAAGCCTTTCGGCACTTGTAGCGCATGCAGATATTTCGATGGCGGCAGGGTAATTGCCTGATTGGCCACAAAAGTCGTATCGATTTGTTTGCGGTTGGCCGCACGGCACAAGGTTTCGCGCACAGGACGCGGGCAAGCATCTGCATCGACCCAAATTTTCATCATGGCTATTACCTTGAGGGATTCTAAATCAACCGGAAGGCCAAGATGGTGACAATGGTCGGGCCAATGGCCGCCGCCAAAATGCCCAGCGCGCTAATTTGCTTGCCCTCAAAATGCGATTTGAGAATCGAGTAGCCTGCCGGATTGGGCGCATTGGCAATGACGGTAAGACCACCGCCCGTCACCGCACCGGCCACCAGCGAATATTTAAACTCGGGTGACAAGCCTTCTACCTGCGAGCCTAGATAGGTCAGTGCCGCATTATCCGTAATAGCAGTTAAAGCCGCTGCCCCATAATACACCGCCGTGGCATCCACGCGACTGAGCAATTCCTGCAACCACCATTGCTGCTGTCCGCCTATCACCACCAACCCGGCCAGGAAAAAGCCAACCATTAGCCCCTCGCGGATAATCAGGGGTTTCTGGTGTGTCGGGTAGGCCGTTACCAGGCCGATAAAGAAGAGGAACAACCCCATAAACAACACCGGCTGGTGGGAGAATACTACAATGCCCGCCAGAAACAGCAGATGAACAATAATCAACGCCACCGGCGGCCGCTCTTGTCGATAAGCCGGTAGAACCAAACGCCCCAGCTCTTTGCGGAACAACAGCGTCACAATGGTGGCATTCACCAGCACCGCCAAGACCGACCGCCAGCCGAAATGCTCCAGCATGAACAAGGTATCCCAACCCCAGGTATCCGCTACCATCAGCACGGGCGGTGCGGCAAACGCCGTGAGTGTTCCGCCGACAGAAATGTTGACGAACAAGACGCCAATGGTGGCGTATTTCAGACGCGTCGATAAAATTTGCGAATAAAACTTGTCGTGCAGCAGCAAGGCCGCCAAGGTCATGGCAGCCGGTTCGGTAATCAACGAACCCAACAAGGGCACCAGAGTTAAGGTGACGAAATAAGTGGCTACAGGTGCCCGCATGGGCAGCACCCGCGCCAAGCCTTTCACCAGCATGAGCGCCAACTCGATAATCGGTCGACTGGCCGCCACCACCATGATGACGAAGACAAACATGGGCTCGGTGAAGTTGCGGGTTTCCAAGTAATGCAGCGACTTGTCGGCCCCTACCATGATGCCCAAATACACCGCCAAAATGAGCGCCCAAAAGCCAAAGACGACTTCTACCTCGGCCAGCAAATGCCAAAAGCCGGCATGGGTGCCGTCCTTCTTCGCTAGACGTTCAAACAATTTAACCGAAAAAGTGTGCACCACCGCCAAGGCAAAAATAACAGCGGCGCCAATATTGACCCAATCTGGATTCAAGCGAAACTCCTTAATCGCGAACAAAATACGCTAGAATAGCTTACCATGAATAACCCCCAACTTCCGCCACTGTCGTTATATATTCACACGCCCTGGTGCATTAAAAAGTGCCCCTATTGCGACTTTAATTCGCATGTTTTTCAAAACGCCTTGCCCGAGGCCGATTACTTATCGCGTTTGCAACAGGATTTTCTCGGTGAGATGGCGTATATCGAAGGGCGCGCGTTGCACAGCATTTTTATTGGCGGCGGCACGCCCAGCCTGCTATCTGCCGATTTTTATCAGCAGCTACTGGACTTCCTTGCGCGGCACATCACTTTTGCTAGCGACATCGAAATCACGCTAGAGGCCAACCCCGGGGCATCAGAAGCCGCACGTTTTCACGGTTACCGCCAGGCAGGCATCAACCGGCTATCCATTGGGGTACAAAGCTTTAACGACCCGCACCTGCGCGCGCTAGGCCGCATCCACACCGGCGAAGATGCCCTGCGCGCCCGCGATATGGCCGCTGAAGCCGGTTTTGACAACCTCAATCTCGACATCATGTACCGACTGCCCAAACAATCGGTGGAACAAGCGCTTGCCGATATCGACCAAGCCATTGCCCTGGCACCGCAACACATCAGCTGGTATGAGCTGACGCTGGAACCCAACACAGTGTTTTATTCGCGTCCGCCCGTTCAACCGGGCGACGAGCAGTTGGATGCAATGGAAGTCGTCGGCCGCCAGCGTTTGGCCGATGCCGGTTTCCAGCGCTACGAAATTTCTGCTTACAGCCAACCGGGCCAAGCCTGTAGTCATAATCTAAATTACTGGCAATTCGGCGATTACTTGGCTATTGGGGCGGGCGCACACGGCAAGGTGACTCGCCCTGACAGGCAGATTTTGCGCTACCACAAAACCGCCCAACCCAGCGCTTATCTGGCCACGGATGCCCCCAAACGTGGAGAACGGCAACTCACTGCGGACGAGCTGCCGCTGGAATTTGCCTTGAATGTGCTGCGCTTGGTAGATGGCGTTGACGAGGCTTTGTTTAGTCAGCGCACTGGACTGGCACTGGAGACGGTTGCCACCGCGCTGAGTGAGCTACGTCAGCGCGACTTGTTTGAGCAAGCGCCCCGTTTTGCCTGCAGCCCACTTGGACTACGCTATCTCAATGAGGTACTGGCCGCCTTTTAAGCAGCGGGTTTAGGCGTGATTCCAGCGTCCTTGTAACCAGCGTGCCACGCCGTCCAGCACGAAGCCCAAAATACCAATAACGACGATAATCGCCATCAGCTGGTCGTAAGCCAGCCGGTCACGCGTATCAAGAATGAAATAGCCCAATCCGTCGGTCACCCCCAGCATTTCGCAGGGCACCAGCAAAATCCAAATCATGCCAACGGCCACACGTGTGCCGGTGAGAATATTGCCCACGATGCCTGGCAAAATGACCTTGCGTAGCACTTCAAAACGCGTCGCGCTGAGACTGTGCGCCAGCTGTAACCATTTTGGGTCCAAATTACGTACACCGGCCGAGGTGTTGAGAATAATCGGCCAGATGGCGGTAATCGTCAGCAGGAAATAAATCGGCTTATCGCCAATACCGAAAATCATCACCGCAATGGGCATCCATGACAGTGGCGAAATCATGCGTAAAAACTGAAAGGCACCACTGGTGCCCGCATCCAGCCATTTATAGGCACCCACCGCCAAGCCAATAGGAATGCCAACCAACAAAGACAAGAAAAGACTGACGCCAACGCGCCGCAAGCTTGCCCAGATGTCGCCCCAAAGCTCGCCGTGTATCACCAAGCCGTAAAGCGCTTTAAAGGTATCCCAAGGCCCAAGCATGCGCGCCAACGGCAAATCTTTTTGCAGGAAATGCGCGCCGATTGCCCATAACAGCAACAGCACCACCAGCCCTAATAGGCCGAGCCCTGCCTTGCGTGCCCACTGAAGCAGGCGGCGCTGACCCGATGTCAGGCCAGCGCCGCTTATGGCAGTAGTCGTCACACCCGTACTCATGCTTTGATGATTTCCTTACGTGTGAAGCCACTTTGTCCGAAGACTTCCGGTCCACCGACGCGTTTGATGGCGTTTTTCACGAAGCTGTCTTCGACCAAATCCTGTGCCGCAAAGCTGGGATTGAGCTGCTTGAGGAAGCCTTTATCGCCTTCCACTACGGTATCGCGCAGATATTTCACCAGCTCCTCGGTGTAGCTGGGATACGGATAAGGCTGGAAGCTGATGCGCTCCTGATTCCACTCAGGATGCTGAATAGCACCGGACTTAATGTACGCCTGGCGACGTGTTTCGCTAGGCACCAAGGTTTGTGCCAGTGTTTCATAGCTATGCGGCGTAAACTCGGCATCATTATCGTTTGCCAAAATGCGGGCGGTTTCTTCGCGGTTGGCCAGAATCCATTTCTGCGCTTCAACAATGCCGTTAACCACTTTTTGCGTCCACTCGGGGCGCTGGTCCAAATCACGCTCGTGCATTTGCACCACACAGCAGGCGTGTTCTTTCCAGACATCACCGGTGAAACGCAAAATCTTACCAAAGCCTTTCAGCTCGGCCAGCCCACAGAAGGGCTCGGCCACGATGTAACCGGAAATGCGCCCAGTCGCCAAGCCCGGCAGCATGTCGGACGGAGCCATCACCGCCAGCTTGATTTGTTTTGGCCCCGGCTCACCTTCGGTAATCGGCTCCAGCCCTTTGTCGCGCATCAAGTATTGCAACACCACATTGTGGATGGAATACCAGAAGGGAATAGCAAAGGTGGTGCCGCCCAGGTCTTCCAGCTGATTGTATTGGTTGCCGATAGCGACCGTCATGGCCGAACCGTTGACATGGTTCCAAGCCACCACCTTAGACGGCACCTTACTGGCATAACGCGCCCAGAGCGTCATGGGAGCCAGCATGTGAACGGCGTTGACGCTACCGCTGAGAAAAGCTTCGACGATTTGGTTCCAGCCGCGGAACATGTGCGGCTTCTCGACCTTCAAGCCCTGCTTCTGGAAAAAGCCTTTGTAATAGGCAATCAGCAAAGGGGAGGCATCGGTAATCGGCAAATAACCGATGCGCAGCGGGGCATCCGGCTCGGCAGCCCAGGCTTTATTAAGCTGGGACAACAGCGGCATGGCACCAGCTGCCGTAAACAATGTAGAAAGCTGCAGAAATTTACGGCGCGATACGCCATTGGTTTCTTGTTCGTCAAATGTGCACATGGCAATCCCCGGTGATTTGATTAAAAGAAAAGGCGAGAGGTGACCTTAGGCCGCCTGACGGGCTTCGCGCATCAAGCGAATAATGTCGACGCGCATTTGCGTAAGCTGCTCTTCCGCTTCGTCGCGTGGATGCGGCAAATCGATATGCCAATCCTTTAGCAATTGACCCGGCTGGCCACCAATCAACAAGACGCGATCGGCCAACAACAAGGCTTCATCAATATCGTGGGTAACCAATACAACCGCCGTATTGTGTCGTGCGGCCACTTCTTGGGTGAGCTGTTGCATCTCGCCGCGGGTGATTTCATCCAGGGCACTGAAGGGTTCGTCCAGCAACAAGATTTCCGGCTGGCGAGCCAGGCTACGAGCCAAGGAAACTCGCTGTGCCATGCCACCCGATAATTCGCTGGGGTAGGCCTTGGCTGCATCACTCAAACCCACTTCAGCTATGGCATCAGCCACACGCTGACGCTTTTCAGCCTTGCTGATATGGGGTTGGTGTTTGAAATCCAGACCGAAACCGACATTTTGTTCAGTCGTCAACCAGGGCAACAGACAGGCACTTTGGAACATGAAACTGGTGCGCGGATGCGGCCCCGAAATCGGCTGCCCTGCCACCGTTACCTGCCCCCGATTGGCCTCTTGCAAACCGGCCAGCACACGCAGCAGGGAAGACTTACCCACACCACTTGGCCCCAGCAAGGCAATCACTTCCTGACGATGCAGCTGCAGCGAGAAATTTTGCAGGACAGTATTAAAGCCGCCATCGTCACGTTGATAACCTAGGGTAACGTCCTTGGCTTCCATGACGACCGGCGTTTGTGCCGGAAAGCGTTCAATTTTTCCGCCAGCGGCAACTGGCTGTAAAGCAACATCAGCCATTGGCCACCTCCTTTTGCGGCGCACTTTCCATGGCGTGAATTTCGCGACGCAGGTGTTTCAAGGCGGGTGTGACGATGGCCACAAACAGAGCCTCACGCAGACGGCGTTGCGCAGGATGACGCATCAAGTAGCCGCGAGCCCCCGCATGCAAAGCAGCAGATTGCGCCGCGCGCAGGGCCAACTCGGACGCCGTGGCACGGGCTTTGAGTACATCCAGCAACTCAACTTGACTCTTGTCGGCTTGCGCCGCCAGCTCGCCAATTTGCTGGCGCAGTTCGTCCAACTCGGCTTGTAGCTGGTCGGCCTGATCGTCCAGGAAGACATTAACGTGCGCGTGGGTCTTGTTGGTTTGGCGAATGGTTTTCAGGCTGCCTTCCACCACACCCAGCCCCATGCCAGCCTCGGTCAACACGAAACCGGGCTTGATGTCGTCGATGTAATCAAAAAATTGCTTGGGATGTGCCAACACGCTATCGGCATCGACCACTAAATTTTTGAAACGCACGTTATAGGTTTCTGTGCCTTCCATGCCCGAAAAGGCAGGGCAGGGATGCAGGCTCAACTGTTCGCTATCGCAGGCGACAACAAACATCACATAGCGGTTGTCGTCCAGCTGCGCAGTGGTGGTAATCAAGTGACCTTCGCCAATATTGGAAACCCAAGGCAATACGCCGTTAACCACGTACTGGTCACCTTGCTTCTCGGCTTTTAAATGCATTTTTTCAATGCCCGCCAAGTGCTTCACGGTATTGGACATGCCTGTGCCGCACAAGGCTTCGCCATTGGCAATGGCGGCCAGATAGCGTTGTTGTGTCGCCGTGTTTTGAGTGCGAGATAAATACCACGCACTGGCGGTTTGGCACCAGCTGGCAAAGGCAGTGGAACCACAGGCTGCGCCCACGGCAGAAATAACGGCAACTTGCGTCTCAATGCCTAGCCCCAGACCACCTTGCGGTGCCGGCAGGGCGGCACGAAAACCACCCAAACGTCCCAGCTTTTGCATAAAAGCACGCGGGTAGACGCCCTGCTGATCAATTTCATTGACCTGCGGCACCAGCTCGCTGCTAATCAGCTGATCGACGGAATCCAGTAATGCGTTGGTGGTCATCATGGCAACCTCACGAGGTAGGGACGGGAGACGCCCGAAACCGATGGCTCCGGGCAATGCTGTTTTAAGCGACAGCGAACTCTTGCAACTCCGGATTGATTTCCGTTTTTGCCACATTATTGGCGTAGTTGCAGAGCGTAGAAAGGCTAACACCAAGCACCACATCGAGAACGTTTTGCTCGTTGTAGCCAGCGTCTTTGAAAGCTTGCAATTCGTCGTCAGACACCTGACCACGCTGGTCGATTACCGCCAGGGTAAACACTGCCAAAGCGTTAAGCTTGGGATCGTCAAGCGCTTTGATTTCACGCAGTGCTTCAACGATATCTTCGGGCATGCGGATTTTCTTCAGTGCCAGCTTGGTGTGGCCAGCCACACAAAAATCGCAACCATTGCGACGTGCAGCGGTAATCTGAATCACTTCACGCTCTGCCGGGGTTAGGCTGTTGCGGCCGTTAATGGCACTGACGGTTTGGTAGGTTTCCAGCGCAGTGGGAGCGTTGGCTAACACACCCAGCAGATTAGGCACAAAACCGCCCGCCTTTTTGGCATTCTCCAGACGTTCTTTAGCTTCTGGTGCGGCAGTTTCGATAGTTTGAACCGTAACACGACTCATGCGGATAACTCCTTCGCGAAAGGAAATGGGAGTGCATGCTACCTGCAATCCTTAATTATCCGAAGGAATGTTTTATTATGTGCATATTCTATTTTGTTCTAATAACGAATCTCGGCCATGCCGGAAAACTGCTTGGCTAAGTAAGTGGCGTAATTATCCGTCATACCGGCCAAAAAGCCGGTTGCCGTCAGCAAGCATTGGTATAACCGTTCGGTCGGCTCCATCTTCTCCAACCCCGGCGGAAAACTGTGTCGGCCAATAAGGTCGATGATGCGCTGATGACGATGATTAGTCTGCTCGCCATGCGCGTAGGCGGTGGCGGCCTTCACCAAGCTCGACAGCAAAATGCTGATGACCTCATAGGCGCCGATTTCCAGCTCAACTTTACGCGGATTTTCGAAAATCTTCCGGCGCGCCAAGTCTTTGGCATCACCAACCACCTGGCGCACATCGGCACTGCCGTGTGAAATTAAATCGCCGTTCAATTCGCCCTGCAATAGCTTGTCGTGTTGCGCCATAAAGGCATCGACACCCGACTCGATAAAACGCCCAATAATCTTGCCGCGAAGCAGTGCGGCACGCCGGCCTTCGCGCACAGAAAGATCGGGCAACTGTTGCGCTCCATTGTCCGCAGCAAGCACAGGCTGTAATAGCTCAAACACCTCTTCCCAGCGCAGCAGATCCATTTCCAGACCATCTTCCAAATCAATCAAGGCGTAACAAAAGTCGTCGGCCGCCTCCATCAAATACGCCAGCGGATGGCGGGCATAACGTCCTTCACCTTTGGGCAAGAGGCCGCAGGCAGCGACAACTTCGTCAAATTTAGGTCGATCTGCGGCGAAAATGCTGTATTTCCCTCTTTTGGCCTGTGTCGACAACCAGGGATACTTCAAAAAAGTGCCCAAAGTGGCATAGGTCAGGCGCATACCGTCATCATGCAAGTGGTATTCGGAGCGCGTCAGGATACGAAAGCCTTGCGCATTGCCTTCAAAGCAGGTGAAATCTCGTTGCTGGTGTTCCGGCAGACCCGCGATAAACGTCAGCCCTTGGTCGGCAAACCAGGCGCGGATGGCGCGCTCACCTGTGTGACCAAACGGCGGATTGCCAATGTCATGGGCAAGACACGCCGACTGCACGATATCACCCAAGTCGGTCGCGGCGGTTTGTGCGGGCAAACGCTGTGCCTGCTGCAGCTTTTCCCCCACCCGAATGCCCAAAGTGCGCCCGACGCAGGACACTTCCAGCGAGTGAGTTAACCGATTGTGTACATGGTCGTTGGTGGCCAGCGGATGCACTTGCGTTTTACGTGCCAACCGCCGAAACGCACCCGAAAAGATGATTTTATCGTGGTCACTCAAAAAGGCCGTGCGGCCGGTTTCATCCTTGGAGGGGCGCTGCCCCAAACGGGCGGCGTTGAGCAACTCTTGCCAACACATCGTTGCATGCGAAGCGTCGGTGTGAGACGTTAAATGTGTATCAGACATTGAAGGAACAACCATGACATCCATCTATGATTTTAGCGCCCAACGGCTAGATGGCCGCGAAGAGGCATTGGACACCTATCGTGACAAGGTGCTATTGATTGTCAACACAGCCAGCAACTGTGGCTTTACGCCGCAGTATGAAGGCTTGGAAACACTCTACCAAACCTACCACGACAAGGGCTTTGTCGTCTTGGGCTTTCCATGCAACCAGTTTGGTCGCCAAGAGCCAGGCAGCGCCGAGGACATTGCCGAGTTTTGCAGCAGCCGCTTCAATGTCACCTTTCCGATGTTCGCCAAAATTGATGTCAATGGTGATAACACCCACCCGCTGTATCGCCATCTTAAGGAGGCCGCCCCCGGCCTTGCTGGCACCAAAGCGATCAAATGGAACTTCACCAAGTTTCTGGTCAACCGTCAGGGCGAAGTCATCAAGCGTTTTGCCTCGAAAGACAAGCCAGCCAACCTAAAGGATGCCATTGAACAGGAGCTGTAATGCGTTACCTGCTGCTGCCGCTGCTGATTGCTCTCTTTACATTAACCGGCTGCGGACAATCAACTGACACCCAGCACCCCGTCATGGATGAAGCGGGCAATCTGGACGCTATTCTCGCGCGAGATGAACTGGTGATTGCAACGCGTAATGCGCCAACCACCAGCTATATCGACCGCGATGGCCGATCCTCCGGCCCCGAACATGACTTGGCGGCCGATTTTGCACACTATCTAGAGGTTACGCCGCGCTTCATCACCTACGACAGCATTGGCGACATTCTCAATGCCGTAAAAACCCATCAGGTCGACATGGCAGCCGCCTCTATCACCGCAACCGATGAGCGCCGCCAGCATTTCTTGTTTGGAGCAAGCTACGCCAAGGTCACTCAACAGGTGGTGTGCAACAACGAACACAAACCACGCAAAGTGAGCCAGCTACCAGAAAGAGCAGGCAAATTGGTGGTGGCCGCCAACACCAGCTATACGGAAACGCTAGAATCGCTTGCCGCCCAGCAACCGGATCTCAAACTAAAATGGCAAGCCGTGCCGGATGTCGGCACCGAAGCATTGCTAGAGCGTGTGGCCAATTATGCTGCTGGCTGCACCATCGCCGATTCCAACATCGTGAAAATTAATCGTCGCTACTACCCTTCGTTGTTGGTCATGTTCAACCTGACATCGGCACAGCCCTTGGCTTGGCCCATGCCCAAAACAGCCAAAGACCTACAAGCGGCCACCGCCAAATGGCTCAAACAATATCGCAAAAGTGGCCAACTGGCGGCGCTTAAAAATCATTATTACGGCTTTATTCCCAAGTGGAACTATGTCGACAAGCATGCGTTGGTTAGCACCATCAAAAATGAATATGGTCGCTTTGATGATTACTTCACCCAAGCCGCCAAAAAATATCATTTCGATAAATGGCTGCTGGTCGCGCAGGCCTATCAAGAATCCCACCTCAACCCTGATGCTACCAGCCCGACCGGTGTAAAAGGCATTATGATGCTCACCCAGCCCACCGCGCGCGCCATGGGGGTAGAAGACCGCCTCGACCCGGAACAAAGCATTATGGGCGGCGCCAAATACCTGCGCAAAATGGAAAACAAACTACCCAGCAAACTGGTGCCGCCGGATCGCTACTACTTTGCACTGGCCGCTTACAACATCGGCTACTACCATCTGCGCGATGCCATGACACTGGCCGAGCGCCAGGGCCTTAACCCCTTGAAATGGAAGGACGTCAAACAAACACTTCCATTGTTAATGCAGAAAAAATATTACCGCACAGTGCCTTACGGCTATGCTCGCGGCAGTGAACCCGTGCAATATGTGCAGCGCATCCGCGATTACAGTGATATCATCATGCATATCGTCGAAGACGAAATGAAAAAATAGCACGCTCATTGTTGCGTAAACGCCGTCGGTTTGGTATAAAACGCACCCTTTGAGAACCGGCCCCAACAATTGCTCGGGGCGAATACCGTAAAACGGAGCTATAGCATGTCCAAGGTTTGCCAAGTAACCGGTAAGCGCCCTGTGGTGGGAAACCGTGTATCACACTCGCACATCAAAACCCGTCGGCGTTTTCTGCCAAATTTACATCAACATCGTTTTTGGGTAGAAACCGAGAAACGTTTTGTACGCCTGCGCGTTTCTTCTAAAGGCATGCGCATTATCGACAAGAAAGGCATCGACCAGGTATTGGCCGATATTCGTGCCCGCGGCGTCAAAGTCTAAGCTGGTACATTAAGCCGATACACAAGAGGATTGAACAATGGCCAATTCGGTTCGTGAAAAAATTCGCCTGATCTCCACTGCAGGCACTGGACATTTCTACACTACGCTGAAAAACAAGCGTAACACTCCGGACAAGATTCGTATGAAGAAATACGATCCCGTAGTACGCAAGCACGTGGAATACAAGGAAGGCAAAATCAAGTAAACGCTTGATACTTCCGTGACGAAAAAGCCGGCCTTCGTGTCGGCTTTTTTGCATTGTTCTGCTTTTCGCTAGTTTCTTGACACACTCGTTTCTTGACATACTCGTTTCTCGACACAAGAGGCAATCATGGCACAGTACGTTTTCACGATGGATCGGGTCGGTAAAGTCATCCCGCCCAAACGCCACATCCTCAAAGACATTTCCCTGTCTTTCTTCCCTGGCGCCAAAATTGGTGTGCTGGGCTTAAACGGCTCGGGTAAATCCACCCTGCTGCGCATCATGGCCGGCGTCGATGAAGAATACATCGGCGAAGCCCGCCCCATGCCCGGCATCAAAATTGGCTACCTGCCGCAAGAGCCAAAGCTGGATGACAGCAAAACTGTGCGCGAAGTCGTCGAAGAAGCCGTCGGCGATATCAAACAAGCGCAGGACGACTTGGAAGCCGTGTACGCCGCCTACGCCGAACCGGATGCCGACTTTGAAAAGCTCGCCGAAGAACAAGCGCGCTTGGAAGCCATCATCGAAACCAGCGATGCGCACGGCCTGGAACGCCGTTTGGAGATTGCCGCTGACGCCTTGCGTCTGCCGCCTTGGGACGAAGCCGTTGAACACCTGTCCGGTGGTGAACGCCGCCGTGTTGCCTTGTGCCGCTTGATCCTCAGCTCACCGGACATGCTGCTGCTCGACGAGCCGACCAACCATTTGGATGCCGAATCCGTGGCCTGGCTCGAGCGCTACCTGCACGATTTCAATGGCACTGTGGTGGCCGTCACCCACGACCGTTACTTCCTCGACAACTCCTGTGAATGGATTCTCGAGCTCGACCGTGGCGAAGGCATCCCCTGGAAAGGCAACTACACCTCTTGGCTGGAGCAAAAAGAGCAACGCCTTGAACAAGAAGCCAAGAAAGAAACCGCTCACCGCAAAACCGTGGAAAAAGAGCTGGAATGGATTCGCCAAAATCCCAAAGGCCGCCGCAGCAAAAACAAAGCGCGTATCAACGCCTTTGAAGAGCTCTCCAGCGCCGATTTCCAGAAGCGCAACGAAACCCAGGAACTCTACATCCCACCGGGAGAGCGACTGGGCGAACAGGTATTCGACCTCAAAGGCGTCAGCAAGCAGTTTGGCGACCGAGTGTTGTACGAAAATCTCGATATCAGCATCCCGCGCGGTGCCATCGTCGGCATTATCGGTGCCAACGGTGCGGGTAAAACCACCTTGTTCCGCCTATTAAGCGGTGACGATCAACCCAGCAGCGGCGAAATCGTGCGCGGTGAAAGCGTTGATTTAGCTTATGTTGACCAAAGCCGCAGTGGCCTGGACGACAAACAAACCGTCTGGGAAGCCGTCTCCGATGGCCGCGACATTCTTAAAATCGGCAACTATGAAATCGGCAGCCGCGCCTATCTGGGTCGCTTCAACTTCAAAGGCAGCGACCAGCAAAAACGCGTCGGTGATTTGTCAGGTGGTGAGCGCAGCCGCTTGCACCTGGCCATGCTGTTGCAACAAGGCGCCAACGTACTGATGCTCGACGAGCCCACCAACGATCTCGACGTGGAAACCCTGCGCGCCTTGGAAGAAGCCCTCTTGGCCTTCCCCGGCTGCATTCTGGTGACCTCGCACGATCGCTGGTTCCTCGACCGCATCGCCACACACATCCTTGCCTTTGAAGGCAACAGCGAAGTGCAGTGGTACGAAGGCAGCTACAGCGAATACGAAGCCTGGCGCCGCGAGCAGCTAGGAGAAGATGCCATGACCCCGAAGCGCATCAAGTACAAGCGTATTAGCTAAACCGCCCTTACGCATAACGAGCAAGAGCTTTCAGGCAGTTGCTCGTTATGCCTTTTCTTCCTCGGTTGGCACATCCAACCATTCCCCCAGCACTTCCCAAGCTTCTTCCCAGCCCAGATCTTTGGTGGCAGAAAACAGCTGTAGGCTAAGCGGGATGTCGACGCCTAAATTGCTCAGTTCACGATGGGTTTTCAGTAGCGTTTGTTTGGCGGCACCATATTTCAGCTTGTCGGCTTTGGTCAGCAAAATATGCAGTGGCACGCGTGCGGTATTGGCCCAATCGACCAACATCAAGTCGTAATCTTTTAGCGGGTGGCGGCAGTCCATCAGCAAAATCATGCCGTGCAGGCAGTGCCGTCTGGCCAAGTATTCACTCAAATGCTTTTGCCACTCATTGCGTTTGCGCTTTTCGACTTTGGCATAGCCATAGCCCGGCAAATCCACTAGGCGACGCACATCGTCCAGCCGAAAGAAGTTAATCAGCTGGGTGCGCCCCGGGGTTTTCGAAGTGCGCGCCAGATTCTTCTGCCCTGTTAAACGGTTGATCGCACTGGATTTTCCAGCGTTGGAACGCCCGGCAAACACCACCTCGCCGCCTTCGTCGGGCGGGCATTGCTCCAGCTTGGGGGCGCTGGTCATGAAAGAAGCCTGGTGAAACAATCGTTGTACGGGGGTCATTTTTGCCTGCTCTTGGTCTTACCTAATTATGCGGCGACAATAGTCGCCAATTAAGCGCCTTTGGTCAAAGTGCATGACAGCAAGGCGTGCCTTGCGGTATCCTTGCGCCTGCGTGTGCAAGCCGTCTTATTTTACGGCTATAATTTGCGCCCGGTTAAAATCATCAACAGAGGGAAAAGTAATGAAGTTGTTGACCCAATCCGTTTTTATTTTTGCACTGTCTCTCGTCAGCGCTCCTCTGCTTGCGGCAGGCTTGGGCAACGGCAGTGCCTCGGCAGGTAAAGCAAAATCCGCTGTTTGTGCGGCCTGTCACGGAGCCGATGGCAACTCCGCCAGCCCCATGTATCCCAAGCTCGCCGGTCAAGGCGCAATTTATCTCGAGAAGCAATTACACGACTTCAAATCAGGCGCGCGTGTAAATCCCATTATGCAAGGCATGGCAGCGCCCTTGTCCGACGAAGACATCGAAGACTTGGCCGCTTATTTCTCTAGTCAAACCATGACCGTTGGTGAAGCTGATCCCAAGTTAGCTAAAGCAGGCGCTGCTATCTATCGCGGCGGCATCCCAGAGAAGGGCGTGCCTGCCTGTGCCGCTTGCCACGGCCCTGCCGGTCAAGGCCTGATTAGTGCCGGTTACCCGCACCTGGCAGGTCAACATGCCCAGTACATCGCCCAGGAACTGAAAAAATTCCGTCACGCTGGTCGTGGTGACTTGGGTGTACCTGCCGCCAAGATGCGTACCAACGACAGCACCACCGACAAGCCAGGCCCGATGCAAACCATTGCGGCCAAGCTGAGCGACATGGAAATCAAACAGGTTGCCAGCTTTATTTCCGGGCTGCACAAGCGCTAATTGTCGCGCCTGTTTCGCTAGCCCCGGCTCAGGTCGTGGGCTAGCCACTCTAAAAAACCGTCGGCCGTTCGGAACCTGCGCGCTATTTTGCAGTCAGACACTAATAAGAAACATTGAGAGAGTGATACCATGCTAAAGAAACTTGCTTTAGGCCTTGCCCTACTCACCTTGGCACTGGGGGCCCAAGCGGCCACTTCCTATCAGGAAGGCGAACAATACAAAAAATTGGATGTGCCTATCCCCACCGCCAACCCCGATAAAATCGAGGTGCGCGAGTTTTTCTTTTATGGCTGCCCCCATTGCTACCACGCCCTGCCGTTAGTCGATGCATGGTTAAAGACAATTCCTGACGACGTGAATTTTGAGCTTAATCCCGTACTATTCATGAATGGCGCGGAAAACTTGGCCGAAGCATTTTTCATTGCTAAGAACAAAGGCATTTTGGATAAAACCCACGACGCCCTGTTTAACGCCATTCAGGGCGTAGAGCGTAACCAGCCACTGTTTGAGCAAGACAACTTGGCGGAATGGTTCACTCAATATGGTGTTCCTTTTGTAGCCTACAAAGGCTTGGCAGAGTCGTTCACTGTGCAATCACAGATCAAGCAGGCCAAGGCATTAACCCGTGCGGCCGGCATTCGTGGCGTACCGGCCTTTTTGGTCGACGGCCAATACTTGGTATTGCGTCGCAATCTGCCCGATGAACACGCCACTTTTAAAGTGATTAACTATCTGGTTGATATGGTGCGCCAACAGCGCGCTGCCGCCGACAACGGCTAAAGCCCATCCGGCTTTACCTAAAACGCCCGGGCTAAGCAATTAGTCCGGGCGTTTTTGTTGCTCTATCGACCAGAGTGGGGTAAAGTAGCGCCCCCGCAAATGTCGGCCAACGACTCGTTTGCGGCTCCTTGCCTTACTGCTTTGCAGAAGGCTGCCGAAACCATAGGGAGCTATTATGCGACACTACGAAATTGTTTTTCTGGTCCACCCTGACCAGAGCGAACAGGTGCCGGCCATGATCGAGCGCTACAACAGCCTGATCACGGACGCTAAAGGTACCATCCACCGTCTGGAAGATTGGGGCCGCCGCCGTTTGGCCTACCCGATCAACAAAATCCACAAAGCACACTATGTACTTATCAACATCGAGTGCGACGGTGACACCTTAAACGAACTGACAAGCGCTTTCCGCTTCAACGATGCGGTTATTCGCCACTTGGTTGTTCGTCGTGATGAAGCTATCACCGAACCGTCACCCCTGGCTAAAACGGATGACAAGGAGAGCGGTAATAGCTAAGGCCACTGTCCGTGCCGGAAATTAATCAATGCACACTGACAGGACGCATTCAACATATCGGCAAAGTGCAGCATTCACCCGCCGGTATCTTGCGTTGTCGCCTACAACTGGAACATCGCTCGCGCCAACTGGAAAACCATCATCCAGTCGCCGTCAGCTGCCTCGTTGGCATTCAGTTGGTAGGTAACCACTGGTCAGACTTACTGCAACGGTTACAGCCCGGTCAGGCCGTAAAAGTCACTGGCTTTTTAACGGCAAAAGGACATAGCCCCACCGACCGCGAACAATTACAGCTTCAAGCCTCTCAACTTGAAGTGACCTGACTACCAAATGCTCGAACTGCAAGGTAGTCAACGAATTGAGGAGAAATGAAATGGCACGTTTTTATCGTCGTCGCAAGTTTTGCCGTTTTACCGCTGAAGGCGTAAAGCGCATTGACTACAAAGATCTGGATACATTGAAAGCCTACACTACTGAAACAGGCAAAATCGTACCCAGCCGCATCACAGGCACCAAGGCACGTTACCAGCGTCAATTGGCACTGGCCGTTAAACAAGCCCGCTATTTGGCTTTGCTTCCTTATAGCGACAGCCACGACAATTAAGCCGGAGACGTATCATGCAAGTTATTTTGTTAGAAAACATCGCACACTTGGGTACCTTGGGTAATGTCGTTGATGTACGCGCCGGTTACGGTCGCAACTTCCTGATCCCGCAAGGTAAAGCACTGCCTGCTACCAAAGCCAACATGGCCGACGTAGAGGCCCGCCGTGCCGAGCTGGAAAAACAAGCCGCTGAAGCACTGGCTGCAGCTCAAGAACGCGCCGACAAGCTGGCCGAAGCCAACATCGTCATCGCTGCCAACGCCGGCGACGAAGGCAAGCTGTTTGGCTCCATCGGCACACGCAACATTGCCGACGCCATCAGCGAAAGCACTGGTGTGGCGATCGAGAAAGCCGAGGTCAAACTGCCTAATGGCGCACTGCGTCAAACTGGCGAGTATGAAATTGACCTGCAGCTGCACAGTGAAATCACTGTGACGGTTCAGCTGGCTGTCGTTCCCGAATAAGGTCGACACCGGTTTAACCGGAAGAGTTGCCGACGCCCCTCGGGGGTGTCAGAATCAGGGCGCGGTTACCGCGCCCTTTTTTATTATCTCATTATGCTGTCGACGCTATGGAACTGGATCAACATCTTCCCGAATCACTTCGTATTTTGCCGCATTCCATCGAGGCCGAGCAGGCGCTATTGGGCGGTTTGATGCTCAACAATGCCGCCTGGGATGATGTCGCCGACCGCGTCAGTGCCGATGACTTTTATCGTAAAGATCACCAAGCCATCTTTCGCGTTTTCCTGCAGCTGGCAGAAGACGGCAAACCACAAGATTTCGTTACCATCTCCCAAGCCCTCGACACGCTAGGGCAATTGGAAGAGATCGGCGGGCAAAGCTATCTCACCGAACTCTCCATGAACACGCCCAGTGCGGCCAATGTGCTGGCTCACGCCGACATCGTGCGCGAGCGGTCGGTATTGCGCCAACTGATTCGCACCTCGGATAAAGTCTCTGGCCGTGCTTATCATCCCCAAGGGGCCACATCAGCTGAGATCCTCGATGAGGCCGAGAGCGCCATCTTCAGCATTGCCGAGCAGCAAAACAAAGGCAGCGGCCCCACCAACATCGACGAGCTACTCAAGAACACCGTTGAGCAGATTGATGAATTATTTCATAACAAGCGCGCCGTTAACGGCTTAAGCACCGGCTTTACCGAGCTCGACAAGCGCACCTCTGGCCTGCAACCCGCCAGCATGATCGTCGTTGCCGGCCGTCCTTCCATGGGCAAGACCACCTTTGCTATGAATCTTTGCGAATCGGTGGCCATTAAAGAAGATAAGCCGGTACTCATCTTTTCCATGGAGATGCCGGGTGAATCCTTGGTCATGCGGATGCTGTCGTCTCTCGGGCGCATTAACCAGCAAAACCTGCGCGACGGTAAAATCAGCGAAATGGAGTGGCCGCGCATTGCCACCGCCACCAAGCTGCTGCACAACCGCAAGATTTATATCGACGACACCCCGGCGCTCAGCCCACTGGAGATGCGTGCGCGCGCCCGCCGCGTGGCACGTGAGGCCGGTGGGCAGCTAGGTGCCATCATGGTCGATTACCTGCAGCTCATGCAGGTGCCCGGCAGTGAAAACCGGGTTAACGAGATTTCTTCCATTTCGCGTTCGTTAAAAACGCTGGCGAAAGAACTCAGTGTGCCGGTCATCGCCTTGTCGCAGCTCAACCGTTCCCTGGAGCAGCGTCCCAACAAACGTCCGATCATGTCGGATCTGCGTGAGTCGGGCGCCATCGAGCAAGATGCCGACATCATCATGTTTCTCTACCGTGACGAACGCTACAATGAAGACAGCCCCGACAAGGGGCTTGCCGAGGTCATTATCGGCAAGCAACGTAACGGCCCGACGGGCACTGTTAAGTTGAAATTCCACGGCGAATTTACCCGCTTTGACGACCTCGCCCCGGAATATTACGAACAGCAATACCAACAAGGCTGAGGAGCCGACAGACCATGCGCGGTACCCGCATTTGCTTGCGCCCCCATGCCTTGCGCCACAATTTGCAATTGGCTCGTCAACTGGCTGGCGATTGTGAGATTGTCGCCATGATCAAAGCCAATGGTTACGGTCACGGCCTGACATTAACAGCCGCCGCCTTTGCACAGGCCGACCGCTTGGGCGTTGCCGTGCTCGATGAAGCCATACGCCTGCGCCAGGCTGGTATCAATACGCCTATTTTGCTGGCCGAAGGTTGCTTTGACGCCGAAGAGTTTGAGACTGCAGCCAATCTGCCCGCCATTGCCAGTGTCATCCATGCGCCTTGGCAGGTGGATTTATTAGTTGCCAATCCGCGGCCGCTGGAAGTCTGGCTTAATCTCGATTCGGGCATGCACCGCCTTGGCATGAACGCCGATGAGGTGCGCCGTCAATATCAGCGCTTAAGTGCTTTGCCGGGCGTTACCGTCACGACCCTCATGACGCATCTCGCCTGTGCCGACATGCCACAAGATCCATTGAGTGGGCGCCAAATTACAGCCTGCACTCAGCTGGCAAACAGCCTGGGGCTCAAAACCAGCATCGATAACTCTGCCGCCCTACTGCGTTATCCTTTAGACCACATCGACAGTGTGCGCCCCGGCATTTTGCTTTACGGTGCCACGCCACTCGCTGATGAAGTCGCCAAACCACCCGCATTGGCGGTGACACAGACATTCAGTTCACGCTTAATCGCCATCAACACGGTTCCCAAAGGCGAAACGGTAGGCTACGGTGGTCGCTGGCGCGCCAGCCAAGACAGTCGTATCGGTGTGGTTGCAGCAGGTTATGGAGACGGCTACCCGCGCCATGCCGACGATGCCACCCCCGTTGCGGTGAACACCACAGAGGGCATACGGCTCACCAACCTGGCTGGTCGTGTATCAATGGACATGATAACCATTGATCTCACCGACCTGCCGACCGCCCGCGTAGGTGATCAGGTCGAGCTTTGGGGCGACCATGTGGACGTCAACGCTGTCGCCTATCACAGCGGCACCATCAGCTACGAGCTGTTTTGTCAGGTCACGGAGCGTCCCGAACGCATCATTGAAAAGGAGCTTCAAGATGGCGAAAGCTAAAATTGCCTTCGTCTGCACCGATTGCGGTGCCGATACGCCCAAATGGCAAGGCCAATGCCCTTCCTGCAACGCTTGGAACACCTTGAAAGAATTCAAGCTCGACCCGACTCCCAAAGGACGAAACAGCAGCAAGGCCAGCATTCCCAGGCCATCAGCCCAAGGGTTTGCGGGACAACTGGCCAGCGTTAAAACACTTCAAGACATCGAATTATCCCCCCTACCACGCCTTGCCACTGGCCTAAATGAGTTGGATCGGGTGTTAGGTGGTGGCTTGGTGCCGGGTTCCGCCGTGTTGATTGGCGGCCAACCGGGTGCGGGTAAATCCACCCTGTTGCTGCAAGTTTTATGTGACTTGGCCAAAGACACCAATTGCCTCTACGTCACCGGCGAGGAATCGCCCACCCAAGTGGCCATGCGTGCCAAGCGGCTGGGTCTGCCTGAAGACCAGCTGCGCTTGGCGGCGCAAACCGATATTGAAGAAATCCTCGCGCTGGCCGCTCAAGAAAAACCGGCCATCATGGTGATCGACTCCATCCAGGTCACCTACTTGGCAGGGATTACTTCCGCCCCCGGCAGTGTCAGTCAGGTGCGCGAGGGCGCGGCGGCACTCACCCGCTTCGCCAAACAAACGGGTACAGCATTATTTATCGTCGGACACGTCACCAAAGACGGCAGCTTGGCCGGCCCCAAGGTGCTAGAGCACATGATTGACTGCTCGTTAATGCTAGAAGGCTCCACCGATTCCCGCTACCGCACCCTGCGCGGCCTGAAAAACCGCTTTGGTGCCATCAACGAGCTGGGGGTGTTCGCCATGACCAGCGAAGGCTTGCGTGAAGTGAAAAACCCGTCGGCCATCTTCCTCAACCGCGCCGAGCAGATTGCACCGGGTTCTTTGGTCACTGTGATCTGGGAAGGCACGCGACCTCTGCTGGTCGAATTGCAGGCTCTCATCGACCAGGCCTACGGCAACCCCAAGCGCGTTTGTGTCGGCTTGGATCGCAACCGGATTGCCATGTTACTGGCCGTGTTGCACCGCCATGGCGGCATTCAGGTAGGCGACCAGGATGTGTTTGCCAATGTGGTGGGCGGCGTTAAAGTCACCGAAACCAGTGCTGACCTGCCCATTTTGCTGGCCTTGATTTCAAGTCTTCGTGATAAACCACTGCCACGCGAACTGGTAGTATTTGGCGAAGTCGGCCTGAGCGGCGAGATTCGCCCCGTGCCACAGGGACAAGAACGCTTACAAGAAGCGGTAAAACACGGTTTTAAACGCGCCATTGTTCCGGCGGCCAATCTGCCCCGCCAAGCCATTCCGGGACTTGAAGTTATCGGCGTGAAACGTCTGGCCGAGGCGCTCAACGCGCTGGATTAAGTCTCCAACCCGATGGCGTGCATAAACACGCGCATCAAGCCGGCAAAGGCGGCCAACGCCAAGACACTGGCTGCCCAAATCAAAGCCAACCATCCCAATCGGCGCCAAATGCTTTTTGGCGCTTCGGTCGTTTCTTGTTTTTCCTTAGTAGTATTAGTGGTATTAGTAGTATTCGTCATCCGGGTGCACCTTGCCACGAAAGACATAATAGGAAAATGCGGTATACATCAGAATAATGGGCACAATAAACAGCGCCCCCACCAGCGTGAAGCCCAGGCTTTGAGCCGGCCCCGCGGCCTCCCAAATGGATACATCCGGCGGCAAGATGTTTGGCCAGCCACTAATGCCCAGCCCGACAAACCCCAACAACATTAACACCAGCGCACACACAAAGGGCGCCGTTTCATGCTCTTTTGCCAGCGCCCGGCGCATCCATAACATGGTGACCCCCACCAACAGAGGTACTGGAGACAACAATAAGATATTGGGGAAACTGAACCAACGCGCCGCGATCTCCGCATCACGCAAAGGTGTCCAAATGCTGATAATCAAAATAGCCGCCAGCAACATCCAGGATAATTTCTTGGTCATCTCGCGCATGCGATGTTGCAAATGACCATGCGTTTTCATTACCAGCCAGGCACTGCCGAGCAGGCTATAAGCCGCCACCAGTCCTAAACCGGTGAACAGGGGAAAGGGCGCAATCCACGCCAGGGGGCTGCCAACAAACTGGCCATTTTCTACGGCAAAGCCGTTGAGATAGGCACCCAATGCCACCCCTTGGAAGAAAGTTGCCGCCAGGGAGCCGCCAAAAAAGGCTTTGTCCCACACATGCCGCCAGTGCTCACTGGCTTTAAAGCGGAATTCAAAGGCGATGCCACGAAAAATCAGCCCAAGCAGCATAAAAAGCAGGGGCAAATACAGCGCCGACAGCACAACACTATAGACTTCCGGAAAGGCCGCAAACAGCCCTGCGCCGCCCAGCACCAGCCAGGTTTCATTGCCATCCCAAACCGGTGCCACCGTGTGCATGGCCACGTCACGATCGGTTTTGCCGTGAATGGTGGGGTAGAGAATGCCAATGCCCAAATCGAAGCCATCCATCAATACATACATGATGATGCCGAAGCCGATAATCAGCGCCCACACCAGTGGTAAATCGATCCCCATGATTATGTCTCCTCTGTGGTGGACGAGTCATTGATTTCATCAAGCCGTTCTTCCACGGCCGACAAGGGGCGCATGGGCTGGCGATCTTGCCCCGGCCCACCGTGAGACTCCAGCGCGCCTTCATTGTAGTGCGGTCCTTTGGCAACCAGGCGCAGCATATACAGAATGCCAATGCCGAAGCTGAAAAGGTAAACCACGACAAACAATCCCAGAGATAATGCCATGGTGGCCGCACTATGCGGCGACACTGCCTCCGAGGTGCGCATCACGCCATATACAATCCAAGGTTGGCGACCAATCTCGGTGGTAAACCAGCCGGCCAGCAAGGCAATCAAACCGGCCGGCCCCATGAGCAAGGCGAAGCGCAGAAACAACGGCGAATCATATAGCCGCCCGCGCCAACGCTTCCACAGCGCCACCACACCCAGCACCAACATCAACATGCCGAGACCAACCATCACCCGGAAACTCCAGAACACCCAGGCCACCGGCGGGCGCTCGTCGGCCGGAAAGTCTTTCAGGCCGGGAATGGTGCCGTCCCAGCTGTGGGTCAAAATAAGGCTGCCAAGGTGTGGAATCGCCAGTGAAAAGTGCGTGGTTTCGTCTTCCATGTCCGGCCAACCGAACAACAGCAGCGGCAAGCCTTCGCCATCATAATTGGCCTGCTTTTCCCAGTGCCCTTCCATGGCGGCCACTTTCACCGGCTGATACTCCAGCGTATTCAAGCCATGCAGGTCGCCGACAAAAATCTGTATCGGTGTGACAATCACCAGCATCCACATCGCCATGGAAAACATTTTGCGGATGGCCTCGGTATTGTGCTTGCGCAGCAGATGCCAGGCCGCCGAAGCGCCCACAAACAGCGCCGTCGACAAGAACGCGGCAATACTCATGTGTGCCAGGCGATAGGGGAAGGACGGATTAAAAATGACGTCCGGCCAGCTGACCGGCACGACATGATTGTTAATAATCTCGAAGCCCTGTGGCGTTTGCATCCAGCTGTTCGACGCCAAAATCCAAAAGGTCGACAAGAGGGTGCCGGAAGCCACCATCAGGGTAGAGAAGAAGTGCAGGCCGTTACCCACCCGGTTCCAGCCAAACAACATCACGCCGAGGAATCCTGCTTCAAGGAAGAAGGCCGTTAACACTTCATAGGTCAATAAGGGGCCGGTAATGCCCCCGGCAAAGGTAGAAAAGCCGCTCCAGTTGGTGCCAAACTGATAGGCCATCACCAGCCCGGACACCACGCCCATGCCGAAATTGACGGCAAATATCTTCGACCAGAAATGGTAGAGGTCGCGATAGACATTTTTCTTGCTGTATAACCACAGCCCTTCCAAGACGGCCAGATAACTGGCCAGGCCAATCGTAATCGCCGGAAAGATGATGTGAACACCAATCGTGAAGGCGAACTGGATGCGTGAAAGCAGTAGCGCAAGCGGGTCTATCATGAGGTCACAGTACCGAAGGTGGACGAACGAAGAAGGCTGCCTCTATGAAAAGAGTACAGCAAATGGGGAGATTACGCAGGTAGAACACCACAAATCGCGCGCAGTTTAGCAAAACACCCAGCCATTGTCTAGCCGTTTACGCAAACGTAAACTGCCAAACGGCCAATGACAATAAACGCCAGGCTTATTTTATTTCGCCAAGGTGATGTTTAGCCGGACACAATACCGAGGTTTTCCAGCCGATAACCATGCTGATAGATGGTCTTAATGCGGTAACCGCGCTCCGGCTTAATCTGCAAGCTGCGGCGAATGCGACTGACGTGCACATCGACGGTACGCGAGTCGATGGGGGTCATGATGCCCCAGACCTTTTCAAGCAGGTGCGCGCGCGACAAGATTTGCCCTGCATTCATAAAGAAATAACTGGCGAGATCAAAATCCTTGTCGGTGAGATTCACCGGTTCGCCATCCAGCAAAATACGTCGGTGCTCGCGATCCACATCCCAGGGACCGAGTTGAAAATGACTGTCTTTGACCATTTCCGGTACCCCGGCGCGACGCCCCAAGGCACTGATGCGCGCCAGAAACTCGCGCTGCTTTAGTGGCTTGATCATGTAATCGTCGGCACCAGCAGTGAGCGCCCCGACGACGGATTTTTCATCATCATACTGGGTGGCAAACAACACGGGTGTGAAAATGCCGTCTTCGCGTAAGGCCTCGACAACGGCCAAGCCATCCATGTCGGGAATTTCCCAATCCAACACCAGTAAATCAAAGCTGTCCTGCTTGAGGCGCGCCATAAACTGCCGCCCATGCGTGAAATGTTGACAACTGTGGCCCGCATCCTGCAGCCAACGGATAACCTGTTCGGCTTGTGGTTTGTCGTCTTCAAGATACCCTATGCGCAAGATACTCGCTCCTGTACTATTTATGAGACGGCAGACAGGCTAACAGTCTACCGGCTGTGGGATTGTAAAATTGTTTAAGCTATTAGTCCATTACCGAATGTAATGCAATGCGGACCCCTTCTATGCAAACTCGCGTTCCTTCGTTTCAGCAAGCTCGTTTACTCGTCGTTGGCGACATCATGCTCGACCGCTATTGGCATGGCGGCACACAACGCATTTCTCCCGAAGCGCCGGTGCCCGTGGTACATGTTAACGAATGCGAAGATCGCCCGGGCGGTGCCGCCAATGTGGCGCTCAACCTGGCCTCACTCGGTTGCCAAGCCCATTTGGTGGGCGCTACCGGCGGTGACGAAGCCGAACTGGTGTTGAAAGAACGCCTTCAGGCCGCCGGCATCAGCTGTTTCTTTCAGCAAGTGGAAGGCCATCCGACAATCACCAAACTGCGTGTCGTCAGTCGCCAGCAACAGCTGCTACGGCTCGACTTCGAAACGCCGTTCGAGGCATTGGACAGAGAGGCATTAACACAGCAAGTTAATGACCTACTGAACGACAAGGGCGCTTTGATACTGTCTGATTATAAAAAAGGCGTATTACAAGACTGCCAACCACTGATTGAAGCCGCCAACGCCAAAGGCGTGCCCATTTTGGTCGATCCCAAGGGCACCGACTTTAGCCGCTATCGTGGTGCCACCTTGCTAACCCCCAACATGGCCGAATTTGAAGCCGTTGTCGGTGAACCCGCTGACGAGCAGGATTTCATCGACAAGGGGTTGGCGCTGATCGACGAGCTGCAATTAAGCGCGCTACTGGTGACCCGCAGCGAACGCGGCATGACGCTATTACAGCCTGGCCGACCGGCGTTGCATCTACCGGCACGCGCCCATGAGGTCTTCGATGTGACTGGTGCGGGTGACACGGTAATTTCTGTACTGGCCGCCGCTTTAGCTGCCGGCAGCGAGCTGGAAAGCGCCGTGGCACTGGCCAATATTGCCGCCGGTCTCGTCGTCGCCAAGCAGGGCACCGCCAGTATCAGTGCACCGGAGTTGGTTCGCGAAGTGCATCGCGACAAGAGCGCCGACCGCGGTGTCATGTCGGAACAACAATTGTTACTCGCACTTAAAGACGCCCGCGACCGAGGCGAACGCATTGTGTTCACCAACGGCTGCTTCGATATTATTCATGCCGGTCATGTCGGCTATCTGGATAGCGCCCGCCAACTGGGTGACCGCTTGGTAGTAGCAATTAATTCGGACGCCTCGGTACAAAACCTCAAAGGGCCAGGCCGCCCCATTAATCCGCTGGAGCGTCGTATGGCGGTGTTGGCCGCCTTGGAAGCCGTCGACTGGGTGGTGTCTTTCGATGGCGCCACCCCCGAACCACTGCTCGACAAGGTGCGCCCGGATGTACTGGTGAAGGGCGGTGACTACCAGCCGGATCAAGTCGTTGGTGCCGAACAGGTGAAAGCCTACGGCGGCGACGTGCAGGTATTGGATTTCGTCGATAATGTATCCACCACCCACATCGTCAAAAAAATCGAGCGTAATCAAGCTTCCCAAAACGATTAATTAGCAGTAACGCGTAAAACGGCGGACATTTCAGCGATAGTATTGTGCTGGCTCGCTGGCATAATGCGTCATCATTATTTGATAATAATAAGGGACACCCCTATGAGCACGCCCCTTCAAGCACTTGAGCAGGCGCAGTTGCCGGCATCGGCACTGGGCTACTTGCAACAGCTTCCAGACGAACAGGCCGACAAGCTGGCTCAACAAATCCTCGACAGCATGAAAGCGAAAGACGAGCGTGTAGAACGCGCTCTCAATCGTGCGCTGGATGTGGTGCCACGCCCCTTGCGTCGCACCGTTCGTAAAATGTTGTTTTCTTGAGGAGCCAAATGATGAGCAATATGGACAGCATCGCCGAGCAGATCAAACTGGAGCGCCTGCTCGACGTAGAAGAGGGCAGCTTGGGGTTTGTGGCCGAACAAGACTGGCAAGCCACGCGTGAATTCCGCGAAACCCTTTCCGGCTTTTTCTACGACCGGCATCAAGACGCTTTTCATCGCTTGGCTGGGCTAAGCAAGCTGCTGCCGCTAAAAATCAGCGCCAAGCTCGCCACCACCCTGCTCGGCCCCGTATTAGCTGCCGGTATCGCGGGTGAACTGGCGCCGGAAAGAGCCGCTAAACTGGCTGACAAGCTGCCCACCGAGTTCCTCGCCAAGCTCAGCCTTTATTTAGAGCCAAAGCGCGCCTTGGCTATTATCTCGGCGGTGAGCGAGGATCATATTGTGGACGTCGCCAAGCTGCTTAGCGACCAGCAAGAGTATGTGACGTTGGCGCGTTTTGTTACCGCCATTAGTGAATCGGCGCTGCGCCGCATTATCGACAATGCCGAAGACGATGGTCACGGACTGCTACGCACCGGCATGTATGTGGAAGACAAAACGCTAATCGACAACCTGCTGCGTCAACTCTCGGACTCGCAAAAAACTGCCCTGATGGAGGCCGCAACAGAATACGACCTCTGGCCGGAAATGTTATCGCTGTTGGTGCACCTAAAACCCGACATGCAACTTGTCATGGCCAATCTAGCAGGTGAGCAACCGGAAGCGGTGCGTGAAAAGTTGGTACGCCAAGTAGCCGAATCAGGCGACTGGCTGGCTTTCCTTATCGCCTTGAGCGCCATGAATGAAGACAACTTGCAACGCTGCGTTGATCTTCCGGCCATGCAGGACAAAGCCCTGCTTGGCGAAATCGATCAAGCCGTCAAGGCACACGGCT
>CAYVZZ010000017.1:0-27984 GCA_964456185.1 uncultured Alcanivoracaceae bacterium
CCCTTTATGGGAATGCTGGGCGAGAAATTCCCCAAAGCTCAATTTTTAATTACCGGCGTCTTGGGCCCACATTCAAACGCCCACGGTCCGAATGAGTTTTTGCATATTCCCATGGGTAAAAGAGTGACTCAGGTGGTTGCTCATGTGTTGGTCGATCATGCCAGGGAGATCGGTCATTAAGAAACAAGGCACAAGGAGTGGCGACTAATGCGATGTCTGCTGACCCTGCTGGTTTGCATTATGCTGTCGGCCTGCTCGACGGTCAGCGTTTTTTCGTCTTATCCGCAAGTCGCCAGTGACTGGAAGCAAGCACTGCGCGCCGGTTACGCCAAAAAAGCACTGGTTGAGGTAACGCAACACACCCAGGGTGGCGATGGCCTGCTGTATACGCTGGAAGCCGGGCGCATTGCCCAGCTGGCAGGGCGTATAGATAACAGCAAGAAATGGTTTCGCCGTGCTGCTGAGACCTATGAAGCCAACGATGCGGCTGCACGCATTCGAGCCTCTGGCGTTGCAGAAGGCGCGGTGGCCATGGTGACCAATGACCGTGCCATCAATTTTAAGGCCGAGCCTTACGAGCGAATTTTCAGTTACACCTTCCAAGCGTTGAACTATCTGGCCGAGGGCAATATGACCGGTGCCGGGGTCGAGTTTCGGCGCGTAGATTATGCACAGCATCAACAAGAGTTGTCCCATCAAGAGGCCATTGCCGAGGCCGAAGCGGAAGGGGATAAAGCCATTTCGCTTGACCAGTATCAAGGTTGTTTTTCAGGTCTTAACGCGGCTGCCTCACTGGTGCGTTCCGGCATTCAAAATGCGTACAGCTATTACTTGAGTGCCGCCTTCTGGGAAGGGCGGGGGCAATACAACGATGCCTTGGTGGATTATAAAAAAGCCCTGCAGATTGTTCCCCAAGCCGATTTCATCAAGGCGGATGTCGAGCGGGTGTCCGCTCTGCTCAATGGCGCCACACGCCAAAAAGGGCTGCTGGTGGTGGCCGTCGAGCAAGGCTTTGTGCCCAGTAAGGTGCCGCTCAGTCTGCCCATCCCCACTATTCATGGCACCTTGAAGATTAGCGTGCCGGTTTATGCAGGCCACCGCATGGCGTCACCCACGCCGTTTCGTATTCGCGTTGGCGACCACACGGCAGCCACCCGTTCGGTCGTTCGAGTGGGAGGCATGGCAGCCTATGCACTAAAACAAGATATGCCGGCTATTTTGGCGCGACAAATCGCCAGGGCAACGGCCAAGTATGCGTTGCAAAAGCAGGCCAACAAGCAGTCGGGTTGGTTGGGGCTAATTACCCAAGTTTATAATCTGGTGTCGGAGCGGCCGGATTTGCGCTCCTGGCTTACACTGCCCGCCAATGGCCAGATTGCCCGCCTGTCTTTATCGCCTGGAATGCGACAGGTGCAGTTGTCGTATCCGGGCGGCGGTGCTAGTTTGACAGTACCTATTAAAGCGCAAGGCGTGACCTTGTTAAGAATCATTGATCTGGGCGGCCGCTTGATGACTCAAGTGATGCCCATCACCGGAGAGGAATAAATGCGTAAGCTTGCCCTGTTTTGTTTGTCGATTTTGCTGTTGGCTGGGTGCTCTGCCAGTAACGTAGCGCAGCTGGAAACCCAGAACGGCAAAACCCAAACCATGTTGTATTCCAACAATGCCATGCTGTCATCGCGGTTGGCCGTGAAAAACATTATCACGGGACATGCCGGCAACCTAATGCGCGCACAGGCCACCCTAGAAAATCGCTGGAAGTTTGAACTGGATTTTCAGTATAAATTCAAATGGTTTGATGCCGACGGCTTTGAAATCCAGCCGCAAGGCGAGCCATGGCATCAGCTCGTGCTACAAGGCCGCACTCAAGCCAACGTGCAGGCGCTGGCACCTAACCCCAGTGCGGTACGATTTGAAATCTGGGTGCAGGAATAAAAGGTTTTTGATTCTAACAACCCCGCGTTTAAACGGAGAAACATTATGACGAAGTTGTTTGCCGCACTGCTGGTCGCCACCAGCTTGGTAATGGCCGGCTGTGCCCATGTGGAATATGGCGATGCCACCGCGCGTGAAACCGTCAATACCGATTTTGGTTCCACCGATTTACAGATGATTGCCAGCAAGATGGTGGATGACCTGCTGACCTTCCCGCCGATTGTGAAGCTCACCAGCAATCGTCGTCCGGTGGTCTTTATAGATGGCATTAAAAACAAAACCATGCAGCATATCGATACGCAATCCATTACCGATACCATCCAAAGCAAGCTGATTAACTCGGGCAAATTCCGTTTTGTGGATATGACCAAGGTGCAGGCAGTACGCAAGCAGCTGGCCTATCAAAACCAAAGCGGCATGGTAAATCCCGCCACTGCCATTGCCATGGGGCACCAGATTGGCGCCGAATTCATGATGTACGGCAACTTCTCGGCGATTAGCAAAAGCAACGACTCGGTGAAGGATGTGTATTACAAGTTCACCTTAAAACTGATGAACTTGAAAACCGGCATCATCGAGTGGAGCAGCGAAAAGCAAATCCGCAAGACGCGTAGCCGCTCTTGGTTTGGTCTGTAAACAGTAAGTTGCTGTCGGGAGAAGCGCCATGACAATAAGCCGATGGGTGCGATACGGGCTGGCATGGGTGTTGGCCTGTTGGTTGGTCTCCGCACAGGCGGCAAACCAGAGTATGACCCAACAAGCCAGCGGCTATGGTGATACGCCGCAAATGGCGGTGGGTAATGCCTTGGTGAATGCCGCGCGGCAAGCTCTGGGTGTTGTGGTGACGCTTGATCCCGACTTTCGCAAACAAACCATGGAGTGGGTCATCCGCCAGAGTGATAACGGCAATGTCATTACCCAGCGTTGGAGCGATGTGCCCGCGCCACGTCTGCCGACTCATGCGGGCATTACACGTTATCAGGTGCTTAGCTTGAAGCAGGCCGATAAACTGTGGCATGCCAAGGTCGAGGCTGAAATTGCCAAAACTGCCCACTTGCGGCCGCACCGAGATGAGCTGTTTAGCTTGGTGGTGTTGCCTTTTTCTACCGAGGACACCAGCTACTCATTGCATCAGCCGGTTGCCGCCCGCGTCCTCAGTCGGCAGCTGCACCGTGCACTGGTGGAAGATTTCACCCAAACCGGTCAGATTCGCGTTCTCGATCGGCTCAATAGCCGTGCGCTAAATGCCGAAAGAAACATTGCCGCCGCGTCTTTGTCACCGCAGGAGCAGGTTAAAGTCGGGCAAAAGCTGGGGGGCGATTTGCTGCTTACCGGCCACATCGAACGCTTTCAGCTAGGCCGTCCCGGCGTGGCTTATTACGGCAACGACAACTACTCTATGGCGCTTTATACCCGCATTCGCTATCGTCTGGTGGAAGTGGCAACGGGTGATATCCTGTTTGCCGATACCTTCACCTATGAGCCGCCCGCCAGCACCTTAACGCGTGCGATGCAGGCGCAACACATTAGTTCACTGGACGGTGCCGACCGATTGGGTGAGGTGATTTATCCGGCGGTATCGCGTGCACTGGTCAATCAGGTGCTGTCGCGTGTGATGCCGTTGCGTTTATTGAAAATCGTCGATGCCAATACACTTTTCATTAGTCAAGGCAGTGGCCGCTTGGCAGTGGGCGACACCCTGGCGGTGGTGCGCAATTGGACATTGCATGCCGATGGACGACAGTTGGCAGCGCAACAAAAAACCGACCAGCGTTTGGTGGTCACTCAAGTCGCTCCCGGCTATGCCATTGCCAAGTTGACGCAAGGAACACTTGGCCAGCTGCAAGCCGGAGCGGAAGTGGTGCCGGTAACGGCTGAAGCAGCCATTGAGGCCAAAGCGCCCACTCATCCCATGACGCCGGGTTCGTCAGCGGCCCCGCTCACTTGGGATTAAACGCAAACGCCTGCCCAGCGTTTTTCCATGATGCGTGGTTCGCCTTTTTTCGGCAGCCAAAGCAGCGTGGAGCAACGGGTGCCATATTGTGCCGATTGCACAAAAATGGGGGCGACCAGGCGTTCAAGTGCGGGCGGAACACCGGTATTGGGCAGTTCTTCTTCGGGCGGTTGGCTGTTGTCGGCCAGCAGATGCAGTAAATCGTCTTTTTTGGCGCCTTGTTGCAAGGCATGGCTCAGGAGCTGCTTGCCGCGTTTTATTTTGGGCCAAGGCGTGTCCAATAAACCGTTGCTGAGTCCGTGCAGCCCCGGCGAAACGGCCTGAGGGGCAGCCCCCCGGTTGCTGATGTACCAGAGTGATGTGCTATCGCCGACCAGTAAATTAAACGGTCCATATTCTTGTTGTGTATCAACCAACTGCTTTGCATAGACGTCGGGCGTGTCGGTTCCCT
This sequence comes from uncultured Alcanivoracaceae bacterium, assembly GCA_964456185.1. Taxonomy (GTDB): domain Bacteria; phylum Pseudomonadota; class Gammaproteobacteria; order Pseudomonadales; family Alcanivoracaceae; genus CAYVZZ01. The sequence continues at coordinate 4,341 of CAYVZZ010000017.1, forward strand.
GCAGAAATTGCCACGGTAAATCACCTCGGGAGCGTTGGCCTGCATCATTGGCTTGAATCGGCTCACGAAAATTGGTTACGGCGGCAAAACGGCCTTCACGCGTTACGCCCATCCAAGTGCCGCCGGCACGCTGATCCAGCCCGCAGAAGACGTTGCCGCGCCAGCGCGCAGCTTCGGTAGGGCGCTGGTAAAATTCGTCGCGATTGGCGGCGGCAATGAGTGGTATGTCAGCGTCTGGCTGCCATTGAAACAGGATAATACACATGCAGGGTGTTCACCGTGACTAATCAGTAATAAGCGGGCACAATGGGCGCCTTTCTTTTACCGATTGTAGGGTGAAACTTACGTTTCTTCAGGACTTTTCATGATTGCCTATCCCCAGATTGATCCTATTGCTTTCTCACTCGGCCCCGTTCAGGTGCATTGGTACGGTATTATGTATTTGGTGGGCTTTGCGGCAGGCTGGGCGCTGTTGTCTTGGCGTGCCAAGAAACCCAATAGCGGCTGGGATAGTGAGCAAGTCAGCGACCTGATTTTCTACGGTGCCATGGGGGTCATTCTGGGCGGCCGCATTGGCTATTGCTTGTTTTATAACTTGCCATTTTATATCGATAACCCCTTGCATGTGTTTTATGTGTGGGATGGCGGCATGTCCTTCCACGGTGGTGCCATTGGGGTGCTAGTGGCTTTATGGCTTTTTGCACGGAAAACCGGTAAAGGTTATTTCGAAGTCACCGACTTTGGCGTGCCCATCGTGCCCATTGGCCTGGGTGCAGGACGCATTGGCAACTTTATTAACGGTGAGCTTTGGGGCGATGTCACCCATGCCTCTTGGGGGATAATTTTCCCTCGTGCCATACGTGAAGATGCGACTTACGCCGCTACCCACGCGGGTTGGTCAGATATCTTTGCCAAATTTCACGGCTTGCCGCGTCACCCCTCGCAGCTGTATGAATTTGCACTAGAAGGCGTGGTGCTATTTGCTATTTTATGGCTCTATTCGCGTAAGCCACGCCCGGCCGCTACCGTCACCGGTCTGTTTGGTCTAGGCTATGGCGTAGCACGTATCTTCGTGGAATTCTTCCGTCAGCCGGATGCGCAACTGGGCTATCTGGCTTTTGGCTGGGTCACCATGGGGCAGGTGCTCAGCGTGCCCTTGGTAATTGGTGGCATTGCGCTTATCGTGTGGGGTATCAAAAAAGACAAGAGAAAGGTAGCAGCGTGAAACAATATCTCGATCTACTGCGCCATGTGCGCGAGCAGGGTGTTTACAAAGGCGACCGTACCGGCACTGGCACCTACTCGGTGTTTGGCTACCAAATGCGTTTCGACTTGCAGCAAGGGTTTCCCATGCTGACGACCAAGAAGCTGCACCTGCGCTCGATTATCCACGAGTTGTTATGGTTTCTCGCGGGTGACACCAATATTGGCTATTTGAAAGACAACGGCGTGTCCATTTGGAATGCCTGGGCTACCGAGGAAGGTAATCTTGGTCCCGTCTATGGCGCTCAGTGGCGCAGTTGGAAAAGCGCCGATGGTCGCATCATCGACCAAATCAGCGAAGTGCTTGATGCCATTAAAACCAACCCCAATTCGCGCCGCTTGGTGGTGTCAGCCTGGAACCCTGCCGTACTACCCGATACCACCTTTAGTCCGTCGGAAAATGCTGCCCAAGGCAAGCAAGCCTTGCCACCCTGCCATTGCCTGTTTCAGTTTTACGTAGCCAATGGCAAGTTGTCTTGTCAGCTTTATCAGCGCAGTGGTGACATCTTCTTAGGCGTGCCGTTCAATATCGCCTCCTATAGTTTGCTGACACTGATGATGGCACAAGTGACCGGTCTGGAGCCGGGCGACTTTGTGCACACGCTGGGTGATGCGCACCTTTACAGCAATCATTTGGAGCAAGCCGATTTGCAATTGCAGCGTGAGCCACGCGCATTGCCGACCATGACATTGAATCCTGATGTGACAGATTTGTTTGCCTTCCGTTATGAAGATTTCACCCTGGAAGGCTATGACCCACACCCGCATATCAAGGCCAAAGTGGCTGTTTAACTGCACCAATAGAGAATTGATAAACGTATGGCTGATGAAGAATACGACCCGCTACTCGATGACGACATGGAAGATGCCAAAGTCGCCGTCATTGCTGCCCGTGCGCAAAACGGTTGCATTGGTCGCCACGGCAAGCTGCCGTGGAAGCTGCCCGGTGACCTGAAATACTTCCGTGAGCGCACCTGGGGCAAGCCCATCATCATGGGGCGCAAAACCTGGGAATCACTCAATGGTGCCTTGCCGGGGCGCACCAACATCGTGGTAACGCGTCAACAAGGTTATGAAGCCGAAGGTGCTCGCGTGGTCGATAGCATCGAAGAAGCCATTAGCTTGGCGCAGTCTATCGCCTTAATCGAAGCTGTTGATGAAATCATGGTGATGGGCGGCGGCGAAATCTATACCCAAGCCTTACCGCAAGCCGACATTCTCTATCTCACCGAAGTACACGCCTCGGTCGACGGCGATGCCTTCTTCCCCGACGTGGACCTCAGCCAATATCAAGAAACCCAACGCCAGGACTTCGAGCCATCGGGCGACAACCCTTATCCGTTTAGCTTCGTGGTCTATCAGCGGACGTAGACGGCAGGCAGGAAAAAATATGCACTGCCACGGGGTATTGCGCAAGGGTTTGGTCTGCTGTCACCAGCAGCATGCCTTCATTGTTGGCTTGTGCGATGAGTAAACGATCGAATGGGTCTTTGTGGATCGCAGGCAGGTGTGCGACATCCAGCGTGTGTCGACTCACAATGGCCAGTTCGAGATAACCATTGTCTTCCAGTCCCCGTCGCAGTAGTGACGGGTCAACATGAAAGTCAGGGCGCCCTAGCCCGTTCTTGATAACAACCTCCCAAATGCTGCCGGACTAAAATACAGTTGGTGGTCAGGGTTATTCAGCAAGTCTTGGGTTTCAGCCGGAATGCGTTCGGGAGCGGCGGCCGCCCACAGCAAGACATGGGTATCGAGCAGTAAATTCATTGTTGCCCCTCGAACAAGGCCGTAATTTCAGCCTGACCCAAGGTGTCGAAATCATCCGGAACAGAGAAAGCGCCCTTCATAAACTTCAAACGCTTACGCTGTACGGCTTGTGGAGCCGTCACAGAGGACACTCGTGCAACGGGTTTTCCCGCTTTGGCAATAATAAATCCCTCGCCGTTGGCGGCATCCGCCACCAAGCGTGATAAATGCGTTTTCGCTTCCTGTATGTTGACGGTCTTCATGATAATTAAATCAAGTTGAGTAAACTTGGTTTAATTATATCGAGAGACAGTTCAAAAAAAACAGCAAGTCGATTTTCCAACACTAGGCAAACAAGCAAAACAACAAAGCTGGCACGGTCACTACCGCCATGGCATTACCTACCGCCACGATAGATGCCATGCGACCGGGTTCTTGCTGATAAAGGTCGGCGAGCATGAAGTTCATCACAGCGGGCGGTAGCACGGCGTAGAGCAATAAATTGTGGCTGAGTTGCGTGTCCGGCTGTGTGAACCAAACCCAGGGCAGGGCAATGGCAAGTCCGGTCAGAGGCGTCACCAAGCCGCCAATAAAACCGGCTTTCCATTCACTGATGCCGCCCTGTGCCAGACGCATACCCAAGGCGACAAGCATCAAAGGGATGGCGACATCGGCCAGCATTTTGATGCCGGGCAATAGCATATCGGGCGCATGCCAATCCAGCTGCATGGCCACCACGCCGGCCAAGGTGGCCAGTAGCATGGGGTTGGTCAGCAGCGCCTTCCATTCCAATTTGCCCGAGAAAATCACCAGCCCCAAGCTAAATTGAATCACTGTCGTGGTCACCAGTAGCACCACGGCCAGCGCCAGCGATTGCTCCCCAAACGCAAACACCGCCAACGGAATCCCCATGTTGCCGCAATTATTAAACATCGACGACGACACCAGCGTACGCGCTTGCCAGCCCAGTAATCGTGCCAAGCCCCACGCCAACAGTCCGGAGCCCAGCACAATCACCACCGTGCCCAACGCGGCGGTTCCCAAAATTACATCCTGACCCACCTTCTCGGTGAGTGCATAAAAAATCAGCGCCGGAATAAAAATCACCAGATTCAGCCGGTTGGCGCTGCTCATATCGGTAGGCCGCCAGCGCCCATAGGCAAAGCTCAACAGCACAATGCCGAATACGGGGACGATGATTTCCAAGATACGGTAGAGCATAGCAACGAGACGGTCAGAATGAGGTGTCACACTCTAATGCGTTTGCGGGTGAGAAGGGAAGGATTTGGCGATAAACGATGGGCGGTTTAATGGGGTATGCTATTCAAAAACTAAGGATGGATTGGCATGAAACAACCAGATCAGGCGATGCGAGCTTATCGGACAATGAACCGGATAAGGTTATGCCTATTGCTCGCTGTAATTTGTCCTGTTCCATTCTGGATAGCCTTTCATGGCATGCCCTGGATAAAAACGGCAATGTGGGTTCTCGTGCCTTTATATCTGACCACCTTGTATGTGCTGGTGCTCTGGTTTTATGCAAAGAGTTTGTGCCCTTGGTGTGGTGAGTGGTTTTTCGCCGAGGGAACAAACACGCCAACGGGTAATGATTATTGCTTTAGAAGGCATTGTGCCAATTGTGGCATGCCGGAAAGAAAACAGCATAAGAAAAACACATAAGCCGCTAACAATCCGGCTCCCAGCGCCCATAGGCAATGCTCAACAGTACAATGCCAAATACGGGGACGATGATTACCAATATAAGGTGGGAGTAGCAATGAGACAGCCAGAATGAGATGCCACACTCTAATGCATTTGCGGGTGAGAAGGGAAGGATTTGGCGATAAACGATGGGTGGTTAGATTGGAATGTGCTATTTTGTATACATATCAACACAAATGGTCAGAATGATGACGACTACGATGACATTACGACTGGACGAACAGTTGAAAGTGCGATTGGACAAGCTGGCAAAAGCGACAGAACGCTCTCGCTCTTACGTTGCTGCTGAAGCAGTTCGTGAATATGTGGAACTGAATGAATGGCAGGTAAAAGAAACCCGGGATGCCATTGATGAGGCCAATAAAGGAGATTTTGCCTCAACCGAAGAAGTGGAAAACACACTGAGAGCCTGGGGGCTAGATGCAGATTAAATGGCTAAGGATAGCCCTGAAAAATCTGGATAGCGAAGCGGCTTATATTGCTAAGGAGAATCCGGCCGCCGCGCAAACCTTGGTGCGGCGCATTATTCATGCCATCAGCCAATTGGAAAGCAATCCTGCATTGAGCCGTCCCGGTCGAGTGCCTGGTACACGCGAACTGATTATTGCTGATACACCTTATTTAATCCCGTATCGCGTGCAACCGCGGTTGCAGCGAATTGAGATTCTGCGGGTTTTTCACACTGCTAGACGGCCGCGAACAAGTTGGTGATGGGGCTACTGCAGTGTGTCCGACATCATCTGCATAAAACGTTTTACGCCGAGTGGCAGATAGTCGCGATCGGGGTAAACGGCATGAATGGGAAAGGACTGTAACGGACGCTCGGTAAAAAGTTGCTGCACCCTGCCTTTAACGATGTCGTCACGGAATAACCACAAAGGGCCGAGATGGATACCTGCACCTTCTAGCACCAGTTGATGACTGGCCGCCGCACTGTTCACCACGAGATAGCTCTGGGTTGAGTTAACGTGGTGGCGGTAACCATCGGCAAAGGCAATGGCGCTGTGGCGCTGGCGCGGCGTGTAGAAAACAAAATGATGGTGAGATAGCTCGTCGAGCTGATTCGGCGTGCCATATTGAGCGAGATAGGACGGACTCGCCACTAACACACGAGGGTTATCGCCTAAGCGCTTGGCATACAATGCCGAATCGGCCAGCTCGCCAATGCGCACCGCTACATCAATTTGCTGCTCTACAATATTGGCAAAGTGGCTGCCCAGTAATAGCTCCACAGATAAATCTGGCGCTTCTTGCTGCATGGTGCGCACTACCGGCACCACAAATTGCACGCCAAAATCGACAGGCGCGGTGATGCGTAATTTGCCTTGCAATCGACTGACGCCACCGCGAATGTCTTCTTCCAGCGCCGTTTGCTCGTCTACGATGCGCCGTAATTTGATGTAATAGCGATGCCCCAAGTCTGTTAGCGTAGACTGGCGGGTAGAGCGGTGCAGCAGCTTAACGCCCAGCCGCTGTTCAAGCGAGGCGACTTTGCGGCTGACCGAAGACGCCTCCATGCCCAATAAGCTGGCCGCTTGTTTAAAGCTGCCAGACTCCACCACCTGTAGAAATATACGTTCTTTGCTCAGCATTTATTGCAGAAGTGGCAATTAGTATTTGCAAATACACCTTATTCCGACATTAATTGCAAGTTGCTAGGCTGGATTCCGGTTGTTGGTGCGCAGTTGATGCGTGCTGATGAGGCAATTAAACGAACGGAGAATTTAGCATGACAACCTCAAATCTAAATGAAAAAGTCGCACTGGTCGCCGGTGGCGCAAAAAACTTGGGCGGCTTAATTAGTCGTAATTTTGCAAAAGATGGTGCCAAGGTGGTGGTGCACTATCACAGTGCTGCCGCAGAAAGCGATGCCAATGACACCGTCAAGGCAATTAAAGAGGGCGGTGGTGAGGCCATTGCGCTGCAAGGTGATCTGACGAAAGCCGCGAATGTCAGCACCCTGTTCGAGCAGGCTAAAGCAGAATTTGGCGGCATTGATATTGCGGTTAACACGGTGGGTAAGGTGTTACGCAAGCCAATTATCGAGACGACGGAAGAAGAGTACGACCAGATGATGGACATTAATGCTAAATCAGCCTACTTCTTCATTAAGGAAGCCGGACTGCACCTCAACAATAATGGCAAAATCATCACTATTGTGACATCACTGTTGGCCGCGTTTACCGATGGCTATTCCACCTATGCCGGTGGTAAGGCGCCGGTTGAGCACTTCACTCGTGCGGCAGCCAAAGAATTTGCCGAGCGCGGTATTTCGGTCAACAACATTGGTCCGGGCCCCATGGACACGCCTTTCTTCTATGGTCAGGAAACCCCCGAGCGTGTTGCTTTCCACAAGTCGCAAGCCATGGAAAACCGCTTAACCGATATTGCTGATATTGCACCTATCGTGCAATTCCTCGCCAATGGCGGGCGTTGGATTACCGGGCAAACCCTGTTTGCTAATGGTGGCTATACCACACGCTAAGCGCGGTCTAGCATCAGTGGCAGCCGAACCCGAAGTATTCGGGTTCGGCTGCAAATTTTAATCCGTTACCACACCGTCCAACGGCCAATCCCAGTCTGCGCTTGGTAGGTTATCTATTTCTTGGAATGAATGCGCAATGCCCAAGCAAATCGGGCGCTTTGACCAGGCGGGCAAGGCGGCCAGTGTGGCGTCGTAATAACCGCCTCCCATACCCAAGCGATTGCCTTGCCGGTCGAATGCCACTAGCGGCATCAACAATACGTCCAGTTGATGTACGGGGCGCTTTTTATCCTCACGATAGGCCGGCTCGATAATGCCAAAGTGGTTATGCGTCCAGGGGCCGCTGGCTTCGAGGAAATGCAGCCGGTGGCCACGGTCGGGTGGCAATACGGGTAAGTAGAGGTGTTTGCCGTCTTGCCAATGATGGCGAAATTGCCAAGGGTCGATTTCGCCGCCATGGGGGAGGTACAAGCCAACATGTTTGGCTTTAACAATGGCTGGGTGTTGCTTGAGTTGCATGGCCATTCGCCAGGCAGCGTGCTGTTGCTGACTGCGTGTCAGGGCAGCGCGCTGACGGCGCAATTGCTGACGGATGGTTTGTCGTTTGGCGTGCTGTGATGAGGATAAAGGCAATTAAAATCTCCCAAACTGCCGCTGCCGTGTGGTCGGCCCTTGAACCAGTAGGTTCAAGGCGGAAAGGATCACACAGACATTAGGCTTTTCGCTTCATGGCGAACTTGCGCATTGAATGCGTATCACCTCTCCTAAGATATAAAGTATCGGCTCAGGGACTAAACCTGGCTGGCCAACAGCCCAGGAGATGAGTCCAGTATACATGAAGGCAGAGGGGTTGAAGACCTTGACAAGCGGGTTTGTGCCCAATTTAACCAGTCATTCAAATCGCGCCGCAGACCTTGCCGATAAAACAATCAAATGGCGTCGATTGTTGAAGTGCAGTCATGTGTTTCAAATTGTGAACCGGCGCTTAGAACACCACTTAGAGCAGACTATTTCGATATTCGTTGTATTCACGAATTTCACGGTCCACCCGTTCGCTTAATGCGGAAAGGCGGTCGTTTCGATTGCGCTGCTGGGTCAGTTGGCGCTGGGTTTTCACTAAATCATGGGCGATGTTGAGTGCCGACATTACGGCGATGCGGTCAAGGCCAACCACTTGGGCATCGCGGGTGTCGCGCATGTGCCCATCGAGAATGCGTGCTGCTTCTTCGAGCTCTTGGCGCTCGTGCGGTTCGCAGGAAATATTGTATTCGCGCTTTAACAGCTGAATGGTCACGGTGGTGGTATCGGCATCACTCATGGCTCTTTCTCCAGCGCCCGTAGGCGGGTGATGATGGCCTCCACACGGGATTTGGCCATGTCATTTTTTTTCAATAATTGCGCACGCTCGTCAAGCAATCTTGCTTCACGAGAATGTAACGCTTGGTTTTCGTTGCGTAATTGCGCGCTGATTTCCAGCAATTCTTGCAAGCGCGTTTCTAGCGTCTGGAGTTGTTGTTCGTTTGTCATGACGTTCAAGCACTGTACCCGATAAACCGCAAGCTTTACTATAGGCCAGCAGAGGCGTGGTGGTCAATGCAGAAACAGCGCGGAAAGAAACACTTAGCTGTTATTGTGAAAGCGCTTTGCAAAGTGTGTGACGCCCTGCCCGAGACAACCCGACGATGACAGTGGATATTTCATGACAGCAACACCTTCCTATGCCTCGCTTGCCAAGGGGCTGCAGCAAGCCAAGTTAACCGCCTCGGTGGCCGAATTGTACGGCACGCTTTGTGGTAGCTTAACCGTGGCCAACCCGCCAACCGAAGCTGCCACACTGGCTCATTTGGCCGGACTGGTGGGAGTAAGCCAATGGCCTGTCGCCTTGGTGGGCGATTGGAAACAACTGCGCACTCAAATACTGGCGCAATATCAAAGTGAAACGCTGGATTTCGAGCTGCTATTGCCCGCTGGCGATGTGGTGGCTCGCGCCAAGGCGCTGGCCGAATGGTGCGAAGGCTTTATGTCGGGCTTTGCCGATCACTGTGCCAGCAAGCAGTTACCGCGCTCGGTCAATGAGGCCATGAGTGACTTAATGGCCATTCGCCAGATGGAAGAACCCGAAGGCAGCGAAGAAGAGCGCGAAGCGCTGACACATATCGAGGAACATTGCCGTATGCTCGCCTTGTCGATTTTTACTGACATGGCGTTACAAAATAAAGAGTCATCATCATGAGTATTACCTCTAAAGAATTTGCCCGCCGCCGTCAGCGTTTGATGGAGCAGATGACGCCCGGCAGCATTGCCATTTTGCCATCCGCCTTGGAAACCACCCGCAATCGTGATGTGGAATACCCCTTTCGCCAAGATAGCGATTTTTGGTATCTCACCGGCTTCCCCGAGCCGGATGCCGTGTTGGCGCTGATTCCCGGCCGCGAGCAGGGCGAATATGTGCTCTTTTGTCGCGAGAAGGACAAAGCCGCCGAAACCTGGACGGGCTTTCGCCACGGCGTAGAAGGCGCGGTAGAAACCTTCAAAGCCGACGATGCCTTCCCCATTGCCGATATCGACGAGATATTGCCGGGGCTGATTGAAGGTCGCCAACGTGTGTATTACGACATCGGCCAAAACGCCCACTTTGATGCGCAGGTGATGGACTGGGTCAACTCCATCCGCGCGCGTGCACGGGCTGGCGCCCAACCGCCTGGTGAATTTTCGACATTGAATCATTTGCTGCACGACATGCGCTTGGTGAAAAGTGCTGCTGAAATTCGATTGATGCGTAAAGCCGGTGAGATTTCGGCTGCCGCCCACGTGCATGCCATGCAAACCGTGAAACCGGGGATGTACGAATATCAACTGGAAGCCGATTATCTGCACGGCTTTATGATGCAAGGCGCGCGTTATCCGGCCTACTCTTCCATCGTGGGTGGTGGCGCAAACGCTTGCGTGCTGCACTATATTGCCAACAGCGACAAGCTGAAGAGTGGCGATTTGGTGCTGGTGGATGCCGCCGGTGAATACCAAAATTACGCCTCGGATATCACTCGCACCTTCCCCGTAAACGGCAAATTCAGCGCCGCCCAGCAAGCCGTATATGAGATTGTGCTCGAGGCGCAATATGCCGCCATCGAAAAGGCCACACCACAATACGATTGGAATGCCGGTCATGAAGCGGCGGTCGCCATTCTCACCCAAGGCTTAAAAGACTTGGGCATTCTCGATGGCGAGGTCAACGAACTCATCGAAACCCAGGCCTATCGCCCGTATTACATGCACCGCACCGGCCACTGGCTGGGGTTGGATGTGCATGACGTGGGCGACTACAAGGTGGATGACCAATGGCGACAGCTGGAGCCGGGCATGACGCTCACCGCCGAACCCGGTTTGTATATCGGGCTGGATGCCGAGGTGGACGACAAATGGAAAGGCATTGGCATTCGCATCGAAGACGATGTGCTGGTGACCGCCGACGGCCCCGATGTGCTCACCCGTGACGTGCCCAAAACCGTGGCCGATATCGAACAACTCATGGCAGGCTGATGACACAAACAACCGATATTCTCATTGCCGGTGGCGGGCTGGGCGGCATTAGCCTAGCGCTGTTGCTGGCTGCCCATACCGATTACACCGTTACCGTGGTGGAAGCGCACAATCTGCCCGAGCCCAGTGACGAACCCTTTACCCCCAGCTTCGATGCCCGCAAAATTGCCCTCTCGCAGGGTAGCTTGGCGGTGTATGAATCCGTGGGATTGCTGGACGAGCTATTGGCCAACAGCGCCGACATCACCACCGTGGATGTGTCCACCAAAGGCTATTTCGGCCGCACGCAAATCCGCGCCGATGAAGAAGGCGTGCCGCGCTTGGGGGCCACCATCGAAAGTCGCCGATTAGGCCGCCTTTTGCTCACAGCCGCGCATCAGGCGGATGCCATTACGCTCTTGTCGCCGCGTAAAATCACCGCTGCCAAACGACTGGAAGCAGGCTATGCCGTCACACTGGATGACGACAGCCAATATCAATGCCGGTTGCTGGTTGCCGCCGATGGCGCACGTTCAACCACGCGCGATTTGCTGGGTATCAGCGTGCATCACCACGACACCGGCGAGGCCGCCTTAGTGCTCAATGCCACCACCAACCAACCGCACAATGGCATCGCCTACGAGCGCTTTCTGGATACCGGTCCCTTGGCCTTTCTGCCCATGAGTGACGAGCGCATGGCGGTGGTCTGGACAGGCGCCAAAGCGCTCATTGATGAACTGGCCGCCTTGTCCGGTGATGACTTCATGGCGCGTTTGGCACCGGAGGCCGAGCTATTGCATTTAAGTCTGTCCACCCCCGGCAAGCGCGCGCAATATCCGTTAATTACCAGCCAAAGCACCGCGCAAGTCATTCCCCACGCGGTGATAGTCGGCAATGCTGCGCATTCCTTGTCACCCGTGGCCGCTCAAGGGCTCAACCTCACCTTGCGTGACCTGGATTGCCTGGTGCGCCACATAAAAGCCGCCGACAACCCCGGTGATTTGGCCGTGCTCGAAGCCTATCTTGCCGAGCGGGAAACCGACCAAGCTCTGGTGGCACGCTTTTCGGGTAGTCTCTCGCGCCTGTTTAGCACGCGTTTCGCGCCCGTGGCGCATGGCCGTCAATTGGGACTGGTCGCCCTGTCGATGTTCCCCGGTTTGCGCCACCGTTTTGCCCGTCGCGCCATGGGACTGACTGGAGATCGCTCATGACCCAGCGTAATGTAGACATCGCCATTGTCGGCGGCGGCATGGCCGGCGGTTTTCTGGCGGCCGCTCTGGTGGAAAGCGGTTTGAGCGTACAGGTGCTCGATGGCGCACCGGCTCCCGTGATGCCCAGCCAAGCCGCTGGCCTGCGCGTGGTCACGCTGACGGAAGCCAGCCTCAACATGCTAAAAGCCACCGGCATCTGGCAAGTCATGGACAGTCGCCGTTTGTCGCCCTACAACCGCATGCAAGTCTGGGACAGCGACGGCACCGGCGAAGTGGATTTTCACGCCGCCGACATCCCCGCTGAACGGCTAGGCTGCCTGGTCGAAAACGCCCACGTCGTGGCGGCTGCTTACCAACACCTAAAAGACCAGCCCAACATCGACTGGCAAAGCCATTGCCGTGTTAACGCCATTCACCCAGAAGACGCCGGCTGGCAAATCCAGTTGGAAAACGGCGATGCCATATCCTGCCGCCTATTGGTTGGTGCCGACGGTGGCCGTTCTTTTGTGCGCACGGCGCTAGGCATTAGCACTTCTCACCGCGATAGCGACCACCACGCACTGGTCACCGCCTTGCGCACCGAGAAAGCCCACGCCGCCTGCGCCCGCCAATGGTTTTTAACCACCGGCCCCTTGGCCTTCTTGCCGTTATTTGGCGACGGCCACGACATCTCCATTGTCTGGTCTTGTGTCACCGACTTTGCCGCCGAACTGCGCGGCCTGCCACTAGACGAATTGGCACGCCGACTCGAACAGGCCAGCGATGGCATGCTGGGGCAAATTCAAGTGCAACAAAAGCCCGTCGGCTTCCCCATCCGCGAGCTACACGCCGCCAGTTACACCGCACCACACGCCGCCCTCGTCGGCGACGCCGCCCATGTCATCCACCCCTTGGCCGGCCAAGGCATCAACCTCGGCCTGCTGGACGCCGCGGTACTCGCCGAAGAAATCACCCAAGCCGCCCAACGCGGCCAAAACTGGTGGAGTGAGCCATTACTCACCCGCTACCAACGCCGTCGCCGCGGTCATAACCTGATGATGCAACACAGCATGCGCGGCTTCCAAACCCTCTTCGCCCAACAAAACCCCGCCCTGCGCTGGCTGCGCAACAGCGGCATGAAATGGGTCAACCGCACTGCGCCACTCAAACACTTCTTCGGCACCGAAGCCATGGGACGGCACGGGGATTTGCCGGCGATAGCGCGCGGTTGATCACGAATTTAAATAGTGGGTTTCTACATGTCGAAATCAATCTCTAAGTCGGCGGCTTTGGTCGCTTTTATCGGCATGGCCGGCCTCGCTTCTGCCATGGGCATTGGTCGCTTTGCGTTTACGCCTGCTTTGCCGCTAATGCAGGAAGAGGGCTTAACGCTGGTGGCGGGTAGCTGGTTGGCGAGTGTTAACTATCTGGGCTATTTGCTGGGTGCGTTGGCGTGTATTTGGCTGACGCCGAAACCGGCGTTTTGGGGGCGTGCGGGGTTGCTGGTAACCGCCTTGGTGACGCTGGCGATGATGCAGCCGGATGCCTTTGGGTGTTGGCTGGTGTGGCGCTTGCTGGCGGGCATTGCCAGTGCTTTTGTGTTGGTGGGCTTGTCGGCCTGGTGTCTTGAACAGTTGGCGCAATTGGGACGCAGCCATTTTGCGGGCGTTGTGTATGCCGGTGTGGGCACGGGGATTGCCGTGGCCGGTTTGTTGGGCTTGCTGGCGGGCACGCAAGATTGGTCGTCGGCCTGTTTTTGGGGGCTATTGGGGGGCTTGGCGTTGTTGGTGTGGTTGTTGGCTCGCTTTGGGTTGCAGCCTGTTGCTTCGCAAACTGCCACAAAGCAAACGAATCAGCAGCGCTTCACCGCCGACCATTGGCGTTTGATGATTTGCTACACCATTTTCGGCATTGGCTACATTCTGCCGGCGACTTACTTGCCTGCTATGGCGCGTGACGAGTTGGGTGACCCGGCTTTATTTGGTTGGGTCTGGCCGGCCTTTGGTGTGGCAGCGTTGTTGTCGACCTTGCTGGTGGGCAAGTTGGCCAAGCGTTTTCCACCGCGCAGGGTGTGGGCCGCAGCTGCCTTGATTATGACAGTCGGCGTGGTATTGCCGGTGGTATCCGATGGATTGGTTGTGTTGCTGCTGGCGGCACTTTGTGTGGGTGGCACTTTTATGGTGATGACCATGGCCGGTATGCAGGAAGCCCGTGCCTGTGGTGGTCCGCGTTTGATAGCCGCTATGACGGCCGGTTTTGCTGCCGGACAAATTGCCGGACCTTTGCTGGTGGCGGCCACGGGGGGCGATTTGTTGTGGCCGAGTGTGTTGGCGGCTGGGCTGTTACTGTTGAGTGTGGTGGGGCTGACGGTAAATGGTAATCGAGCTTTGACAGACAAATAGTCTGTAAACTTTATATATTGATATTGGTTGACAGAAAAATGATCGCACACTAATCTCTCCGCTGCGTTTCTATCGGGTCGAGATTGTTATGCGTTTAACTCCCAGTTTGTCTGTCTTTTTGAAATCCTTTCTTTTTGCGGGTGTGGCAGTGCCGTTTACAGCAGCCCAGGCAGCATCCGCTTCCATTCAATTGCAGCCGTTAACGGTGACGGCAAGCCCGGTGGCCACCGAGGCGGCCAATACCATGCAGTCGGTGACGGTGTTAACGCGGGATGATATTGAGCGTTCGCCTGCCAGTACTTTGTCACAGCTGTTGTCCGAGGTGAATGGTTTAACGGTGCGCCGGCGGGGCGGGCCGGGGAGTCAGGCCGATTTGAGTTTGCGGGGCAGCAATTTCAAGCAGGTGCTGGTTTTGGTGAATGGTGTGCCCATGCAGAACCCGCAGAGTGCGCATTTGAATACCAATTTGCCGATTTCGCTGGATGCCATTGAGCGCATCGAGGTGGTGAAAGGGCCGGGCGCCATGCAGTATGGCGGCAGTGCGTCCGGCGGGGTGATTAACATTATTACCCGTCAGGCGGATGATTGGTCTGGCGGTGTCAGCTGGACGGGGGGTTCCCATGGCACGCGTGGCATGCAAGCGCACCTGGGGGCAAAAACAGGCCCGGTGACGCAACGCTTGTCGGGTGGGTTTCAATATTCAGATAGCGAAAACCCTGCCAAGCCAAATGATACCGATTTCCGTCATGTGTTTTATACCGGCCATGCCGATTGGCAGCAGCTGGATATGAGCTGGGGATTTGGCAGCAGTCACAAGCGCTTTGGTGCCTGGGGATTTTATAGCGATACCTACCCGAATGCCCGCGAGGAGACGCGCACGCGTACTGCCTGGCTGGATTCCCGCTATGACGTTGGCCAGTGGGAGATGCACGGCAAGGTCTATTGGAACGGCACCCACGACCGTTTTCTGACCCTCATCGGCAGTAAGGGCTTTTTGAATCGCCATGAAACCCAACTGAGCGGCTTTAATGCGGATATCAGTCGTCAGGATGCCACAGGCACAATGGTGTTGGGTGGTCATATCGAAGAACAGCAGGTGGAGTCCAATGCGCTGGGCGAGCACCGCCGTTTTCATGGCAGTGTCTGGTTGTTCCGTCACCAGCAGTTAAGTGATGACTGGCAGGCCGATTTGGGGATTAACCGGGTACATTACAGCGAGCGTGATAGCCATTGGCTGCCGTCGGTGGCGCTGGCTTGGCAATTTGCGACCCATTGGCAGGCGAGTGCCAGCTGGGCGAAAACCGCGAGAGCGCCGACTTATACCGAGCTGTATCTGGATACGTCTGCCAACCAGGGGAATGCGGCGCTGGATGTGGAAGTATCAAAATATGCCGAAATGCAGGTGAAAGGCCAGGTGGGGCAACAACAGGTGTCGTTGGCGGTGTATCAACGCCGCACCGATGACTTTATCGACTTTGCTCGCAAGCCGGGCGATAGCGTTTTCAAGGCGGTCAATCTGGGGCGTTTCAAAAGTCGTGGTGCCGAGGCCAATTGGCGTTGGCTAAGCCCTTGGCCTTGGCTGCATGAAGTGTCCGTCGGTTATAGCCGCGTGCATACCGAGCTGGAAGCCGATGCGGCGAAAAACGGTCTGCGCTTCCCCGAGCAGACCTGGCGCCTGGGCCTGCGTATGCCGTTATTGGATGATGTATCACTGGCGGTGGATGCCCGCCGCCCGGATTATGAAAAGCAGGACGCCGTGGTGTTGGCCAACGCCTCTCTGAGCTGGCAGCACAACCACTGGCAAATCGAAGCCAAGGCCAGCAACTTGTTGGATGAAGAGGTTATCGAGACCGGCTTTGCGCCCATTGCGGGTCGCTGGTATCTGCTTACCCTTTCGCTAGATTGGTAAGAAGATAATTACCTTAAACGTTCAAGGAGAGTACCCGGATTGATTTTACCGTGTGTACAGGCGAGGACTGTGATATCGGAGCCTTGCACACGGTACCAAATCAAAAAAGGAAAGGGGTGCAAAATGGCCCTTCTGACGTCTCGATAAACCACTTCATAGATAAGGGGAGAATGAGCCAGCCTATCCAAAGCGGCATTGAATTCGGCGTTAAAATCGGATGCAAGACCGGGCTGCTGTGATTCATACCATTTTTGCGCAGCAACTATGTCGCGTTCTGCTGCACAGCGAATATAGATGTTGTACGCCGTCAAGGCAGTTGTTGTCTTAGCCTTTTACGAACGACAGACCATGGGCTTTGTGCATCAGGATTGAGCTTGGCGTCGGCAATGCGCGCATCAAGCAGTGATTTCTCTTCATCGGTCAGCGCGGTTTCATGGGGGGAGAGGGTGCGCCACAAGGCACCAATCAACTCAAGTCGATCGGCAGGGCTCAAATGTTTTGCTTGTGCCATTAAAGTTGAATCAATCATACATTAAATTTACCGTATGCACCGGCTTGTGTCTAACGGCAATTAGCCGCGAAAATGTCGCCAGTCTAGAATGCTAGGTGATATTTGCGTCCGCTGAAGCGATAAAGGAGAAATAGGTGAGCCAGCCATTACAAACACGGGATTTGCTGGCCGTGTTAGCCAGCGGTGAGCCGGTGTCGGGTGCCAATTTGGCGCGTGAGTTGGGGGTCACACGGGCGGCTATTTGGAAGCATATTGCGGCATTGCGGGATGCCGGTTTACCGGTGGCAGCCCAGGCAGGAAAAGGCTATTGCCTGCCTTGGCCGATTGAGTTGCTGGAGGCGGATGCGATTGCCCGCCAGTTGGATGAAGTGGTGCCGGTGGACGTTAGTTGGTCGGTGGATTCGACTCAGGAGGTTGCGCGGCGACTGGCAGCTGATGCGCCCGATGGTGCCGCCGCCCTGACCGAGTGGCAAACAGGGGGGCGTGGCCGACGCGGGCGTGCCTGGTTATCCCCGCCCGGTCTGAATTTGCATCTCTCCTATGTGCAGCATTTCGAGCGCGGCTTTGCCCATCTGGCTGGATTGTCACTGGCGGTTGGGGTGTCAGTGGCGGCAGTTCTCGAGGAAATGGGTGTCGCACAAACCCAGCTCAAATGGCCAAATGATGTTTATGTGGAGGGTCGCAAACTGGCGGGCATTCTTATCGAATTGAGTGGCGAATTCGAAGGGCCTTGTCGTGCCATTATCGGCATCGGCGTCAACGTACGTCTGCCCGACACAACGCACCAAACCTTGCAACGTCCTATTGCCGATTTGGCCTCTTGCCTGGCGGATAAGCCACCCAGCCGTAATGTATTGGCAGCGCGATTAATCAATCGCTTGCGTGTGGACTTACACCGCTTCGATGAAGCCGGCTTGGCGCCGTTTATGGCAGCCTATGCGGCCAAAGATTGGTTGGCGGGCAAATCACTTCGTTTTGAAGGCGATGCGCCTTGCCAAAATGGTGTTGGTGCCGGCATTAACGAACAAGGCGCTTTGTTGGTAAAAACCGATCAGGGTCTTGTACAAATCCACGGCGGCGAAGTGTCGGTGCGGGTGAGCTAAACCCCAAAGAATGCTTGGCTATTTGCAAAGGTAATCGCCGCCAATTCGTCCTCATCTTGCCCGCGGCTTTGCGCCACTTGCTTTAGCACCCAGGGTAAATAGGCGGGTTCGTTACGGCGCTTCTGGTGAGGTTCTTCGGGCAAGTTGTGTGGCAGCAAATAGGGCGCATCTGTCTCGATTAGGAGGCGATTGTCGGGGACGTTGCTGACAAGTTCGCGCAATTCGCCACCGCGTCGTTGGTCGCAAATCCAGCCGGTGATGCCGATGTAACAATCCAGGTCGAGATAATCGAAAAGTTCTTGCCGGTTGCCGGTAAAGCAGTGGACGACGACGCGGCCGAGGTCATCGCGTTGCTCTTTTAATAGCGGCAAGAAACGCTCATGCGCATCGCGTTGATGGAGGAAGAGTGGTTTGCCACAGTCGGCGGCGAGTTGCAGTTGTTCGCTAAAAGCGGTTTCCTGCTGTGGGCGCGGGGAATAATCACGATTGAAATCCAGACCGGTTTCGCCGATGGCGACGATGTTGTCGTGCTCGGCGAGCTGCCGCAGTTTACTTAATACAGACGGGCTGAAGGTTTTGGCATCGTGAGGATGCACGCCGGCGGTGGCGAAGGTGCCCTCATGACGCTCGGCAAGCGCCAGTGCCTCGCGCGATTCATCCAGTGAGGTGCCGGTAATGGCAAGGTGTGTTACGCCAGCCTCACGGGCGCGTCGCAATACGGCGTCCAGGTCGTTGCGAAAGCGCCCGCTGGTGAGGTTGGCACCTATGTCGAAAAGCGGCATATCAATCCTGATTGGTTACAACATCAAGCGATGCCGTTAACCGGCATCACGTATCAAGCCCACGAAAATGCCTTCAATATTGAATTCTTGCGGGTCCACGTGAATGGGCGCATAGGCATCGTTGGCGGGCAATAGGGTGATACTACTGCGGTCGACTTTCAAGGTTTTGACAGTGACTTCGTCATTGATGCGTGCCACGACGATTTCGCCGTTGTTGGCGGTTTGTGCCTTGCGAATGGCAATTAAATCGCCGTCGAGAATGCCGGCATCAATCATGCTGTCGCCACGCACCCGCAGCAGATAGGTGGGATGCCGACGGAACATGTCCGGTGGCACGGGGAGGCGGCTTTCGACATTTTCGACGGCGTCGATGGGCGTGCCTGCTGCCACCTGGCCGACGATGGGCAAGGTGTGCTCTTCTTCATAGTCTGGCTCATCGAGCAACTGAATGCCGCGCGAACGGTCGTTATACAGCTTGATGTGTTGCTTGCGTTCCAGTGCGCGCAGGTGGTCGGCGGCGGCATTTTTGGAACGAAAGCCCATGCGCTCGGCGATTTCGGCACGCGTGGGGGCCATGCCGGTGGCGTGAATAAAGTCCTTGATGCAGTCCAACACTTCCTGTTGTCGGGCGGTTAGCGGCTGGCTCATGTTGGCCTCACTTTTCTTTTGGTTGTCCGTCATAGCTTACAACAAACTGTACATTAAAACAGTGTTTTATGTACAGCAGTTTATATTGTTGACAATTATCATTGAATTTACGGTTGGTTCTGCCTATATTGCGGCCAATTGATTGTATTGTTGACAATAATGGCAAGAGCAGACAACACAACACTGGCCGACCATGTTTTCGCCGAGCTGCAAGACGATATTGTGGTAGGGCGCATTGCGCCCGGCAGCAAGCTGGGCGAGGCGGAGCTGGCGGCGCGTTTTGGGGTGAGTCGTGGCCCCTTGCGCGAGGCCATTCGCCGGTTGGAATCGCGTCAGCTGGTGGTGCATGTGCCCCATGTGGGTTGTCGTGTGGCCGAGTTGTCGCTGGATGAATTAATCGAGGTGTATCAAGTCCGCGAGCTGCTGGAAGGTGAAGCAGCGCAGCTGGCGGCTACTGCCATGACAGATGATGAAGTCGCACGCCTAAAGCAGCTATTGGCACAACACGAGCAGCAGCAGGATTTGCAGGCCGATCAGGCCTATTACCAACATGAAGGCGACCTGGATTTTCACTACCACATCATTCAGGGTTGCCATAACAGCACCTTGGCCAGCCTGCTGATTAATGAACTCTATTATCGCGTGCGCATGTACCGTTATCGCGCCAGCCAGACCAGCCATCGTCCGCAGCAGGCATTGCACGAACATCGCGCCATTGTGCAGGCAATCGAAGCGCGCGACGGCGAAATGGCGGCCTTGCTGATGCGCCGGCATTTGTCCCATGCTCGCACTAATTTGGAACAACAACGTGGCCAGCTGGCCGCGTCAACCCACTGACACGAGGAGTTGTCATGAGCCAATCGCTATCTGCCGGTGCCCGTTTTCGCAAGGCGCTGGCCGAAGAACAGCCGTTACAGGTCATCGGCACTATCAACGCTTATTGCGCCATGATGGCCGAGCAAACCGGCTATAAAGCCATTTATTTATCCGGCGGCGGCGTGGCCAATGCCAGCTATGGTCTGCCGGATTTGGGCATGACCAGTTTGAACGACGTGCTGGAAGATGTGCGCCGCATTACCTACGCCACCGATGTGCCCTTGATGGTCGACATCGACACCGGCTGGGGTGGGGCATTTAACATCAGCCGCACGGTGCGCGAGATGATTCGTGCCGGTGCCGCTGCCGTGCATATTGAAGACCAGGTGGCACAAAAACGCTGCGGCCATCGCCCCAATAAGCAAATCGTCAGCCAAAGTGAAATGGTCGACCGCATCAAGGCGGCCGCCGATGGCCGTACCGATGACGATTTCTTCATCATGGCGCGCACCGATGCCTTCCAGAAAGAAGGGCTGGACGCGGCCATCGAACGCGCGCAGGCTTGTCTGGAAGCCGGTGCCGATGGCATCTTCGCTGAAGCCGTACACACGCTGGAAGATTACAAAGCCTTTAGCGAGCGTCTGCCGGGTGTGCCGTTGCTGGCCAACATCACCGAGTTTGGTGCCACGCCCTTGTTTACCGTGGATGAATTGCGTGATGCGGGGGCTTCCATGGTGTTGTATCCCTTGTCGGCCTTCCGCGCCATGAATCAGGCAGCGTTGAATGTCTATCGCACGATTCGCGAAAAAGGCACACAAAAGGAGGCGATCGACAGCATGCAGACACGCATGGAACTGTACGATTTTCTCGGTTATCACGAGTACGAGCAGAAGCTCGACGCGCTGTTCGCCGAGCAAGATAAATAACTCAATCAAGAGGAGAGAAAAATGGTTAAGAAAGCACTAGGCGGTGCTGGCCTGCGTGGTCAGGTGGCCGGTAAAACCGAATTGGCGACCGTGGGCAAAAGCGGTTCCGGTTTGACCTATCGTGGTTACGACATCAGCGATTTGGCGGAAAACTGTCAGTTTGAAGAAGTGGCGTATTTGCTATTAAAAGGCAAGCTGCCCACACAAGCTGAATTGGATGCTTATAAAGCGAAGCTGAAAAAACTGCGTGGCTTGCCGCAAGCATTAAAAGAAGTGCTTGAGCGCATTCCCAAAGACGCCCACCCCATGGATGTGATGCGTACGGGCTGCTCTTTCCTGGGTAATCTGGAGCCGGAAGATACCAGCAAAATGGGCGAATTCCCGCAGCAGGAAGAAAAGGTTGACCGCTTGCTGGCCGCTTTTCCGTCCATCATCACCTACTGGTATCAATACAGCCACAACAGCAAGCAAATCGACGTGGAAACCGATGACGATTCCATCGGCGGCCACTTCCTGCACCTGCTGAATGGCGAGAAGCCTAACGAATTGCACGAGCGCGTGATTAACGTGTCGCTGATTCTGTATGCAGAGCATGAATTTAATGCCTCGACTTTCACCGCGCGCGTGTGTGCCTCGACCCTGAGCGATATTTATAGCTGCATCACCGGTGCCATTGGCACCTTGCGCGGTCCGCTACACGGTGGCGCTAATGAAGCCGCCATGGATTTGATCGAACGATTCAGTAGCCCGGATGAAGCGGAAAAAGAACTGTTGGGCATGCTGGAACGCAAAGAGAAAATCATGGGCTTCGGCCACGCCATTTATCGTGACAGCGACCCGCGTAACGTCATCATCAAAGCTTGGGCCGAAAAGCTCGGCCAAGACGTGGGCGACACCGTGCTGTATCCGGTATCCGTACGTTGCGAGGAAGTCATGTGGCGCGAAAAAGAGCTCTTCTGTAACGCCGACTTCTTCCACGCCTCGGCCTACCACTTCATGGGCATCCCCACCAAGTTGTTCACGCCCATCTTCGTGATGAGCCGCATGACCGGCTGGAGTGCGCATGTGTTCGAGCAGCGCGCCAACAACCGCATTATTCGCCCCAGCGCTGAATACGTCGGTGAAGAACCACGCAAAGTCACACCCATCGCCGAGCGATAACTTGCGCCCAAACACCCTTGTAGGAGCGGACCCTGTCCGCGACAGGGATGCCTTGCATAAGGCATCCCTCCCTTTTACCAACCCGTGAGGAACTGACACCATGAGTGCCAATGTAGATACCAACGAGCGTCCGGATTATGACAAGGTTATCCAGGACATCGCCGATTACGTTCTCGACTATAAAATCGAATCCGAAGAAGCGCTGGATACCGCCCGCAACTGCCTGATGGATACGCTGGGCTGTGGCCTGCTGGCGTTGCGCTTCCCCGAGTGCACCAAGCATTTGGGCCCCATCGTGGAAGGCACCGTCGTGCCCAACGGCGCGCGCGTACCCGGCACCCAACTGCGTTTGGACCCCGTAAAAGCGGCCTGGGATATCGGCTGTATCATTCGCTGGCTGGATTTCAACGACACCTGGCTGGCCGCCGAGTGGGGACACCCCTCCGACAACATGGGCGGCATTCTTGCCGTGGCCGATTACCTGTCGCAAAAGCGTGTGGCAACAGGCCAAGCGCCTTTAACCATGCGTGCCGTGCTGGAAGGCATGATTATGGCGCACGAAATTCAAGGTAACCTGGCCATCAAGAACAGCTTCAACCGTGTTGGCCTCTGCCACGTCCTGCTGGTGCGTGTGGCCTCCACTGCCGTGATTACCAAACTGATGGGCGGCAACCGCGAGCAAATTATGGCGGCGATTTCTCAAGCCTGGGTGGATGGCTCGGCACTGCGGACCTACCGTCACGCCCCGAATGCCGGCTCACGCAAGAGCTGGGCAGCAGGTGATGCGACTAGCCGTGCAGTACGTCTTGCCGACATTTCCCTGCGCGGCGAAATGGGCATCCCCGGCGTGCTGACGGCACCTCAGTGGGGCTTCTATGATGTGTCTTTCAGTCACAATAACAAGGACTTGAGCCTTAAGCCGGAAGAAGAGCGCCAATTCCAGTTCGAGCGTGACTATGGCACCTACGTCATGGAAAACGTGCTCTTTAAGATCAGCTTCCCGGCCGAGTTCCATTCACAAACCGCCGCCGAAGCCGCTGTTATCCTGCACCCGCAGGTGAAAGACCGCATCGACGAGATTGAGAAGATTGTTATCACCACGCATGAGTCGGCGATTCGCATCATCTCCAAAGTGGGTCCACTGGCCAACCCGGCCGACCGCGACCACTGCATTCAATATATGACCGCTGTGCCGCTGATCTTCGGTAACCTCACCGCTGACCATTACGAAGACAGCTTCGCCGCCGCCCATCCGGAAATCGAGGCCCTGCGCGAGAAGATGGAAATGGTGGAAAACAAGCAGTGGAGCGAGGACTACCTCGACCCCGAGAAGCGCTCCATCGCCAACGGCGTGCAAGTCTTCTTTAAAGACGGCAGCAAGACAGAAAAAGTGGACGTGGAATATCCCATCGGCCACCGCCGTCGTCGTGCCGAAGGCATTCCCAAGCTGGAAGAAAAATT
>CAYVZZ010000018.1:0-22282 GCA_964456185.1 uncultured Alcanivoracaceae bacterium
CGTTTGTGCATACAGGTTATTCAGAATAACCTCTCCCGATTCACCACGGCGCAGTTCAATCACAATACGTAAACCATCTTTATCTGACTCATCACGTATTTCGCTGATACCTTCAATCTTTTTCTCTTTTACTAAGTCAGCTATTTTTTCAATTAAACGCGCTTTGTTTACTTGGTAGGGAATCTCAGTAACGATAATCGTCTCACGACTGGTCTTTTCATCAACCTCAACCTGCGCTTTAGAGCGTATATAAATACGGCCACGCCCCGTGCGATAGGCTTGGATAATTCCTGCACGGCCATTAATAATTGCTCCGGTTGGAAAATCAGGCCCCGGGATGTGCTCCATCAATTCGTCCACTGTAATATCAGGATTATCTATCAGTGCCAAACACCCATTAACAACTTCTCCCAAATTATGCGGAGGGATATTTGTTGCCATCCCCACGGCAATACCCGATGAGCCATTAACCAGTAAATTAGGTACCCGAGTGGGTAATACTTGGGGAATAAATTCTTGCCCATCGTAATTGGGAACCCAATCGACCGTTTCTTTATCCAAGTCAGCCAATAGTTGATGGGCTATTTTTTGCATGCGTATCTCGGTATAACGCATAGCCGCCGCAGAGTCTCCGTCAATGGAACCAAAATTACCCTGCCCATCTACCAGCATATACCGTAAAGAAAATGGTTGAGCCATACGAACAATGGTGTTGTAAACCGCAGAGTCACCATGGGGGTGATATTTACCAATAACATCACCCACCACACGCGCCGACTTTTTATAAGGTTTGTTGTAATCGTTACCCAGCTCGTGCATCGCAAAAAGCACCCGCCGATGCACCGGCTTTAACCCGTCGCGCACGTCCGGCAACGCCCGCCCTACGATTACGCTCATGGCGTAATCCAGGTAGGACTGCTTCATCTCGTCTTCGATATTGACTGGAATGACTTCTCTAGCCTGATCCGACATTGTATTCCTTCATTTTTATTTGGTTACGCCATGCCCCAATGCCATGCCGTAAAAGGAGCACATCATACCACAAAGCCCCTCTTCTGTGAGTGTGTTACCTAGCGTGTTATCCGTTATACTTCACGCTATTGTGTCAACCAACGGATTGCCTCATGAACGAGCGCCAAACAGCCAATGTCGACCCGCAAGAAATCGCCAAATTTGAAGCCTTGGCCGACAAATGGTGGGACCCGCAATCGGAATTTCGTCCATTGCACGATATCAATCCGCTGCGTTTGAACTATATCGACAAACACTGCACTTTGCCCGATAAAAAAGTGGTCGATGTGGGCTGCGGTGGCGGCCTGTTATCGGAAGGCATGGCACGTCGTAGCGCCAAGGTCACCGGCATTGATATGGGCGCAGCGCCCATTGCCGTGGCCAAACAGCATGCCGAAGAACAAGGCGTCGAGGTCGAATACCAACAAATCGCCGTCGATGAATTGGCCGACCAGCGCGAAGGCCAATATGACTTGGTGACCTGTTTGGAAATGCTCGAGCATGTGCCAGACCCTGCCGCCATCGTGAAAGCCTGCGCCAAACTCGCCAAACCCGGTGGCACACTGGTGTTTTCTACCATTAACCGCAACCCGAAATCTTTTTTGTTTGCCATTGTCGGTGCGGAATACATCATGAATCTTGTACCGCGCGGCACCCATGAGTACACGCGCTTCATTCGCCCGTCCGAGCTGGCCGGCTGGTGCCGTGATGCCGGGCTGGAAGTGACCGACACCAGCGGCATGACCTATAACCCCATCACACAAATCTACCGCATTGGCCGGGACGTGGGCGTGAACTATTTAATGGTGGCGAGAAAAGCCGATGTTTAAGGCGGTTTTCTTTGATTTAGACGGCACTTTGGTCGACACCGCTCGCGACTTTGAGCGCACGATTAACGGCCTGCTGCGTGCCGACGGGCGCCCGCCCTTACCCTTTGCTGCCGTGCGTGCCGAAGTATCCAACGGCGCACGCGCCATGACAAAGCTAGCCTTTGGCTTACAAGAAGGCGATGCGGGTTTTGACGAACGCTTGGCGCAACTGCTCGACGCCTATGCTGATGAAATCAGCGATTGCTCTACTCTATTCGATGGCATGGCCGACGTGCTCGACCTACTCGATGAGCAAGACATTCCCTGGGGCGTGGTAACCAACAAGCCGTTACGTTTTAGCGCGCCATTAATGCAAGCGTTGGCACTCGACACGCGCATCAGCACGCTGATTTGTCCCGACCATGTCAAACAGCGCAAGCCCGACCCGGAAAGCCTGTTTCTCGCCGCCGACGAAACCGGCGTAGACGCCAAGAGCTGCTTATATGTCGGCGACCACCAGCGCGACATTGAGGCCGGTCGCAATGCAGGCATGACCACCGCTGCCGCGCTGTACGGCTACATCGGCTCGGACGACAGCCCGCGCGACTGGCAAGCCGACTATTACCTCGACAGCCCGCAAGATTTGCTCAACTTACTCACATCTCACTCCACCTAAGAGAGACACCATTACCATGACTGTGCCCAACGCCGCTATCAGCCAAATCGCCCGCGATTTTCAATGCCCGTCAGACGCCTATAAAGGCAAGACCATTTTGGTGACGGGTGCAGGCGATGGCATTGGCAAGGCCGTGTCCATGGCGCTAGCCAAACACGGCGCTACTGTCGTGCTGCTGGGACGCACCCAAAGCAAGCTGGAAGCCGTTTACGATGCCATCGAAGCGGCCGGTTACCCCAAGCCAGCTCAGGTGCCACTGGATATGGAGCGCGCCCTACCCGAGCATTACAACGAGCTGGCGCACATGCTCAATGATGAATTTGGCCAGCTGGACGGCCTGCTACACAACGCCGGCGTACTGGGCGAAATCACCCCGCTCGACCAATATGAAATCGACACTTGGCAAAAAGTGATGCAAATCAACGTCAATGCCACCTATTACCTTACCCGCGCTTTGCTGCCGTTATTAAAAGCCGCACCGGATGCCTCCCTGCTCTTTACTTCCTCCAGCGTGGGCCGCAAAGGGCGTGCGTTTTGGGGTGCCTACGCCATCAGCAAATTTGCCACCGAAGGCATGTCACAAGTGTTGGCCGACGAGTTGGAAAACCTCACCAACATTCGCATCAACACCATCAACCCGGGTGCGTGTCGCACCAAAATGCGTAAAAAAGCCTACCCCAACGAGGACAAAGATTTACTCGCTGCACCGGAAGACATTATCCCTGCCTATTTATACCTGCTAGGCAATGCCGAACGCAGTGTAAATGGCCTCGCCATCGACGCCCAAGCGCCCAAGGCATAACCATGTCCCAAGCCGACGACATTTGGACGGTCAGCCGCCTTAACCGCACGGCGCGCCAGCTGCTGGAAAAGCAGCTAACCACCGTATGGTTGGAAGGCGAGCTGACCAACTTCAAATCTTATCGGTCGGGACATTGGTATTTCAGCCTGCAAGACGACAAATCGCAGGTGAGCGGCGTCATGTTCGGCTTTCGCAATCGCGGGGTGAAGTTTCGTCCGCAAGACGGCCAGCAGGTGCGTGTGCAGGCGGAAGTGTCACTTTATGAGCCACGCGGCCAGTTTCAGCTTAAAGTCATCAAAATGCAGCCCGCTGGCACGGGGGCCTTGCTGCAACAGCTAGAACAACTCAAACGCAAGCTACATGCCGAAGGGTTATTTGCCGAAGAAAACAAACAGCCGCTGCCTTATTTACCGCGGCAAATTGGCGTCATCACCTCGGCCAGTGGCGCGGCGTTTCATGACATCTTGCACGTATTAAAGCGTCGTTGTCCGCAAATTCCCGTGGTGTTGTATCCGGCCAGCGTGCAAGGGGCTGCCGCCCCCGAACAACTCAACCGCGCATTGCACACCGCCATTAGGCGCAACGAATGCGACCTTCTCATCATCGGTCGCGGCGGTGGCTCGCTGGAAGACCTATTCTGCTTTAACGACGAAGCCCTAACGCGGGCCGTAGCCGCCTGCCCGATTCCCATCATTTCGGCAGTCGGCCATGAAGTGGATTTCTCGCTTACTGATTTCGCTGCCGACAAACGCGCACCAACCCCTTCCGCTGCTGCCGAAATCGCTTGTCCCGATATGGCTGCCTGGGCGCAGCTGGTCACCACTTGGCAGCAACGTCTGGAACGCGCCATGGAACGGCAACTGGGCACCTACCATCAACAAGTGGAACAACTGCAGCGCCGCTTGTTATCGCCCGACCAGCTATTGCAGCAACGTGCGCAGCAGCTGGACAACTTGCAAGAACGCATGGAGCTGGTGTGGCGTCACGTCAGCAGCGAGCAGCGCAATCGACTGGCATTTTTGCAAAAGCGGCTAAGCAACCAGCAGCCACAAAACCGCTTGCAGCAACACCGGCAACAGCTCGCTCAATATCAACAACGTCTGACGCGTTGTATTAACGAACAACTACAGCGCAAACAACAAGCCATCACCCCGTTAATGCATCGGTTGCAAATGGCTTCACCCAAAAACCTGTTAGAACGGGGTTATAGCCTCACCCTATTGGAAAGTAGCGGTCAGGTGGTTAAACACGACACGCCCATCCGCGAGGGCGACGCCTTGAGAACGCATCTCGCAGGCAATAGGCAGTTACAAAGTCAGGTCACAAAAGTCATCGACGCTGACGATTAAATTTGTCGACATCATCAACACAAGGCAATATATCCCTATGCCACAATCATAACGGTGCATACATTTTGGAGGGAAAATGCGTCTACCGTCTGCCAACGGATTATTACAAGAAACCAGCGAAAAGCTGCGCCCCTACGCCCTGCGCGTTTACCCGCTCTACATTTGGGTAATTTTTGTTCCCGTCATGCTACTCGCCACCGTCTTGTGGTTTCTGGCCTTTAGTCTTTGTTTTCATTTCATGAGCCCCAACCGCGCCGGTAAAGTCTTTGCTTCCACCTGGTCGCGCTTTGGGTTATGGCTGGCCGGCATTCACGTCGAGCTGGAAGGTGTTGAGAATATTCCCAAAAACCAAAGTGTTGTCGTGGTCGCCAACCACCTCAGCCACGTCGATATCTGGGTGCTTTACGGCCACCTGCCAGTGGATTTCCGCTGGGTGCTCAAACAAGAGCTGCGCAAAGTGCCCATTATTGGCTATAGCTGTGAAAAGCTCGGGCATGTGTTTGTGAATCGCGGCCACCATGCCGACGCCATGGCGTCATTAGAAAAAGCCAAACAGCAAATCACCGGTGGCACCAGCATCATCTTCTTCCCCGAAGGCACCCGCAGCCGCAACGGCAAGTTACACGAGTTCAAAAAAGGCGCCTTTCACATGGCCAATGATTTGGATTTACCGGTGTTGCCCGTCAGCATCATTGGCACCGGCCAAGTGTTGCCTGCGGCCACCCTGTCCCCAGCCCATCATCCCGTGAAAATGGTAATACATCCGGTAATTCCCCAGCCCGAGGACAAGGTCGTGGAGACGCTTCGCACCACCAGCCACCGCGTCATCAAATCATCACTCGGCGAATAAACGAATTGGCGCACTTCGCCCTGCGGGCAAGCCACACTCGCTGGTATAGTCAGGGCGTTTATCCACTTTTGTTACGGGGTTATCTCCATGAAATCACTCTCTAACCGTGTTGCCGTCATTACTGGCGCAGGTTCTGGCATTGGCCGTGCTTTGGCTTATAACCTAGGTAAGCGCGGCTGCCGCCTGGCCTTGGCCGATGTCAATGAAGCCGGACTAAAAGAAACTGCCGATGAACTGCAAAACCAAGGCGTTGAGCTCATCACCCAAAAGCTGGATGTGGCCGACCGTGACGCCGTGTACGCCTTTGCCGACCAAGTAGCCGAGCAATTTGGTGAAATCCACCTCGTCTTCAACAACGCCGGTGTGGCGCTGGGTGCCACCGTCGAAGACATGAAATACGACGACTTCGAATGGCTCTTCAACATCAACTTCTGGGGCGTGGTATACGGCACCAAAGGCTTCTTGCCTTATCTGAAACAAGCCGACGAAGGCCACATCGTCAACATCTCCAGCGTATTCGGCTTTATCGGCGTACCCACGCAATCCGCCTATAACGCCGCCAAATTTGCCGTGCGCGGCTTCACCGAATCACTGCGCCAAGAGCTGGAAATCGAAGGCAGCAACGTCTCTTGCTCCTGCGTTCACCCGGGCGGCATCAAAACCAACATCGCCAAAAACGCCCGCATGGGTGACGACATCGAACGCCTCATCGGCAAAAAAGGCGAAAAAGCCACCGCCGACTTTGAAAAGCTCTTTCGCACCACCCCGGCCGATGCCGCCAAAACCATCCTCAAAGGCGTGGAACACAACAAGCGCCGCGTGCTGATTGGTGCCGACGCACACGCCATCGACACCATGCAACGCCTGCTGCCCACCGGTTACCAAGGGCTCATGGCCAGCGGGCAGAAAATGTTATTGAAGCGAGGGCGGCATTAAAGGCACCACAAAAAGCCGATTATTGTCGCGGACAGGGTCCGCAACTAAAGCGTGCCGTATTTCTTTGTAGGTGCGGACCCCGTACGCGACATGGTTGTAAATACACAACCCCATCGTAATTTTTACAAGTCCGCTTCTGTAGACCGACGTTTTGAATCAATCGCATTACCCAAAACACCAAGCCCGCAACGCAGAGCTTATGCGGGCCTACGCAGGCAATCCTCTGCATTCTCACGTTGTCGTTGACGCGCCAAATCGTGAACATAATCCGACGTACTGGAAAAACCACCCAAATTGACCTCTTC
Source organism: uncultured Alcanivoracaceae bacterium (assembly GCA_964456185.1). Taxonomy (GTDB): domain Bacteria; phylum Pseudomonadota; class Gammaproteobacteria; order Pseudomonadales; family Alcanivoracaceae; genus CAYVZZ01. The sequence continues at coordinate 6,739 of CAYVZZ010000018.1, forward strand.
ATCAATAAACCGCAGACTCTGCGCGCCAGGATAACAACATTGATGAGGCGGAAAGCGGCCTGCATCTGCGTAAAAGGCTTAGTCACATAAACTGATCGGCAGAAACAGAAGGGTTCAAAAAGCTGCGCTGCCACAGTAAATTTGCCTCAGCGTCGGTCAATTCAGCCTCTTCACAAATAGTCTGCCAGCGTTCGTTTATGGTTATGATTTGCTGCTGAATAATCCGTCGTGCTTTTTCCTCGCTTAACAGGAAACTCGATGCGGCCTGTAGGCACACAAGCAAATTGGCGCGATTGTTTTCTCCAATAATACGCATTGCCTGCGATGCTTCATTGCCGGAACGCGGTTGCGGGCAAATATCATAGGCTGGTGTCAGGCTGAGTTGCTCACCATCCCAAAAGGCCGCATGGTTACGTGCATGATCATCGGTATTGCCGCATAGCACATTAAACACCAAGCGCCCAAATAACTCCTTCAAGGTGTCGCGCGGTGAGTCAAAACGCTGACGAATCAAATCGGCAAACGTCTCATAACTGGCGTATCTTGCCCACATCTCATCCAACTCAAAAAGTGTTAACGCCGACACCATCAAACGGCGCGACCACCCCTCTGGTTGCCTAATGCGATCAAACCGCTCGACCAGCAACACATCCTTTCCTGCCACTTTCACCAGCTGAACCGGAGCAACCTCTAAACCCGCGAATGCGGCCAGCCGCATCGCAACAAACTCCGCCTTAACCACCGGGAACACATCAGAGCCAGATGAGAACTTCGCGACAAACTTTTTATCATCTTGCTGCAATAACGCCTTAGGCCGCGCACCGCCAATTGAGCTGGCATGAAACAGCGCCTGGTCCAAAATAGGAGATAGCACCTGCCCTTGTTCCAAGCGCTCAACAGACTCCAGCAGCTCAATCAGAGTGGGATTATTCTGCAAGCGAGGCTCATATACCTTAGCGGAACGCTGAAAGTCCAACGCCCCTGGCCTGTCCGAACCTGACATAAGCCAATACGTTAGCTCGTCCAACGCTGTCGTATCAGTTTCTCTTCCCTTGGCGCCAATCATTCGATTCAAAATAACGCGACGCCCCCAGGCATCTGGTGCACCATCGCGAAGACACCCCGGCATCAGCAAATTGTTCCGTGGCTCAATAATGCCGGCCGTCAAAGGAAGCTCGGGCAAATAAAGTGGCATCGGCTTCGATGTATCGCGCATCCTTTCAAGATAGCTGCGGCCATAGTTAAATAGCAATCGTTCACCACGGCTGAACACTCGCCCCGCCACAACAGGACGCGTCTCGCCAAGTAGCCATACCCAAACAAACGCTTCGTTATCAGAAATCATCAAACACCTCATCATCCTTGATGCGTACCCGTTGCGGCAACAGGCTCAGCTTATCGCTCACCATTTGCAAATGTGGACTTAATGGCTTGCCGTCAGGCACAAACAATGTCACACCAACCAACACAGCCAACTCAAATACCGTGCCAATGGCACAAGAAGGACGCCCTTGTTCTACCCGACGCAGAGTGGCACGAGCAATACCCGCCCTTTCGGCCAGCTGTTCCTCAGTCCAACCTTTTTCCTTGCGAGCCAGGCGGATGCGCATTCCCAGTAATGACACGGCATCCCTAGCTTGTTGGCTTAATGTTGATTTTGTCATTTTGTCTATCATGCTATACAACAATGATGTTAATGTAACAAATATAACACATTTCTGCTTCAAAAATCGGTCAGGTTAATTGTCGCTCTATAATCGTATCTATATCAGCACACAACCTTATCTGGACGTTATGCTTGGGCTGCCCCATACTAAATGCAGCAACGGAGTGAATTATGCAACCGGTACAACAGACCGTTGAAGAGCTGCGTCAGTTGTTGGCACGCCACAATTTCCAGCTGGTTATTTTATTTGGCTCAATGGCCAAGGGCTCAGCGCGTCCGGATAGCGACATTGATGTGGCTGTGATGGCGCAGCGGCCTTTAACCGCCGCACAAAAGATGACGCTGATTGGCGATATTGCCGCGCATTTTGAGCGGCCTGTTGATTTAATCGACTTAAAAACTACCGGCGGGCCATTGCTGGGCAGCATTCTGGATGGCATACAAGTGAGTGGCTCACGGTCGGACTGGGCCAGCTTGCTGAGCCGCCACTTGATTGACGAAGCCGATTTTGGCCCACTGCGGGAACGTATTTTGAAAGCGAGGCGAGACGCATGGTTGAAGCCGAGCTGGCAGACAGACTAAAACGCGCCGTCGGTTTCCGTAATATTGTGGTACACACTTATGATGCCATTAACTAGGACATTGTTTTTCAGCTTTGCCAGCGCCACCTAGATGACAGTTAAAAACAACCATTACCGCTATTACCCATGCAGTGCTCACCCCATATCAAACGGTCTTGACGAATCATCGTCTTGCAGCGCGTCGCGGCAAATATTAGCCACTTCTTCCTGAAGGTAGCTCCAATAGTCTGCATTATCTAGCGTGCGTGCTTTGATATGCTGCGGGATAAAACGGCTCATTTCCGACACGAAGTCATCACGGGTTTCAGCTTGTAGCAATATCGCTTGCTGCCTGTCCAGTGCCTGCTTAAAGTTCACCGATGACTTTCGCCGGGCTGACAACTTTTTCTTTAACAAATCAATATCCAACCGCGCGCCATGCTGTTTTAGCCAACCTATGTCCCACAAATCTCTGGGCTTGATACGGCGCGCGCGGTAAGCAAACGCAATGACTTTATCGACTAATATTTCATCTAGTGTTTGGACTGGCAACAACAGCCCCTCCGTTGGTACCACTATGCCGTAATGATTGATTAGCGGCTTTTTAATCGTGGCAAACGAAGGCAAAGCGCAGACATCGATATGCAATCTTTGCTTCGGAATATCAGGTCGTTCAGGCACTTTTACCAAACTAATCCGCCAGGAAGACGTATTGCCTTGCTTATCATCTAATGGCTTACTCACCTGCACTTGAGTGGCATACTTTCGTTCCAAGTAGGCTTTTATCTCATCCTCAAGCCCGGCAAATTGCGACGGCTTAAAATCAAAGCCGGCGTTAAAATCCAGATCTTCCGACAAACGAGCGCTGTCGTAACATAACCGCAGAGATGTGCCACCAATAAACGTCAACCGACGCATAACACCCTGCTGGACCAAGACATTAATGATGTCGTGATGCAGAATCTCTTTTTCAATCACCGGCGTTATCGCCGCATAGTCAGGATGAGCGGCAACAATACGTTTCAGTTCAGCTTCAAGCATCGTGTCCTCCTGTCACCATATGCAGATTACGCCCAACGGCACGCAGGTCGGCCAATGCCAGCTCGGGGGAAGCACGATAAAAACGAATCGCCTCATCGTAATAAAGCCGTGGCATTAAATCGGCGGGCGTTTTTTTCGTGTGTGTTAGCTCTATCACACCGTACGGCGTAGAAAAGGTGCCGCTACGCCCGCAAGTCATCGCGGTCACTCTGTCCATAACCACCTGAGAAATCTGCCCTGTATGGCTCAGCTGGCTTTCCAGACTGACATAAGTGAGCGCATCCTGCCGCATTTTTTTGATAATTTGATAAATAGCAGTGATGCCTTCTGGCGGGGTCAGCCTACTTTCATAAATACCGCGTGCTACACGCCGAATAATGCCCTGCTTAGCGCAGTCATGCAGAAACTTGTTAAACACACTATCAGCCGGCAGGTTCATCATGGCGGCCAATTCGCGACCTGTCAGCACACCGCCTTGTGCCTGCTGCATAGATTGGGAAAAGAGAGAAAGCAATTGGTTGCGTCGAGACATATAGTTAACACTAAATTACTTTTATTGTAATTAAGTGTACACCTAAATAGATCCAACACCAACCCATCTGGAATAAAAGGCTCGTCTCATCCGTCGTCCTCGATAGCGCAGCCATCGGGGAACCAGAGACTGTTCAGGACGAACTAATTTAAGGCGCTACCATTACAAGCGATGCGCTTCTACCTCTTTGCTTAACCACACTTTAATTAGCGATTGGTAAGGTATATCGCGTTTATTGGCCTCGCGCCTGATATCATTTAAAAGCGACTCCGGCAGCCGCAGGGAAATCGTCATCTATGAAAACTCACTTAACATAGAAAAAGGCCTAGCATTTCCCTCTCACCAAAATACGGTAAGATGAACCAACAAACAAAACATGGCGGCCACATGCTAACCCATCAACACATTGAGCTATTGCAACACCAGCTACCTAATCTGGACGCCGTTTACCTTTTTGGCAGCCGGGCGCGTGGTGCGGCGCGTGCCGATAGTGATCTGGATGTGGCAGTATTGGCCGATACGCCTTACGCGATGAAAACACTTTGGGATGTCGGTGCAAAACTAGCCAATGAAGTGCATTGCGATGTGGATTTGTTGGACATGCGCAGTGCCTCTACCGTGATGCAGCATCAAATACTCGCAACAGGCAAACGCTTCTGGGTGCGCCCCAGCAAACAACCGCAAGTTGACGCATTTGAGCGGCTGACTTTCCGCAAAAAATGGGACCTCGACATCATGCGCGCTAAGCAACTCGAACACGTTAAAGAAACAGGACAGATATATGGCCGATGATGTGCTTGTCAACAAGGCAGCCAGCATCGAGCGCGCCTGTGCCAAGGAAGAATATCAAGCGGCAGCGGATGATTTCACCACCAATTACAACGCGACAAGACGCTGCTATTTTGAACATTCAACGTGCTTGTGAGGCTGCTATTGATATGGCGCAACATGTGGTGAGCCAACGGCAGCTTGGCATTGCCCAAACCTCGCGAGAAGTATTTGATTGTCTGGCTGACGCGCGGCTTATTGAGCCGACTATGTCGGAAGCATTAAAGAAAATGGTTGGCTTCCGTAACATCGCCGTGCACGGTTACCAGCGAGTACACTTGCCAATTATTGTTGCGATTATTGAAAACAAGCTGGATACACTGTTGGAATTCAGCCGGATAATGCTGCGCTAATAGACGCCCCACTTTTGTAGGCCGGCATAAGCCGCACCAGCGGTGTTGCCGGCATTCGCAGAGCGACATGCTCAAAACACTATGCCCGCAACGCGGTGCTTATGCGGGCCTACGCCGGCTTAACAAATCTCAATTCTATGGCGTGCATTCCATGCTAAACTGACCGCCAATACAATAATGACCTCAATACGTATAACGGTTTATTCATGAGCAACAACGCCTCACTCACCCTTGATGAATTAATCACCAAAATAAAAGACGAACTGGACGAGCTGGATACATCCCACCTCAATGCCGACACCGAGTTTCGTAAAATGGAAGGCTGGAGCTCGCTCTACAGCTTGGTGCTCATGGCAATGGTCGCTACGGAATACGGCATCGAATTAGAAGCCGAACAAATCCGTGACATCAAAACTGTTGCCGACTTACATCAAAAAATCATTGCCGCTTAATCATGGCCACCTTCACGCTCGACCACACCCGCATTAGCGCCATTGCCGCCGCCGTTCCCCGGCAAGTGGAGCACAACAGCGACCTTACGCTGATGCCGCCCAAAGAGCGTGACTACCTCATCAAAACCACCGGCGTGGCCCATCGTCACATCGTGCCGGAAGGCACCACCACAGCGGACTTGTGCTATGCCGCCGCGGACAAACTACTTAACGAACAGCAAATTAACCGAGACGACATCGGCCTACTCATCTTCGTCTCACAATCACCAGACTATTACCTGCCGGCCTCCGCCGCGCTATTACAAGAGCGCCTTAAGCTGCCCATCACCACCCTGGCATTCGATATCAACCTGGGCTGCTCGGGCTATATTTACGGGCTGACCACCATCAGCAGCTTAATGAAGACCACAGGGGCAAAAAAAGCCTTACTACTGGCGGGCGACACCTCTTCCGTCACCTGCTCACGCGAAGACAAGAGCACTTACCCTTTATTTGGCGATGCCGGCACCGCCACATTGTTAGAAGCCGCGCCGCAGGCCACCTGGTACGCCAACACCTACACAGACGGCAGCGGCGGCGATGCCATCATGGTGCGCGACGGTCAATCACGCCATCGCCTCAATGATGACTCCTTTGTCATGCACAACGAAGGCGACGGCATTACCCGCTGCCGTCTCAACCTCGTGTTAAAAGGCGACGAAGTCTTTGCCTTCAGCATCAAGCGCGCCCCCGAATCCATCCGGGCATTAGTCAAGCACTATCAGCTGGACATGAATGACATCGACCACTTCGTCATGCACCAAGCCAACAAGCTGATGAACGACACCATCCGCAAGCTATTGCGAGTCCCCGAAGAGAAGGTGCCCTACTCACTGGATGACTATGGCAACACCAGCTCGGCATCCATTCCGCTAACCCTGGTCGCACGATTGGCTGAATCACTGAAACAGCCACAAACCCTGCTGTTATCCGGCTTTGGCGTAGGGCTTTCCTGGGGCAACATCTGGATGCCCAATAGTCGCATCCACTGCCTACCTCTCATCGAGGTGTAGCATGCCAACCAAAATCGTCCAGATTGCGCATTACCTACCACCCAATACGCTCGATAACGAACAACTGGCCGCCGAGTTTCCCGACACCTCAGCGGAGCAGATTTTTAAGCTCTCAGGCGTGAAGAAGCGGCATATTTCAGCACCAGACCACATCCCTTCCGACTTGGCGGTTAGAGCAGCAGAAAAGTTGTTCGAACAAAATTCTGCTTACCGCGAGCAAATCGATGCACTGCTATTTTGTTGTGAAGGATACGATTACAAAGCCCCCACCACAGCTTGTCTACTCAACGACCGGCTTGGTCTAAAACCCCAATGCTTATCGCTCGATATTCCGGGTGGCTGCACCGGATTCGTCAATGGCCTGCAGGTAGCCAAAGGGTTACTTAGTGGTAACGGCATTCGCACCGCTCTTTTGTTAACCGCCGAAACCCCATCGAAAGTGGTACACGATGATGACCTTAACTTGCGCATGCTTTTTGGCGATGGTGCTTGCGCCACCCTTATCACAACATCCAAACAGGAACATATTGGCAAATTTCGCTTTGGCACTGACGGTGCCAATGCCAAAGCACTCTGGATAAAACACAGTGCAGGACGTGACCCGGCCACAACCGACTGGCTGGAAGAACATCAGCATACGTCTAACGGCATGCGATTCGGTCAACTCACCATGCAAGGCGAACAACTCCTTTACTTCGCCCTAAAACGCGTGCCCCAACTCATTGACGACACACTCAACGCCAACGGATTAACCCGCGACGACATCCGCTTTTTTGTCTTCCACCAAGCCAGCAAAATCATCCTGCGCACACTCAAACGCAAGTGCCGCATCCCTGACGACAAATTTCCCTTGCACCTGGCCGAGCAAGGCAACACCGTTTCATCCACCATTCCGTTAACACTCGAACACCTCATCACCACACAACAGGCCAAGCCGGGTGATAAAATCCTGCTGGCCGGTTTCGGCATCGGCTTGTCGTGGAACGCAACAGTCATCACAATATAGCCTTATACGTCAACCATAATAAAAACCTATGACCGCCCATTACGACGACTTACAACACAAAACCTTTCTCGTGACCGGTGCCTCCTCCGGCATTGGTCGTGCTGTGTCTATTGCATTAGGCGAGCAAGGAGCGAAGGTGGTGATTACCGGGCGTAATCAAGAACGCTTGCAAAACACCGCGCAACAAGTTGGCGACAATGCAATTTCTTATTTGGCCGACATCACCCAAGATGACGAACGCCAGCAATTGATTGAAAAACTGCCGCAACTGGATGGCGTTTGCCATGCCGCCGGCATTATCGACCCCTTCCCCATTCGCTATTTAGACGAAAAACGATTCGATAAAGTGTTCAATATCAATGCCAAAGCACCGATTTTATTAACGTCGCTTTTGCTACGAAAAAAGCGACTCAACGACAACAGCGCATTGGTTTTCCTATCCACCATTTCCAGTAATCGCACCATGCAAGGCGGCAGCCTGTATTCGGCTAGCAAAGCGGCCATCGAGGCCTTCAGCCATGCCATTACATTGGAGCATGCCGCCAAAGGCATTCGTGCCAATTGCCTTAAGCCGGGCCTTGTCAGAACCGCGCTGCTCGATAAAGCCGAAGCCGTTGCTGCTGCCGGCACTTCCAAAGAAAACACCGACGCCTATGTCGCCAGCTATCCACTTGGCCTGGGGAAAGCAGAAGACGTAGCTCAAGCCACTCTGTTCTTACTCTCTGATGCATCCAAATGGATGTCCGGTGCCGATATCACTTTGGACGGCGGTTTCAGCAAAAAAATATGACCTTGTCACTTGTCATCCCCATTTATCGGGACACCAGCCAGCTTTCCACTCTACTTGAGCGCCTATTCCACACCCCCAATTTACCCCCAATCAGCAATATTGTTCTTGTCGATGACAGTGATGACTTGTCCTGTTGGGCAACCTTAAAAACATTACACACAAAACATGACAACCTCACCCTGGTTCGTCTAAAACACAATCTCGGCCAACATGACGCCACCTGGCTCGGGCTACAGCAGGCTACCGGCAATGTCATCGTCACGCTCGACGCGGACCTACAACATCCCCCCGAAGAAATTCCCAAGCTAATCGACGCATTGCACAAAGGAGCCGACCTCGTTTTTGGCACAGCCATTGCCGGGCACCCCTCAGCAAAACGACACGGCAGTAACCTATTCCATTTCCTTATTTCCCCGCTCTTTCAGCCAAACCATGTGCGTCCCTGTAGCTTTCGCGGACTCACTCGCGAGCTGTTGCAGCGTTGTATCGCCGCCCACCCTTTCTATTCTTCCATCGACATGCCATTGCAACGGCATGCGGACAAAATAGCCCAGGCCACCACGCAACACGCCCCCAGCCAAACCAAAGGCTCAACCTATTCAACTTGGCAACGTTGGCGGCTGGCATGGCATTTCATCTATCGCAACGGGCGCTTTTTTGCCTTCACCGCTCTCATCCCCGGCCTACTTTTACTAACCGGTTTGATGTCCCTCATGCAGCATCACACCTCACAAGGTATATTATTGCTGTTATCCGGGCTGGGAATAGGTGCGGTTTTAAGCGGCCTTTACCACACACAAAAAAAACGGGTGGCAAACCTGCCCTCGGAAATTGCCGAAATCATCACATGATTATTCGTAAATATGGCATCACATTAAGGCGGCTCACCATCGACGACATCGAAATGGTGCGCAAGGCACGCAACCGTGATGACATTCGTCATGCCATGTTCGACCAGCACCTCATCACACCGGAAGAGCAAGAACGCTGGTTTCACTCTATTGACAACCACAACAATCTTTACTTTATTGCCGATTACCAAGGCTGCTCCATCGGGCTAGCTTCTGGGAAAGACATGGACTGGCAAAAGCGCGAAAACGAGGGCGGATTATTCATCTGGGACACGCGTTACATCGGCAGCCACATTGCCGCGCGCATTTCCATTCTCATGATGCAATTCAGTTTTGAGCTATGTGGCGTAAAACGTACCTTCGCCCGCATCAACCCCAGCAACCCGCAAGCCAAGCACTACAGCCTGGCCATGGGTTACACCGCCACCAGCCACCCCAATTTACTGGTATTAACCCAAGCCGCCTACCAAAAGCACATTCCCAAACTGCGTTACTTGGCATCCAGTGGCAAAGACCTCAAGCCATTAAGCATAGACGACATTGAATTTCCCGACATGGCGAAATACGGCTATCTCTATCGCGACTTGCCAGAAGACGTGCTATCGCTGATACGCCAGAAGTGCGCTATTTGAATGACTGATAAGAACTTGTCAGCCCTTCCTCGAGCGCATATACATCGCATGAAACGCCTTAATCTGGCTTTCCATGGATTGCAGCTGATACGGCTGGCCACCAACTGAAGCCAAACCTTGCTGGCAGCTTTCCACAATCGGTTTATCTTCCTCCAACACGGCTCGGTTGGTAGTAATGGCCTGCTGCCGGATTTGTTCACGCACGTTATTAGGTAGCTGCTGCAAGGCAGGCAGTTCAAACAACTGCCAATGCAAAACGGTGCGGTTAACGGCCAAAGGCTCCAGCCATCCCAGGTAGCCAATCAAATTGTTGGTATTCGCCAGAAACACATTGGGAAAAATATAACCATGCAAATAATGCGCAGCGGCACCGGGCAAATGGGCTAACGCTGTCAACTTGTCGCCCGTTTCAGGGCGGGACAACTGCCAAAGCGTATAATCACCCTGCCCTATTTCATCAAAGCACTTGGGCTGCGCACCCGCCTGACCAAACGTCTTTTGATGCACAAAGCCAACGTGATACGCCTCTAGCACATTCTCCACCAGCAGTTTCCAATTGCAGGCATGCTCCAGCTCACCCGTATCAAATGGCGCAGCATATTGCCATTGCAGGCGCTGCGCCAAGCGGGTGACTTCATCAAGTGGCGGTTCATCGCCATTCAAACCAGCGAAATACAACCCTGACGATTCGGCCACCGGATACTGCGGCAACTGCCGGTTGGCAATTTGCTCTAGCTCAACAAAAGGCGCTTTGGTCAAAGCGCCATCATCGCCATAGCGCCAGCCATGGTAACGACAACAAAACGCCCGTTTGCCGCAGCCCGGCGGGTCAATCAGCGCATTGCGATGCAAACACACGTTGTTGAAAGCACGCACCCCATCCGCCGTGCGTCGGCAAGTCAGGGCATAATGGCCAAGCTGCCAAGCGCGATACTGGCCAACAGCTGAGAAATCCATCGCCGTTCCGACAAAACAACGCGCAGCAAAATGGCGCCCCCATTCCTCGTCAAGTAGGGCAGCATCGGTATAGGCATTACGCGGTAAAGGCATCATCATCTTCTTTATTTATCGGCTTTCACAAACGGCCAGTAGCATAGCCACGCCAAGCGCAGCGGCAACAATGCCGCCCCAAGCAACCACTCGGGAATACGGGCTACACTATTGCGCAGTAATGCCTGAAACCGCGCAGAAAGCTTAAATACCAGCCAATACAACGTAAATACTGCTAGCACCTGCCAACAAACCCACTTTCGTAAGTGCGCAAACTCAGGGCGAATCACATCCAAAAGCAGAATATAGCGTTTCTCATCCGTGTCGTTCACCGCTTCATGCGTATTGGCATCCAGAAACACCAGCGTTTTGCCCTCTTCCCAAGCACGCGTTTCACCACTCACCGTAAAAGTGCATTTTTCATTGGCCTTAGGCACCTGAATGCCCAAATGCACCCGATACACCGCATTCGTATCACCAAAATGCGGTAGGATGCGCGAATGCGGCTCAAGCAAATTAAGAGACACACCACAAAGCCTCGGAATCGGCTTCAAAATCGCCAGCAACTCAGCAAAGTGGTCGTAATCCTTGGTTTTCTTACCCCAGAAAATCGGCGCAATCGTCTTCCAATTCTTCGGCGGAAACTGAATCTCCGCATCAAAATACGGCTCCAGTGCCTCATCATTTTCTAACAAAGGCGCCACCGCCTCACGAATCGCCGGAAACTGCTCCTCCAGGTACTCGCGCCATGGAAAGGCCTCATCAAAAAAAGCCGGTTCACTGCCCTGGTAAGCTTTTCCGTAAACACCAAACCAAAGACGCTCTTTCATATCTCAATCCTACTGACACAATCTGCTAAGCTACAGTACCATGGCACAGTATAACGCCCCGTCACAACTAGACTATTGATGAATAACAACAAAATGAACCGAGCCGAGCCACCTATCTTTTTTATTATCAGCCGCCCGCGTACCGGCTCAACTTTATTGCGGACACTTTTAGATGCACACCCTAATCTTCTCGTGCCACCCGAAAGCCCATTTATCTTTAAATTATTCCGCCGATATCATGCCGTGAACAACTGGAACGCAAAAACAATCGAACAATTTTGCAATCGACTACTAAAACAACGACGAATCAAGTATTGGGCACTTAACCGTCAGCAGCTGCAAAACGCATTAGACGCACAGGCAAAAACACTAAATTATTCAGCTGCGTGCAAACAGGTGCTACACAGCTACGACTCTTTGTACCAAAAAAGCGACATCAAGCAACTTGGTGCTCATCTGCCCTATCCCGACCAAATCATCACCAAGTGGCCGCTTCTATTACAACTCTTTCCAAACGCAAAATTCATCCACATTGTTAGAGACTACCGCGACAACTACTTATCTGTTTGCCGTGCCAAATTGGAGCGCAGCTCTATTCCATTGCAAATGACCTATTGGAACGGAATTAACCGTGCCGCCAAGCAAATATCAAGCGCCACTAATCAACTTCTGCAAATACAGTATGAAACACTGGCAAGCAGCCCGAAAAAGACGCTAAAACAAATCTGCCAATTCATCGGTGTGGCTTTTTACCCGCAGCAGCTGGATTTTCACACCACCCAAAAATCAGCAACTCAGCTTATCAACAGCAAGGCATTCAAGCGTTACCACAGCCATTTACTTCAACCGATTTCATCTCAATACACAGGCCAATGGCGACAGCAAATGCCTACGCGACAAATCCAGTTAGCTGACTACATTGCATGCGCCACCGCCCCGGATGCCGGCTACTTTCCCCACAGCACAAAGGCTGCCGATTGGATAAAATGGTACCGGCCGCGCATTCAGTTCAATGAATGGCTACTGCAACAAAAGATACGGTATTATCGACGGTTATACCGCTAATGCTATCAGGCACTCTCACCAAATCACGCATAAGCCTCATTGCCGCGTTTCTAGTGCTCATCATTTCCGCCCCACTATTAATTGGCGGCACTCCCGTTTGGCTAGCCATTACTCAAATTGCACCACACTGGATCGTCGCATTTTTGATGCTATACATTGGTCGTTGGTATTGCGTCACTTGGCGGCTGCAGCTATTGCTTTCCCACCAAAGTCATACGCTCTCTCGATGGCGCATTTTGCATATCAATCTCATCTGCACCCTGGCCGATGAAACCACCTTTGGCACCGCGACCCCCGGTGTTTGGCTTTACAGCTACAGTAAAGAAGGGGTAAACGGCTCAGCGGCTGCCGCAGCGGGGCTAACGGTAAACGCACTAAACGGCATTGCCCTAACACTACTTTTTCCCTTTATCTTGGTGTGGGCGTGGACGCAAACTCATGTCGCCATTAGCAACACAGCCTGGTTAGTCGGATTACCGCTTTTACTGTTCGGGCTTACCAGCTTGTTTATCTACGCGCTTTTTAACCAACGCTTAATCAATTTTGTGCTGCGTTTTCCCGTCGAAAGAATACTACCTAAGCGCCTACATGCCGGTATGGACGAATTACTGCAAAAAACACGACAAATGCCACTGCGACAACTGCTGCTCGTGCTGTTGCTATCACTCATCAACTGGGCGATTCGCTTAAGCATTGTATATCTCGCCATTCTCATGGTGGGGCATTACCTCCCCTGGGCGCAGGCAGCGCTGATTCACTTTGTGGGAGCCGTTACCGGACTGCTTATTCCTTTGCCCGGCGGCTTTCCGGCAGCTGATTTGTCCATCACGGCATTACTCAGCCAACACTTCGAGCTCGCCACCTGCATGAGCATTATTTTGCTGTGGCGGTTGATGACGCTGTACACCAACATAGTGGCGGGTGGTTTAGCGTTGTTGTGGTTGGGGTTACGAAGAAGTTAGCTGCAAGATACAGGCTATTCCATTATCCAGCTCGGGAGCCCACTTTTGGCCAATACATCCCACAACGTCATCCTCGATGGCGCAGCCATCGGGGACCCAGTGACTTTGCTAGGCAAACCGATTTAAAGACGCTGGATCCCCGACCTGACGGTCGAGGATGACGGGGAAGAGTAGCTATGGCAATGATGTTACAATGTATAGACAGTGTCATACAGAGCGCATTACAATAAGAAGAAGCCATCTATCGGAGGCAACGACATGGCCAACAGCAGCATTTCAGTGCGCACAGACGCAAAGGTCAAAGCCCAAGCACAAGCCATACTAGCCGATTTGGGGCTAGACATGAGCACGGCTATCAATTTGTTTTTGCGGCAAATCACCTACCGTCAGGGCATTCCCTTTGAGATCAAAAAACCACGAACAAACCATGTTCAGCTTGGTGGCTGGGAAGATAAAATCAAAATAGCAGATGATTTTGATGCGCCGCCGGGTGATTCCACTAGCTAGGCGGCGTTAAAGCCTTTTTTACGCTCTGTCAAAACAACGCCATTCGATTCTTACCGATTAAGCCTGCCTATTTGCAACAGCTCCAACACCTTCCTTTTGTTCATCGGGATCCTTTTGACCGCCTACTAGTTGCAGCCGCGAAGACAGAAGTCATTCCGATCATCACAGCCGACCAACACATTCATCAATATGCCGTTGAATCCATCTGGTGATGACGTTCAACGATTACCCCGCCACCTATGCCACACATAGCTCACCCAATGAAACAGCGGCCGCCCAAGTCGGGTTATCACGCGCGGCAGTAACTCTAATAACGGCCAGGCATGTTCATACAAGCGGCTCCAGTAGAGTGTGGCGCGTACGCCACTATCGACCCATATTTTTTGATGATGAAACTCGGGGCGCAAGATATCGACAATCAGCACAATACGTTGCTGGTCGCTGTGATTCCAAGCGGTGTGGGGGTAAATGTCGGTGAATGAAATGCATTTGCCCTGCTCCCAGGCTTTTGCCTCACCCGCCACTTCGATACCGCAACCAGGCAAGGCAGTGGGCACTTCTAGGCCGAGATGAACGCGGTAATAGGCATCCACATCGCCCACATGCAGGGCAATATCGGTGTGCGGTGACAACACACTGAAATAAGCCGTGGATATCCCGGGAATCTGCCGCAGCACACGCATGGTTTCAGGAAAAAGCAGCTGACGTTGCGGGTAATCCACCCCGTAAATGGATAGCTCGATTTGTTTCCAGCCTTTTTGTTTTTTCAAGCCATATTTCTGAAAGCAAATCTCGGCGCGTTTGGGGTCGGCCAAGTTGGCTTGTAACTCATGACGTATCTGCTCGGCCGCTTCTTCCAACAACGCCACGCCCTCAATCTCCGCCGTATCATTCCAGGGCGGAAAGCGGCCGAGGTAAAGGTCTTGGTGGTGGTTGAAGAAGGGTTTAGTCATACGGGTCAAATTTACTTATTATCAGAAATCGACAAACGTCTCAGCCTATAATATCGGCATACAAGTCCCGCCAATATGGATTGAATGCTTCAATCATTTCCAACTTCTTGCGACGTGAAAACTTTTTGAGCTGCTTTTCGCGAGCGATAGCCGACAGCATCTCATCGTGTTGTTCCCACCATACCAAATGGTGCACTTTATAACGTTGGGTAAAGCCTTCTACAAATCCCTTTTTGTGCTGCCAAACACGTTGCACCAAATGACTAGTCACCCCGACATACAAAGTGCCATTTCGCCTGCTGGCCAACAAATAAACACAGGGTTGCATCCTTGCCTCCTGATGGTTGTTTTTGTTAAAAACTCTGGCCGAGAATACCAACAACTGCACCCCATGCCTATCTCTCTCGTCACTTAGTCCCCCGTCGTCCTCGGTGGCGGAGCCATCGGGGACCCAGTAACTTTGCTGGGCGAACT
>CAYVZZ010000018.1:22382-26437 GCA_964456185.1 uncultured Alcanivoracaceae bacterium
GCTGGGCGAACTGATTGAAGACGCTGGATCCCCGACCTGGCGGTCGAGGATGACGGGGGAAGAAGCAGTCGAGGATGACGGGGGAAGAGGCGGTCGAGGAGGACGATAAAAAAACAATCATCAACCTACCAGCACCGTCGTCCTCGATGGTGCAACCATCGGGGACCCAGTGACTTTTCTGGGCGAACTAATTGAAGACGCTGGATCCCCGACCTGGCGGTCGAGGATGACGGGAAAGAAGCGGCCGAGGATGGCGAATGGGAAGACGGTCGAGGATGACGAGAAAGAGGCGGTCGAATTAGGCACCTGTGCAACACACTTAATCCGGAAAAAACGGCGTGTGCAAATAACGGCGATAACGCACTTTAAACACGCTAAACACCTGGTTGGTGAACAACGGCTGGATGGCCTCGCCGGGGAAGACGCTGTCGTGCATGGTGACGTACAGGGCGTAGTGATGCCCATTGCTCACCCGCTTATTGGGTGCTGGGTAGAAGTGATAAAAGGCATAGTGTGGCAACTGCGGGTAGAGAGTAAAAAAGTAGCCCTGCGTATAGCGGAACACCACTTGCGGGCGCATGAATGCCAGCTCGACTTGCACCCTGTTTGGCAGGTCGCACGTGGTCGCTTGGTTAAACCATTGAAAGGCATTCACGATTACCTTGTCCACAGCAGGGTCGTAATCGCTATAGGCACAGGTGAAGGCATAGGCTTGTTTTAGTGCCTTGCCATAGGCCGGCGGGTAAATGGTGAAATCTTCTGTCCCTGTTTTCACCTGCCCGACCGGGTAGCGATTGCCATCAAAATAGCGGTTGCGAATGGGGTCCAGCTGCAAGACATTTTCCAGGCCGATGAAGAGCATTACCGCTAATGCCATTGCCGGCAGCAATCGCGGCCACTTGGCTTTGCCCCAGCGCACGACTGCCTGCAAAAGCGCTGCTTGAGACAACACAAACAACGGCATTAGCGACGCAAAATAACGTGACTCGCCATTGGCGTTGCCGTGCCACATTTGCACAAACCAATAGCCCATCAGCAGCAAAGCGCCCAAAAACAGCGGACGAAAACGCTTCATGGCAGGCAGCAAGCCCCCCGCCAAGCCCAGCAACCACCATAGCGGGTTAATGGTGATATACGGCCACCAGCTTTCCGCCTTGCCGCCGCCCAGCTCACCGGCCACCTTATAGAGTGAGCCGTACGCCTGCCTGTCCTGCCAAAAACCATCAAGCGAGAAATGAAACACCAACAAAACAGCAATGAAATAGCCGAAAGCCGGCAATAACATCACCAGAACCTGCTTAAAGCGCCTTTGCCAAAGTCGTTCCAGCGCCAAGAACCCCAGATAAAAGACCCCTTCCGGGCGGACAAACGGCATGGCCGCCGAGGTCACAGCCAGCAACCGCTCGCGCTGCGACGCCAACGCATAAATCACCAGCCCCATTAACGCCGCCAGCAAGCCTTCGGCATAAAAGCTCATACTCACCAGCGCATACAGCGGCATCAATAACAGCGCCGCGCAGGATAGCAACGACCAAGCCGGATGAATATCCAGATAACGTCCGGCACGATACACCAGCCACAACCCGCTCACATTGGCGAGAATATGCGGCACTCGCATCCAAAAGGCATCATGGCCCGACAACCAAGAAAAAGTGCCATCAAACAACAGATTAAGCGGCAGGTAATAATTCCACGTCCAAATGCCCTCCGTGGTGACCGGCGTCGCCGCCAGATAATAGCGGTAAGCATCGTCGATATTGAAAATGCGGTAGCCGAAAATGCTACCAAAAGACGCATGATAAGCCGGTTGGGAAATCAGCCAGGCCAACAGCAAATAGCCTGCCAAGCAAAGCAAAAAAAACGCAGCGGCCAGATAATCCCAGCTCTTATTATTCATAGGGCACAACAAGCAATAAATAAAGGCTTATCTTAGAAACAAGACCGCAGGAGCGCAATTTATTGGACGTTAATACTATAGGTGCAATTATTCACTGATGCGTAAGCCCTGCTAAGCGCCATCATTAAGGTCGGGAAATAACGGTTCCAACCCCTGACTAGCGTGCCAAACACGCACAACATCGACATGAGTTGGAAAGTCAAAATAGTACACCAAATAACGCCGAAAACCTTTTACCGGGAAAAAACGCAACTGAGCATCCCCTTCTGTAATAAGGTAAGCATGACGAGTCGACCCCATTGCCGGAGACAATGCAATATCATCTAGCGTCTTATGCAACGCATTAAGAAACCGTTCGCCCAATTCGAGATTGACTTCCGCCGCATACCAACTGGCCGCACTAAACACATCGTCTTTGGCCTGTTGACGCCATTCAAGAAGCTTACCGGCCATATTGGCGACGCAACTCCATGCGCAATTCATCAAAAGATTGTGACGTCACCCGGCCGGCGGAGCCTGATGCCAATCCCTCGGCAATCAATTCGCGCAAGTGATTTTCCGCATGCTCACGTTGTCGTTGGCGTACCAAATCGCGGACATAATCCGACGTACTGGAAAAACCACCCAAATCGACCTCTCTATCAATAAACTGCTTTAAAGAATCGGGCAAAGAAATGTTCATCGTGGCCATATCAGCACACCTTGGCAAATATTGTCATAGCTTATTATGCGCATCAATGCGTACTACATGCAAACTGAGGAAGGTCTGAACAAGTCCCTACCCGTCATTCCCGCTTTGCGGGAATCCAGCGCCTTTTTGAATTACTTTAAAATCAAAAGACACTGGATCCTCGCGCTACGCGCGAGGATGACATATTAGTAGGCCGGCATAAGCCGCGCCAGCGGCGTTGCCGGCATATTAAGGGCGTTATTGCCGAAACATATTTGCCCGCAACGCGGAGCTTATGCGGGCCTACAGTGTAGAATTATTTTGTGCTTTGGTCGCGGACAGGGTCCGCTCCTACAGGGAGATAAAGCACGTTGTAGGAGCGGACCCTGTCCGCGACATGGCGAGAATTAATGTCCGGAAATGGTGATGGTGGCGTCTATGCCAAGATCCAGGCCTTTGATGTAAGTGGTGCCGAGGTTGGGCAAGCTGCTGCCGCCCAGGTGGACGTCGTACATGCGGATGTTGACGCCGTTGGCGCTGCCGATGGCACCGGCGGCGAGGACGATACCTTCATCGGTGATGTTCATGGCGAGGTCGTCGATGGTTAGATCTTCTTTATGAGTGCTGGCGACTGATCTGGGGTCGTAGTTGTTGTCGTCTACTACCAATAGGCCGATTTGTAGCTCTTCGCCGCCGGTTGTTGCAGGGTTATTGTCGGTTGCTGCTCTATCCGCATGGGTAAAGTCCTGGATACGAATGCCGTTGGTGAAGGTGAAGTCGGCCAGCATCATGGGGTTGGCGGTTTTGGTCGTTGTCGTATCTGTCGCTACACCACTAGGTGACAAGTTGCCGTAATCGGTGATTGTGTCATAGCTGTAGGTTTGCGCTACATTACCCAGCTGAAAATTGATGTTGCCGCTGCCGATGGTGATGTCGTAGCCACCGGTGTAGCCGGAAAGCGTGCCGTTATAGGTCGAGCTGCCAAAGGTAACGGGGGTGCCAAGCGTCCAATCTGTTGAAGATGTATTCGCAGTGGCAATCTGGAATTCGCCGACGTGGATTTTGGTGCCAGTTGGGATGGTGACACCGATGTTCAGAACCGGATCGCCACTCGTGCTTTGGCCGGCATCAATGTCGGCGGTTATTGCGCCATTAGTTGGCATGTGGATGGCGAAGTTGTCCATCTTGATGGCGCCAGCCAAACCAGCGTCAAGCGTGGTATCCACACCCAAAACGCTAGGTACGCCTGCTGTATTTGGCACGCCATTGCGATCGTAAATGACTTGATCAAAGCCAATTTTGTCGCTTTTAATACTGAGTGTAATGCCGTCTTGGCCGGTGACTTGGGATAGTTCACTGTTGGCCAGTGGCTCCATCGCCAAGGCAGACAGAGAGGTACCGGCCAGTAAAATAGCCAATAGCGAGCGTCCCATTAATTTGGGTGCGACGACTGACGACGATGTGCGCATAAAATTTGTCATTGTTATT
>CAYVZZ010000019.1:0-25818 GCA_964456185.1 uncultured Alcanivoracaceae bacterium
AAATGATCCGTATCGTAGAGTTTAAATGCCAGGCCAACAACGGTGGCGACGGGTGCCAGGGTAATCCAGCGTTTGGCAAAATTTAAGCGGATCCCCAACACTTCCTTGCCATCGACTTCACCTTTGCAAACGATGCCGGTATCAGGAATGGAGCCGGCATCGGAACCCGCTTCCGGCCCCGTCAGACCAAAGCACGGAATCTCTTTACCGGCGGCAAGGCCGGGCAACCAGCGGTCTTTCTGTTCATCAGTACCATATTTTGCCAGTAACTCACCGGGACCAAGCGAATTAGGCACCATTGCCGTCACGGCTGTCGTAATAGAGCGAGAGGCAATCTTGCTCATAATGCGGCTTTGCGCATAGGGGGAGAAGGCTTTACCGCCGTATTCACGAGGAATAATAAAGCTGAAGAAACCGTTGTCTTTTAGATATTGCCAAACGTCTTCTGGCAAATCTTTGAGCTCATGATGGATCTTCCATTCATCCAGCATACTACAAAGCGTATCCACTTCATTATCAAGAAAGTTTTGCTCTTCTTCTGTCAGCTGAGTGAATTCGATATCGGCAAATTTATCCCAGTCTGGTTTACCTGAAAACAAGTCCGCATCAAACCAGGTGGTGCCGGCTTCAATGGCTTCGCGTTCGGTATCACCAATCGGCGGCATGGATTTTTTTAATGCGTTGAATACCGGTTTGACCAAGAATTTTTGACGCAAATCCACATGATTCAGCACAAAAACACCGGCCAGCATTAATACAAACAAAACAGGATTAAACGGCCATTCCCCGATAATGCCTGCGATAATCCATACAATGACAAAAACCAAGCTACCCGTGGGGCGCGACACCCCCGCGTAAAACACACCCAGCAAGGTGACGACGAGCAAGATTGCAGCCAATAGCGCTTCCATACTTAATTCCCTATTGTGAACAAACAGCTTTATTTTGGCACAAGTCGTGATCAATTTGCCAACGACTGGCATTCACTCACCCTAGCACGATTTTATAAGGTGATCGCTATTAGTTATCATCGCCAATCCTTCATCGACATGGGTGGGCTTGTGCTTAAATCGTTCCGGCTGCTGTTCAGCAACTTCACGTTATGCCTCATTGGCATGGTGGTGTTGGCAAGCCTGCTGCCCGCCCATGGAAAAGGGGCGGCATTTTTCGATCAGCTGACGTTTTACGCTATTGTGCTGTTGTTTTTTCTGCACGGTGCAAAATTATCGCGTAAGGCCATTATTGCCGGCATCATGCACTGGCGACTGCACCTGCTCATTTTCAGTTTTACGTTTATCGCCTTTCCCTTGATTGGCCTGGCCACCACACCCCTCACCAAGCCTTTATTGGGCAACGACCTGTATGTTGGCCTATTGTTTCTTTGCGCCCTTCCCGGCACGGTGCAGTCGGCCATTGCTTTTACGTCTATCGCACGTGGCAATATTCCGGCCGCTGTATGCAGCGCATCGGCCTCCAGCATTTTAGGCATCGTACTCACCCCTCTCGCCTTTGGCCTACTGATGGGGAGCGAGCAAGGCAGTGGCGGCTCTTTGCTGCAATCTATCATTCACATCAGTGAGATGTTGTTATTGCCCTTTATTGTGGGGCATTTGTCGCGCCCATTGGTCGGCCGTTTTATCGAAAACAACCGCAAGATTGTCAAATTCGTCGATCAAGGCTCTATTCTGCTTATCGTTTATACCGCATTTAGTGAATCGGTAGTCGACGGGCTGTGGCAACAAGCGCCTCTCTTTAACCTCATCATGCTGGCTATTGTGTGCTGCGTGCTGCTGGCCATTGTACTGGCAACCACCACCCTGCTGGCTCGCAAACTGGGTTTCATCAAGGAAGACGAAATCACCATTGTTTTTTGTGGCTCGAAGAAGAGTTTGGCGAGTGGTGTGCCCATGGCACAGGTCATGTTTGGCGGTGCGGCGAGCAGCATTGCCATCGGGCCGGTGCTGCTCCCCATCATGCTCTTCCACCAAATCCAGCTGATGGTATGTGCGGTTTTAGCCGAGCGTTACGCCAAAAAGCATTAGGCCGATATATCCCGGCGTTTCACCCAGGCGGCACGTAACAGTGCTAACGCAACGCCTAACATTAAACCCAGCAGAAGCCCCACAGCCAGCACCAGCATTTTTTTAGGTTTCAGGGGATTTGCCGGTGCCAGTGGCGATTGGACGATACGCACCAGAGAAATGCGGTCAAAATCAGGTTGCAGTTGTTTAAGATAATGAATCTTGGTTTTAAGCGAACTCACCCCGCTTATAAACCGATCACCCGGCAAGTCCTCAGTGGTGCCCAAATCAGCTTCGCTGTCTTGCATAGGCATTAGGATGGCATTGATGGCAGAAAGCTCGGCAGTCAATGCTTGGCTTCCCATGAAATACAAGGGCAACTGCTTTTGATTAACTTCCATACGGACAACCTGACGTGCGGAGCCCTGGCCTACCGCACCAAAATCACCCAATGTCGTTGGTCGAACAATTCCCATCTGCTTGGCAATTTTGGCTGCTTTGTTCAATCGTGCCTGCTTGACCACCAAGTGATTACGATAGTCGGTGCGCTTGATCCGCAACTGATAAGACAGCCCATTCAATTGTTGCATTAAGCTGCTGTACCAACTCGATTTAACATCTTGGTTCGCCGTAATTAACGCCTGTTGAATCAGCCCGCGCAACAAAGCTGCTCCTTGAACGCCGCCGTTGTACTCCAGTGACAGACGCAAGAAAGTGTCGGCCACCTTGCTCTTTTCCTTATTCAGTTGCGGCAAATAAAGCGATAAATTGTGACGATCAAATTGAGCTAATTGCAGGCCGATTTGAGAAGAGTTTTGCTTGGCCAATGCATCATCAAACAACGCTCGATGTACCTTCCAGTAATTCAACCGGAAATTTTGCGAGCTCAACAGCGCAACCACTTTCGATTCCGCGTCAGCAGGGCTGAGATGATAATCAACGCCAGGTAGATTTAACGCCGTCAGTTGCTCGGGGGTGGCCTGCTGCAGCATAGCGCGCGTTTGATACACCGGCGTGGCAAACAACAGATAAATCAATGCGGTTAGTCCACATAAGGCAGCCGGTACAACCAGCCACCACCTGTGATCCAGCAATGATTGGAATAGCTCGAAAAGATCAATTTCTTCGTCGGAAAAATGATGAACAGACGTGCTAACCGGTTTAGGGTCAGACCATCCTTGGTGTTTTGCAACCGGGGCAACCGATTGCTGAGTCTGTGAAAGCTGCACTTGCCACTCCATGTGGGTATCATGACAACATCCCTGTCATTAACCGCAAAATGCGAGATTAATCTTATCAGTCAATATCCCACACCTGAAGTTATTTTGTTAATGCATCCCACAATGGGGCGAAATTAATCTATGCGAGCCTCTCCTGTCGCCATGGCGGCACTCGCCATTCTTGTGCTCGTTTGGGGCTATAGCTGGATCATCATGAAGCAGGTGATGGCCTATGCTGCTCCGCTGGATTTTGCGGCTTTACGGTATTTCGGCGGCGCCATGGTGTTGTTTGTGTTCATCTTAGTCACGCGGCGTCGATTAAAACCCCCGCCCTTGCTGCCCACGTTGCTTGTTGGTCTTGCACAAACCGCTGCCTTCCAGGGGTTGGTGCAGTGGGCGCTTTTGACAGGTGGAGCCGGTAAGGTCTCGTTATTTGCCTACACTATGCCCTTTTGGGTGGTGTTGTTTGCCTGGTGGTGGCTGGGCGACAAACCGGGGATATCGCAATGGTGGGGGCTTTTACTGGCGGCGCTGGGACTAACGCTGGTGATTGCGCCCTGGCTAGGCTTGCAGCATGGTTTAAGTGTCGTGTTGGCCATAGGAGGCGGCATCGCTTGGGCCATCGGCACGGTGTTATCAAAACGGTTGTTTACGCGACAGCGGATTTCGCCCATCAACTTTACCGCATGGCAAATGCTGCTTGGCTCGTTGGTGCTTGGGCTATTGGCCTGGCAGGTACCCGCCCGCCCTATCGACTGGACGCCCGCCTTCATTTTCGGCTTGGTTTACAGCATATTTTTAGCATCAAGCTTGGCGTGGGTGTTGTGGTCGGTGGTGGTACAACAATTACCGGCCACTATTGCGGGATTATCCAGCCTGCTAGTCCCGGTCTGCGCCATCATTCTGGCGTGGCTAATCTTGGATGAAACACCCACCGGCACCGATATTGCCGGCATGGTGCTTATTCTGGTTGGCCTATTGGTGGTTCGTCTTCGTCGTCGTTCACATACACATAAGGCGTCACCTTCACCGGATCCTGGTGAATGATGACATCGGCGGCGGGGAAGCAGCGCTTGATATCCAATTCGATGCGCTCTGCCAGATCGTGGGATACCGCCAGCGGCAGACTTTCATCCATGTCCACATGGAGCTGAATAAACTGCGTATAGCCCGACTGACGCGTCCGCAAATCGTGAAAACCCAGCGCCAAATCATGTTGCGCGACGATGGATGCTACCTCGGTGCGCACATCCTCCGACATTTCGTGATCCAGTAGCAGCTGAATTGTCTCACCACCCAGCTTCCATGCTTCAAAGAAAATATACACAGCGATGGCAATACCGATGATGCCATCCATACGCGGCAGGCCGGCGGCCGCCAGCAGAATGGCGATAATAATGCCGACATTCACCGCCATATCGGAAAAGTAATGCAAGTGATCAGCACCGATGGCCGTCGATTTTGTGCGCCGGATAGTGTACGCCTGCAACAGCAACAACAGCCCAGTCAGCACGATAGAAAACACCATCACCCCAACGCCCACTGCAGCCGCTTCCATGGGCACCGGATGCCACACCCTGCCCACTGCCTGCCACAGCAACACAATAGCGGAAATACCAATGAAAACCGCCTGCCCTAACCCAGCCAGCGCCTCGGCCTTGCCGTGCCCCCAGCGATGATCCGAATCAGCCGGTATCAACGCATAGCGCACCGCAAACAGGTTAATGACAGAAGCAAGGGAATCAACCACAGAATCCAGCAATGAGCCAAGCAAACTCACCGAACCAGACATTTGCCACGCAATGACCTTGGCCACAATGAGAACCAACGCCACCAACACCGAGGCTGCGCCCGTTAACAAAAGCAAACGCCGGTGCGGCAAGTGGATCATGATTCCGTCTCCATTCAGAAGGCGTTAGCGTTTAGGCAACAACTTTTCAGGGTTGCGGGGTTTACCGTTTTTACGGATCTCAAAATACAATTGTACCCGCCAGCTGCCCGAACTGCCCAACGTGCCCAGCTGCTCACCGGCCTTCACCTCATCCCCCTCGTGAGCTTGCATGGTTTGCATGTGAGCATAAGCAGACAACCAAGTATCATTGTGTTTAACAATCAACAAGTTGCCATACCCTCTTATCTCCTCACCTCGGTAAACCACCACACCTGCAGCGGCAGCCTTTACCGGGCTGCCTTTTTTCCCGCCAATGTTAATGCCTTTATTGGCGCCCTCGTCGCCATAGTGCGACAACACCTTACCCTTAGCTGGCCATTGCCAATGTAGCATACCTTTAGGCAGGTTGACCGTCTGCGAAGGCGAGGCGGGCTGAGTGTCAGGCTCAACAGAAGGTTGAGAGGATTGAGCAGGCGCTGCTGAATGAGAGGGAGAAGGACTAGCCGAATGAGATGCTGTCTGAGATGAAGCAGCCCTGCGATCAAAATGAATCACCTGCCCCGGATAAATCACATAAGGAGAAGGAATGCCATTAGCTTCTGCCAACTCATGAAAATCCCAACCGTGCTGAAAGGCAATGGAATACAGCGTATCGCCTTTTTGCACCTGGTAACTGCCCTGGGTCACGGGCTGGGTAGCCGGACGATTTTGACTATACAACGCATACAAATCGACCACTGGCGCGCCACTGCTGGCACAAGCCGCAAGCAAGACCGCCGCTAATGCCAAGATCACACCACGAAAGACGGCACCTTTATACTGCATCAAGCCTACAACCATCCAAAAATCTCATCACGATGACGCGCCACCAATGCCCGACCTTCTTCAATGGCTTCACCCGCACGGTGAAAATCCATCAACGCGAAATCATCCAACTGGGGCGTCAGCATCACATCCGGTGGGTCACCCGCCATGCGCGAGCGCGTGATGCGATCTTGCATCACATTAATGCTGGCAGAAACGACATCGAAGAATCCCGGCGGCTCGTCACCGGTCTTGGAAAAATAGTCCCCCAGCTTTTGCCATACGCTGCGGTCTTCGTCGATTTCCGGCTCTTCCGACCGGGCGTTGCGGCGGTCTTGCGCGGCGCGCGAATTAACCAGATGCCCATTAAGATTTACAGCAATGACAACCTCGGCTCCCATGGCACGGCACAAGGAAATCGGTACCGGGTTAACCAAGCCGCCATCCAACACCCATTTATCCTGATAGCACACAGGAGAAAACAAACCCGGCAAAGCACATGATGCTCTGGCGGCTTCCAATATTTTCCCGCGGCGAATCCAAAGCTCACGCCCCGATGCCATCTCCGTGGTCACCGCCATGTACTTTTGTTCCAGTGAATCGATATCGGGATTATTCAGTTTTTCATTAAAGCGGGAGAACAGCTTATCGCCCTTGACCATGCCGCCACTTAGGGAAAAGTCCATCAGCTTCCAAACTTCACCGACCGACAGCTGTTTTACCCAATCAGAAAACTGCTGTAACTGGCCAGTGACATACACCGCCCCGACCAAAGAGCCGATCGAAGAACCGGCGACCACCGCTGGCTGTATCCCCAGCTCCTCCAACGCTTCAATAACACCGATATGCGCCCAGCCACGCGCCGAGCCGCTACCCAAGGCCAGCCCCACTACAGGCTTGTTATCACTTTCCGGCATAGCGCTCATCTACCTTTAAATCACGCGCAAAGTGCTGGCTGTGAGCCACATAATGCTGAGCACTAAGCGGCAACATAGCAGCCTGCTGTGGAGAGATTTCCTTCACTACCTTGGCCGGCACCCCCACCACCAGCGAATTATCAGGAATCTGCATACCTTCTGGCACCAGGGCATTCGCGCCAATAATGCAGTTTTTCCCAATGACCGCCTTGTTAAGCACCACAGCGTGAATGCCAATCAATGTATTGTCGCCCACCGTGCAACCATGCAACATCGCCTGGTGACCCACGGTGACACCCTTGCCAATATGCATGGGCACGCCCATATCGACATGCAATACGGCGTTATCTTGAATGTTGCTATCCTCGCCAATATGAATAATGTCGTTGTCGGCACGCACCACGGCACCAAACCAGATGGAGGCATTGTTGCCCAGCTCCACCGAGCCGATGACAGTAGCGTTATCGGCTATCCAGAAGCTGTCGCTTTGAGGCTCCAGCTCACGCTCGCCAAGGCGATAAATCATGATGGTTCTCCTGTATTACTTGAGGCGGATGTCAGCATCGAACACATGGTTGAGCAGGTCGATAATCATCAAAGCCGATAAGCCCCAAATGCGTTTGTCTTCATAATAATAGTTAGGTAATCGAAAGTATTTTCCCAAAAATTTAAATGGCTTAGTCAACTCAGGTTCCTGCTCAAGAAAAAAGGCTAATGGCACACGAAAAATCTCGTCAATTTCACGCGGCTCGCCGGTTAATTTCACGTCAGGGCTAACCAGCCCCACAAAAGGCGTTACCTTTAAACGGTGTTTAGATGCCAACGGGGTTAACTGCCCCAGCAACTCAACCTGATCGGCTGACAAATCTACCTCTTCATGGGCTTCGCGCAAGGCAGTTTGCAAAATATCCTCATCACCTTCATGGCGCCCCCCGGGAAAAGCCACTTCACCTTTATGCGTTGGCATATCTTTGGTGCGCACGGTGAGGATAATCTGCGGCTCGGCCTCGCGGGTAATCGGCATCAAAACGGCGGCTTCAGGCAAAAGGGGAATGGGCAAAGGGCGCGGCTTATAACTGACCATGCGCTGACGGATTTGTGCAATTACTTTATTTTGGCAGCTGGCGCTTTGCAGATTACTCACAACACTTTACCCTGTAGCAACTTATTCATCCTTTCTCGTTATCATGAACTATTGTAGCCATTGTGGCAGTGACCAATTGGTATTCGACATTCCCGATGGAGACAATCGGCCACGTTTTTGTTGTCGGCAGTGCCATACCATTCACTATCAAAACCCGCGTATTGTCGTGGGCACTTTGCCAGTCTGGGACAACAAATTCCTACTCTGCCGTCGCGCTATTGCACCACGCAAAGGCTACTGGACCCTACCTGCCGGTTTCTATGAAAACAATGAAACGCTGGAGGAAGGCGCCAAACGCGAGACACGAGAAGAAGCCTGTACTGACGTTACCATAGACCATCTCTATACGGTATTCAGCTTGCCCTATATCAACCAGGTTTATATCTTTTTTCGGGCTCGACTGGTCACCGGTGATTTTGCCGCAGGCGACGAGTCACTCGACGTAAAGCTCTTCGCAGCCGATGATATTCCCTGGGACGAGCTGGCATTTCCGGTGGTAAAGCGCAGCCTGCAACTGTATTTACAAGACAAGAAAACTGGCCATTTTCCCACCCGCAACGAGTCCGTCGAGCCGCTCAAGCTGTCATAACGCCATTGGCTGAAATGCCAAAAAATTGTTGCCCAAGGGCATAACAATTCAGTTTTTAGTCTTCTACTATCAAACCATAACAACAGCCAAAACAAGGTCGATTATGTCACTTATTACCAAAGCATTCGTTTGCTTCTCACTGGCGCTTTTCGCCGCCTCTAGCTGGGCAGACGCAAAACCTTTTAACATGTCGTCAGCCCAAAAAAAGCTGATTGACCAGCTGGCACGGACGACACAGCCTAGTGATGCGCTGCTTAATAAAGTCACTACTCAGCTCAGCCAAGAGCAGCTGCACAATTTCCTTCATGCCGCCTCCGATGTAAAAGTCACCGCCGACCTAATTCGTCAGGTGTACCAAACCGCCTACCACACCGAAGCGCCGATTAATCAGCGCGGTCGCAAGATAAAGCAACTCCTGGGGTTGGGCTCAGGTGAGGTGCTAGAACGCCGCGTTTGTATTTGGGATCCCATTGGTAAGGCGGGGCCAATTTTCCAGGGCGCCAAGGATCAAAAAGCCCGAGTGCGCGCCTTTGGCATCAAACTAAACTTAGTGCCTTATACAGATGAAGGCA
Source organism: uncultured Alcanivoracaceae bacterium (assembly GCA_964456185.1). GTDB lineage: Bacteria > Pseudomonadota > Gammaproteobacteria > Pseudomonadales > Alcanivoracaceae > CAYVZZ01. The sequence goes on from CAYVZZ010000019.1 coordinate 9,159, forward strand.
TTGCCACCGCCGACTTAAAATCAGGGCATTGTGATGCGGCTTTAATCAGCGGCCTGCGTGCGCGTTCACTCAACAAATATACCGGCACCACCGACGCCATCGGTGCCATCACCACCAAAAAACAAATGCACACCCTGCTGTATGTGCTCTCTCGCCCCACCATGGCCAATCACATGATTCAGGGACCCTTTGTCACCCTGGGCATTGCCCAAGGCGGTGCCGCCTATGTATTCGTAAATGACAGAAGCATTAACACCCTAAGCAATGCCGCCGGCAAAAAAGTAGCCGTTTTAGGTTATGACCCGGTGCAAGCCGAAATGGTGGCGCAAATTGGTGCAACCCCAGTCCCGGCAACCATGCTGTCAGCGCCCAATATGTTCAATAATGGCGTCGTCGATGTATTAGCGGCTCCCCTCGTCGCCTATGATGCCATGGAGCTGTACAAAGGCATGACGCCCAATGGTGGTATTATCGACTTCCCGCTGGCTCAAATCACCATGCAGCTGATCGGTTGGCGTAGTGAAATCCCCAACTTCTTGGGGCAATTGGTGCGTGAGTCATTCTTTGATAATTATAAAAAGATAAGCGAAGCACTCAGTGGGCATTCCAATATCCCCGACCACTGGTGGATTGAAATCCCGCCGAAGGATAAAGTCGAATACACACAAATGATGCAAAAAGCCCGCATCACCTTGCGCAAAAAGGGATATTACTCGGCCGACATGCTGACATTACAACGCAAAATTCGCTGTAAATATCATCCCTCTCACAGTGAGTGCACTAATCCGGTAGAATAAAGCAGTTCGCCCAAAATAATAAACAAAGGGGGCATCATGCTAAAACTCATTAAAATCTTGCCATTGTTACTGCTTGTACTGTGCCCGCCTGTTTGGGCGCAGTCTGGGCAGCTCGAGCCACTTAATCTTCAAGAGGCGGCTGCCAACCTCACCCCCGAGCAGGTCGACTCCTTGCAGAAAATGGCCACCTACCTAACCCCCCGCGATGTGCTCACGCCGAAACAAATGAAGCTGTTAGATCAATTGGGGCGAAGCACATCACCCAGCCGGGAACTGATTCAAGCGCTCATCAATAGCGTCACGGATAAGCAATGGGGCATCATTCACCGCTTTTTCCCGGGCCTAAAAATGACCCCCGAGCTGACGGACAAGATCATCAATCTTGTGCAGAAGGTGTATGCCATTGCCTATAACACCGAACTGCCCGTCATGGAGAGAGCTCGGCGGTTAAAACAATTGGCCCGCCAGGTTCTGGGCAAGCAAACTGTCGATCGCTTCCTCGAAAGTGTGACCCGCAACATTTGTATTTGGGATCCGGTTGGTCGCTCGGGGCCGATTTTCCAAGCCGCCATGGATCAAAGCGCTAAAATGCGCGCCCTTGGCATACAACTCAACCTCGTGCCTTACACTGATGAAAGCGTACTCGTTGCCGACCTCCAGTCTAACCATTGCGATGCTGGCCTGATGAGCGGCATGCGGGCACGCTCGTTCAATCGTTTTAGCGGCACCGTCGATGCCGTGGGAGCGATCACCACCAAGAAACAAATGCACACCCTGCTCTACGTGCTGTCGCGCCCCGCCATGGCCAAACACATGATTTCGGGCTCGTTTGTTACCTTGGGCATTGCGCAAGCAGGTGCGGCTTATATCTTTGTTAATGACAAATCCATTAACAGCCTGAGTAATGCTGCCGGCAAGAAAGTGGCCGTCTTGGGATATGACCCGGTACAAGCTGAAATGGTCGCTGCAATTGGTGCCACTCCAGTACCCGCTTCTATGTTCACCGCACCTAATATGTTCAATAATGGCGTGGTCGATGTCTTGGCTGCGCCCTTGGTCGCCTACAATGCATTAGAGCTTTACAAAGGCATGACACCGAACGGCGGGATTGTTAACTATCCGTTGGCACAGATCAGCATGCAGCTCATTGGTTGGCGCTTCAAAATCCCCAATGTCATCGGTCAGCTGGTGCGCGAATCTTTCTTCAATAATTACGATAAAATTGAAAAAGCGCTCAATGCCCAGACGGAAAACATCCCCGACCATTGGTGGATCCCCATCCCCAAGGAAGACAAAGCCGACTACACCCACATGATGAAGCAGGCACGGCTCACCCTATTGAAAAAGGGCTACTACGACGGCGATATGCTCGAATTGCAACGCAAAATCCGCTGCAAATATAATCCTTCACGGGCGGAATGCACCACCACCGTAAAAGCCGCTTTAAAGCAAATGAAGCAGTAAGTTAATCGACCAAAAAGCCTGCCCCTTCAATGGAACAGGCCTTTGGTCTCTTACGGTTTGGACAACTATTGTGCCGTCACCGTCTTAGGTGGATTCACCGACTTCAGTGCAGTTTCCGCCTTTTCTTTTGGCTTTTCTTTCTCTTTCGGTTCAGGCGTCAACTTCAGTGTTGTCAGGCTTGGTGCCTTGAGGTCTTTAACCAAATCCAGGCTCACCTTAAACACATAAGGCAAATCGGACCGAGTAAGATACCAGCCTTTATCCAGCCCCTCTTTCGACTGATTACCGACCTCAGAAAAGGCATACGTCAAACTACGGCTATCGGTTTCCACCTTCACCTCAAAAGCCGCTACCGGCAATGACACCTGCTGCGTCTGGCCGACCACCGACCGGTAGCGCATGGCAGCCAACCGACCCAACAGAGTATTCACGCTGTTGAGTTTAAGTGTCACGTCAGTGGCCTTCGCGGCTTTCCACTGGGCGCCCTGCTTTTGCAGCGTGATCTGCGGGAAAGCCGCCTGTTTGATGTTGCCTGCCGTAATCTGCAACAACTGTTTGTCGCGCCACGCATCCACCTGAGCAGAAAGCAACCAGGCGCTCAACGAGCTGCTGTAGATATCCTGCCCTTTGCCTGCACGCACATACACGCGCCCGGCTCCGGCCGATTTACCCACATACAACGTCAGGGTGTTACCTTTCTTGTGCAACACCAACTTTTTGACATAATCATCAGGCGCCACATTAAACCGCTTGGCCGCCTCTTGTGTCACTGCCACCGGCAAACCGCCAGTCAGATTTTTCAGCTGTTGCAGCAGGTTATTCACCCGCTGCTCGTCTACCGGAAAATCCTTGGCTTGGGGCAATAGCCAGCCACCATTGCCTTTCTTGAGCACCAGTTTTTGCGAGCGCCCCTTCGTCGGCTTGATCACGTCAATTTGCGTTACTGCCGTCGTCTTAAAGCTTAATAAGGGCGTTTTTTCCGCTTGAGTGCCGCTCGGCCAAGCCAGCCAAACTGCCAGCAAGAGCTGCACAATCAAGATAATCCACAAAAGTGAAATACGCTTACTCATTTTGTACCTCCTGCTGTGTTTTTTGCGTCATTCAACTGACGAATTAACTGCCGACGACGGTAGCCTCGTCGCTGCCACGCCAAGAAGGCCACTAGCAACAGCCCAAGCAAGGCCAGCGCGTAGTTGAGATACTCCCAAAACATTTGCTCGCTACGGCTCAACGGCTGCAACAAATGGGAATGACTGGCCTTGTCACGCAGCGCCAGCATGGCCGGGCTTTGCAACGTCCAATCGACCAGGTTCTGTACCAACTGAATCGGCTGATCATAGGGACGCCCCAAACCGGCACCAATCATGCCGAGGGTGTTGTCCGCCACAAAACTCGATGAGCCAATCACCACCAAATGCGTGCCTTGGGGTGAATGCTGAATAACCGACGTAATCACGGGTTTATCGGCCTTCTTGTCATCCGATTGCTGCTTGTCAGCCTGCGGCAACATCGGGTTCGGATGGTTGGCAAACCAGGACGTAAACTGGCCGGTTACCGCTACCGCCAATACATGCGATGCCTGCTTGCCGCTCGGAGCAAACGGAACCGGCTCACCCTTGGCATCCTGTTCCGGCAACACCTGAGTGCTGTCATTCAGCCAACTACGGGGTGAGCTGGTCAGTAATGGTACGGCTCGATTACCGTCCAACTTGGTGTGATCCAGCTTTATTGGTGACACCCAACTTAAGGTCATCTGCTGCAACGAGCGCGTCACTGGCGACTGGGCGTTTAAGCCATCCCCGTTGATGAACGGAAAATAGGGATACGGCATGGGGTAATACTGCTGCAATGTTAGCCCACCGATATGGCGGTAAACCGGCACCGGGAAGAGCATGTTGCGCGGGTCCATCACCAGTGTTTGTCCCAGCGAAATGCCCTTCTGCCCAAGCCATTTGTCCAAGCCCGTTTTATGTTGATTGAGATGCAGGCCATTTTTCCCCAGCTTGACCTGATACGGCGAGGCGGCGATGACCACATTTCCGCCCTGCATCAGGAACTGGTCGATGGCAAACAACTGTTTCGGCTTCACCTGGTCAGGTGCCAGCACCAACAGCAACTGAGTGCCTGCAGGCACTTGCCCATCGGACAGATCGGTTTGTTTCACCACCACATGGCCACGCAATGCGTTCGTCAAACGGGAGAAACTGGGCCCTGACGCACGCCCCATACGCGCCAGCATGGGATTTTGCTGCGGGGCAAAAATCGCTACGGTTTTGCGCGTTCCACTGACAAATTGGCTCAGGCCATCGACGATGGCTTTCTTCAGATTATCGGCGGTTAAATCACTGGGCAGACTAATCGGCACCGTCTGCTCGCCGCGCTGCAACATGAAGTAAAAGTAGAACGGTTGCACATCCAACAAACCGGCCACCATCGGCTGGAAGCCGTATTGCTTGGCAATCTTGTCGGCCAAGGCTCCGTCGTTGGCTAATGGATTTTGGATATCCACTTTCAGCATGCCTTGAGATTGCGTCTGCAGGTCAGCCAGTTCACTCTTGAATGTCTTGTGCAAACCCGCCAGCACGGGCGGCAAGGTGTCGTTTGCCGAAATATAACCATGCAGGGTCACCGGTTTATTCAGGCTGACGAACACATCGCCCTGCTTCCGATAATCGGCCACCACCGATTTAATGGTGTTGGTGAGGACATATTCTGGCGCTTTCAAATTAACGGCGATTTTACCGCCGGCATCCTGAGTAGCCTCCACCAGCTGCTGAAAGCTCAGCACCTTGTATTGATCGCCATATTTGATCAGCACATTGAAATACGCGTTCACCACCGAGGCCTCATAACGGCTGCGGTTACGAAACGGCACCGGCTTAATGCCATAGCGCTTGGCTAATTTATTGGCAACGTCGGTCGACGATTGCGGATCCACAAATCGTACCGTCACCTGATCCCCACCGGAGATGGCGTATTCGCGCATCAGATTTTTCAGCTGGGGCACCAAGGGTGCCAACAACGGGTGGGTTTTATGGCTAAAAATGCCTTCGATCAATAGCGGTTCTGATAAGCGGTGCAACTCGCTCGTGGTGGCCGCCGACAAGGTAAATTGGTTGCCTTGTGTGAGATCCACACGCGCCTGATTCAACCCGCCCAGCCAAAAGTTGGCTACCAGCAGGTTGGCAATCACAAGGCCGCCCGCCCACACAACAGGCCGGTGCGCTTTGTGGGCTGTTTTGCTGCCTTCCCAGCGTAAGCGCGTCAACGCCAGGCCGTTTAGCACCAGAAATGCCGCGGCCAGCGAGGCGTAATAATACAGGTCACGAATATCCAGCACGCCGCGCGTGATGGAGTCGAATCGATAATCGGTGCTTATCAGATTCAGCCAATGGCTAACCCCACCCGAGAAGAATCCGGTGAGCAACTCACTGCCCGGCAAATACAACACGAGGCATACCAACACGCTGACAATCAGGCTAACAATCTGGTTGTCGGTCTTGGCTGACACATACAGCCCGACGGCAATATATGTGCTCGCCAACAACAACGCAGCCACATAACCACCAATCACCGGCCCCCAATCGAGCGGACCAATCAACGAAACGGTAATCGGCAGGCCTAGCGTCAGCAGCAGCGCAACGGCTACTAGCAGGAAGCATCCGAGAAATTTCCCCAGCACCAGCTGCCATAATGAAGCGGGCGACGTGAGCAAGGCTTCCAGCGTACCGGCATGGCGCTCTTCGCTCCACATCCGCATGGTAATGGCTGCCACCAAAAAGATAAGCAGCAGTGGCATCCACTGAAACAAGGGGCGAATGTCTGCCAGATTACGGGCGAAAAAAGTATCCACCCAAAACACCACAAACAGGCTAATCGCCAGAAAAGCGCCAATAAAAATGTAGGCAATGGATGAATGGAAAAAGGCCGCCAATTCACGGCGAGCAATGCTCCAGATATTACGCATGGGTCACCTCCTGTCGTGCCTGTTCATTGACTTCACGGAATACGGTCTCCAAGCTGCGCACTTGCGGCGTCAGGCGATACAGCGGCAATCCGGCCTGATAAACCAACTCGGCCACCTTGGGAGCCACATCCCGGTTGCCCGGTTCCAGCGACAGGGTGTAACGACCAAAATCATTTGAGGCGACCGTTTTAATGCCATTAATCGCCGCCAATTGTTCGGTTAAAGCGCGCGCTTTACCCCCCACCTGCAACACCAGAGTGGGCTGGTTTTCCAGCTCTTTGAGCTTGGCGTCGAGCACGAGGCGTCCACGACACATCATCAGCACACGTTCGCACACGGCTTCCACTTCAGATAACACATGGGTCGATATCAGCACGGTGGCGTGTTGAGCCAACTGCTGAATCAAGCGGCGCATCTGGCCAATTTGTTCGGGGTCAAGCCCGTTGGTGGGTTCGTCCAAAATGACAATATCGGGACGATGCAAAATAGCCTGTGCCACCCCCACGCGTTGACGCAAGCCACGCGACAAGGTGCCGATGGTCTGCAATGCACGGTCTTCCAGTTGAGTTTGTTGCAACGCCCAGCGAATGACGTCAGGGCGTTTATCGGCCGGGACGGCCATGAGATCGGCACGGAAATTGAGGTATTCCACCACCGTCATATCGGGGTACACCGGGCAATTTTCTGGCAGATAGCCCAGCTTGCGTTGAATGGCTTGTCGCTTGGTGGACATGGGTAAGCCATCGATGGTGATATGGCCACTGGCTGGATCCAGGTAGCCGGTGAGCATTTTCATGACGGTGGTTTTGCCGGCACCATTATGGCCAAGCAGCCCCACTATCTCGCCTTGTTTGATATGGCAACTAACCTCGTCCACTGCCACAAAATCACCATAGCGGCAACAGAGGTCTTTTGTCTCGATCATGAGAGCCTACTTGTGAGTCCTCTGATCCCGATCCAACCGTCTGGTGTGATGAGTCAAATAGGTAAAAGTTCACACTCTTGGGGCAAAAAATGGCAAGATAGCGCGGTTGACCAATAGAGTGACTTTTATGACTGCTTTCTCGTCTCTACCGCCCGCTCCCATTTGGCGACGGCTTTTAGCACTGGTCTACGATGGCCTGCTGGTACTCGCCATCTGGTTTGTCACGGCAGGGGTTTTAGTGCCGCTGCTTGGGCATTACGGCATCATCCCCATGGAAAACTTTAACGGCATCGCGCGTGCGCCCGAGTGGTTCGAGAAATGGGTGCTATGGCCGCTTTTATTGCTCGAAGCTTGGGCTTTTTATGCTTGGTTCTGGATTCATGGCGGTCAAACATTAGGCATGATCGCGTGGCGCATTAAAGTATTCGATTACCGCCAACGCCGCATTCGAATCTGGCAAACCCTAGTCCGCTTTGGCAGTGGGCTATTGTCTTTTCCATTAATGGGCGTCGGCATGTGGCTGGTTTGGCTACCACCTCACCAAAGCCTGCAAGATCGCCTGTCGGCTATGGAAACCCGTGCCGTGCCTAAAAATCATTAACGCATGCTTGCCAAGCGGTTTGTTTTTCCATACCTTCAAGAAATAAAACAGCATCACTAAGGAAAGCACATGACTGGGGTTGTTTCACTTATCGTTATTGCGCTGATTATTGTCGGCATTATTTACATCTATAACCGCATTGTGGCGTTGCGAAACCTGCACAAAAACGCCTTTGCACAAATCGACGTGCAACTACAACGCCGCCACGACTTGATTCCCAACCTGGTCGAAACCGCCAAGAAATACATGGAGCACGAGAAAGAAACGCTCACCCAGGTCATTCAAGCGCGCAATAAAGCGATGACGGCCAAACGCGATGCCACCGAACATCCGGACAACGGCAACGCCATGAATAAAATGGGCGTGGCTGAGGGGTTACTGGGCGGCGCACTGGCCAACTTTCAGGCTGTGGCAGAAAACTACCCCGACCTCAAAGCCAACGACACCATGAACCAATTGTTGGAAGAGCTCACCAGCACGGAAAACCGCATTGGCTTTGCGCGTCAGGCGTACAATGATGCCGTGACCGTGTATAACACCTACCGTCAGCAGTTTCCGAATAACATCGTCGCAAACGTGTTTGGCAGCTTCCTGCCTGCTCATCCGCTGCGTCTGGAAGACCCTGAAGCCCGCAAAGCGGTGAAAGTCTCCTTCTAACGTCAACCATCGCCTATTCATAGGTAGCTATAACAGGTAACGCGTTGAACTTCTTTCAGCAACAACAGGCGGCTCGTCGTGCCAGCCGCCTGTTAATCATTCTGTTTCCCCTTGCACTTTTCACCCTAGTTTTGCTGGTTAACGCAGGTGTTTTCGCCGTCTGGTGGTTAGCGCAACCGGCTGCCCACCCCAATCTAATACCGTCCGTCATTGCTTACTTGGGAACCGACCTCTGCCTTGCCACAACGCTTATCACACTGGTGCTATTTAGTGTCGGCAGTCTGGGACGTTATTGGCAGCTGCGCGATAACAACACAGCACTGGCCCGCTTGGTTGGCGCCACCGAATTACACGCAAAGAATGCCTCACCCAAAGCCACCCGATTATTTAACGTCACTGCCGAAATGGCCGTGGCGGCCGGCATTCCTGCCCCGCGACTATTTGTCATGGAACGTGAAGCCAGCATTAATGCCTTTGTCAGCGGTCACCACGACAACCCAATAATGGTAGTGACGCAGGGTGCCATAGAGCACCTCTCACGCGATGAGCTGCAAGCCATCATAGGGCATGAATTCAGCCACCTGATTAATGATGACACCCGCCTCAACCTGCACCTGCTGGTGGTATTGGCCGGGCTTATGTCGGTGGGACGGCTGGGCTATCACTTGGTAGATATGGCCATCACCAATAACGGAAAGGATAACCAATGGCGTATCAGCAGCGATGCGGACGATTTCAACAAATCAGTCGCAGGCTATGCCCTGCTACCCGGCCTGCTATTGCTGGTGGCCGGATATGCTGGCCTTTTCCAGGGACGATTAATCAAAGCGGCCATTAGCCGCCGACGCGAAATGCTTGCCGATGCCGCAGCGCACCAATTGACGCGCAACCCGGTGGCGCTCGCCAGCGCCTTAATGAAAATGCGCGACGGCCCAGGTTCGCTGCTTCATCACGCCCATGCCGAAGACATCAACCACATGTGTTTTGGTGACAGCGTGCGCATTCGCTTTCGGCGCTTGCTGGCCACACACCCCGACATGGATCATCGGCTTGAGCACTTGGGAAGCCGTTATGTGGCTCGTGCGCGTGTGCATCTGCGCAAACAATCACGCCCGCTGAAAAAGCAGCCAGTCGATAAACACCTGGGTTATGCGCAAAGCCTGGTTCAAAGCCTCCCCGAGGCGCTGGCCAACCACATAAAAGATCCTCAGGGCGCCTGCCTGGTCATTTATGCGCTACTCATGGATGTTGACCGGCAGCGTTTTTTGCCCAACGTCAGTGAAGCGGATAAACACAAGCTGTCGACTCTAGTAGAGCAAATTAGCAAGCTCGGCAGCCGTACACGGCTCCCTCTCATTGATCTTTGCCTTCCCGCTTTGCTGCGTCTGGACGACAAATCCAAAAATCAGCTGCTGAGCAATATCGACTGGCTCATCAAAGTCGACGAGCAAATCACCCTGTTTGAATATTTGCTAAGGCAGCTGGTACGCAACCGACTGATTGAACAAACGCCTGCCAAGGTGATTTACAAGCGCCTCAGCCAAGTGGAAACACAAACGCAACTGCTGATGTCGATGCTGATTCACCAAACCGCACAAACGGACGCTGAGAAGCAGCAGCTATTCAAACAGTTCGCGCTGCCGTTATTATCCACCGGATGCCAACTTTTACCCATTGAACATTGCAGTTTAACAGCGCTGGCTCAGGCTTTGCGGCAGCTTCGTCAGCTCGCCCCCTTACCCAAAGGCACACTAATTGGCTGCTGTGCCGATATCGTGCGCATTGACGGCAAGATACAAGTTAACGAGCTGGAGCTTATGCGCTTGGTTTGCTCCCTGCTTAGTGTGCCGCTTCCCGCGCTTAAACAAGTTTGAGACTGGGCAAACCATTTATCGGCAAGCCGCTACCTTTTGTAAATATACTGCTTTACTATGAGTAGAAAGCCTTACAGACTACTCGTCACTTTCTGAACAATAAACGACAAAAGGTTTGCCGCGCAGCAATAAGGATTGCGACATGGAATTCAACAAAATCAGTGAGCAACAAGCTTGGGATAAGGTGGCCGAATCCACTCAAGCCGTTCGCCTCGGTCAGGTGAACAAGCAGCTCCTGCAATGGTTGGAAAACCAAGGCATTAACCTCATGCGCGCTGCCTTCCCCTGCATTCGCCAATTTGACGAAAAGGTCTATTCCGGCACCGTCATTGCGGGTTCTCGCCAAGCTTACGAATATTTCGTCGACTTGGACTCACCCGAAGAAGGTGAGCTGGAAGATGTGACCAACCAGCTCGGCCCCAAAGATCCCAAACACCCGAAAAGCGATGTGAAGGATCTAATCACCATGGCATTGCTTTATTTTGACAACGAAAACGCTAACGGTGGTTAATCGCCCGGGCGCCAGCCATTGGTAATCGGGTAACGTCGATCCCGGCTAAAGGAACGCGCGGTAATACAAGGCCCCAGTGCCGCTTGGTGGCGCTTGTACTCGTTTTGATCCACCAATTTCACTACGCGATACACTGTATCTCGATCGTAGCCAGCACGAATCGTGGCTTCGGCACTCATGTCGCGCTCGACATAGCATTCCAAAATCGCATCCAGTACATCGTAATCGGGCAGACTATCTTGATCGAGCTGACCGGGTGACAGCTCGGCGGACGGCGGACGCGTAATAATGCGCTCGGGAATCACTTCCTTGCCGGCTTTTTCATTGCAATAACGCGCCAAGCGATACACCCAAGTCTTGGACACATCTGCAATCACGCCAAAGCCACCAACCATATCGCCATACAGCGTGGCATAACCCACCGCGGCTTCACTTTTATTTCCCGTCGACATCACTAATGCGCCCAGCTTATTGGACAATGCCATCAGCAATACGCCGCGACAACGCGCCTGTAAATTTTCCTCGGTTTTATCGCGTTCAGTGCCTTCAAACAACGGCAACAACAAGGTATCAAAGCCATTAATGGCCTCGGCAATGGGCAGCACGTGATAGGTTACGCCCACGTTGGCTGCCAATTTCTCGGCATCTTCGGTGCTCATGCTTGAGGTGTAGTGATACGGCATCATCACCGCTTGCACCTTATCGGCACCCAGCGCCTCAACAGCCAAGGCCAGCACCAAGGCCGAATCAATCCCGCCGGACAACCCTAGCACGGCGCTATCAAAGCCGTTTTTACGCACATAATCTCTTAGCGCCAACACCAAGGCTAGCCAAGTCGATTCTTCCACTGACAAATCAGCCGGCTCAGTGCTTTTGGCCGATAGCTGAACAGCGCCCTCTGGCGCTTGGCTAACTTCCACCGGCCACAAACAAGACTCAAAGAAAGGAGCTTGAGCCAACCGTTTGCCTTCACCACTCAGCAGCATGGAGCCGCCATCGAACACTAGCGTGTCTTGGCCACCCACCAAATTACAATACACCAGCGGCACGCCCTTGGTGCCCAAACGCGCCTCTAATACGTTCAAACGACGCTCGTGCTTTCCCTGACGATACGGCGAGGCATTCAAACTAATTAACAACTCGGCACCAGCAGCTACCGCTTGTTCTATGGGGCCATCATGCCACGCATCTTCACCAATCAGCAGCCCGACCTTAAGACCGTTTATGTCCAGCACACTCGGTGTTTTGAGGCATTCAAAATAATGCTGTTCTTCAAACAAGCGCCCCGTCGGCAAACATTGTTTGATGTATTCCACCGGCTTACTACGCGGCGCGATATACCCCGCCACATTAACCCGGCTGCCTTTGCGAACCGCAGGGTAACCAACAATGACAGCCACGGGCGTTTCCCGCGATATGCCTTCCAGCGCTTCACCAACACGGGTGTTCAAGCTGGGGCGCAGCAGCAAGTCTTCCGGCGGGTAGCCGGTTAACGCCAATTCGGGGAACACCACCAAATCGGCTTGATGCTCTTCTACAGCCCGCCCTGCGGCCACTAAAATCTGTTCGCAATTACCGTCAATATCGCCCACTAAAAAATCGATTTGAGCTACGACCAAGCGCATTTGTTTTCCCTTCGTTTAAACTATGTTTATCGGTGGCGTTATCCAGTGTCATTTCCACTGCATTGTGCAATGGTTTGACCTGCTACTCCACTTAACGCCATTATTAGCCTTTATTCACGCCAAGGAGCCTAACACCCACATGATTGTGCGCATTATTATACTGGCTATCATCATCTGGCTAGTCTGGTATTGGCTTATTCGCCAGCCCGACACCGCAAAAAAAACGACTCAACGGAACAACGAGCCAGAAAACAACAATGGCAGCACGCGTATGGTTAAGTGTGCCGACTGTCAGCTCTTCCTGCCGATCGATGAGGCACTACAGTATGGTGACCATCATTTTTGCAGCCAACAACATCTCGCCCATTTCAATCATCAAACCCATTCGGCAGACAGCTAATGGCGCGTGAAACACAAATGACACCCACCGCCATTTACCACGGCTATCGCATCCTGCTCGCCTCTTTGCTGTTGTATATCGCCGGGCAATACAGCACTTTTTCGACCAACCATCTTACCCACAACTTTATGCTGGTTTGTGTGGGCTACCTTCCACTTGCAATTCTTATACCACTTTTGCCCAGCCGTTTTTTGGTCGTGGGCTTTATTATTGATGTTGCCGCCACCATCCTGCTCATTCATACCAGTGGCGGATTAGCCGACAGCTTTGCCGTACTTATGCTTGTCGTGGTGGCCAGCGCCAACATTCTCATGAGCATGCGACTGGGACTGTTTATCGCTGCCTTAGCCACCTTAACCATTTTAGGCGAGCAAGCTTGGTTAAGTTTAACGCCTGGCGTTCAGATTAATTTCAGTGGAGTGGGCTTGCTTGGTCTGGCATTCTTCGCCACGTCTCTGTTGGTGCAACAACTATCCATGCGTCTCGAACGCAGCGAAGCGCTAACCATCAAGCAGCGCCAAGCCATCAGCCAACTGGAAGAGCTCAACCGGCAAATCGTCAGCCGTTTACGCACCGGTATTATTGTCTTCGACCGCTATCGTCAGGTGTTAACCGCCAACCCCACCGCGCAACAATTGTTTAACGCGCCGCTAGCGGGTAATCCACTTCCCGAACAACTGTCGCATTCTTACAACGAATGGCTGCAGCAACCACACAATTACCGCCCGTCCCTTAAGATATCATCACAGATGCCCGCCATGCTGGCGCGCTTTGCCAAGCTGGATGAAAACGACCAGCACTCACAAACGGTGCTCTTTCTGGAAGACGAATCGCGCCTCACTCAAGAAGCGCAGCATCTAAAGCTGGCCTCGCTCGGCCGCATGTCGGCGATTATCGCCCATGAGATTCGCAACCCCTTAAGCGCCATCCAACACGCCACGGACTTACTGGCCGAAGAAGTCGAAACGGAAGACAACGAGCCTTTGTTCAACATTGTGCGCAACCACGTCAAGCGCGTGAACGGCATCATCAGCGGCATTCTCAACTTATCACGCCGCCCGGAAGGCCGCAGCGAGCAGCTTCATCTCGCTACTGAGGTGCAAAAAGCGCTTGATCAACTCAGGCAACAAGGCGTCGATTGCCGCCCCATACACATCGACTCAATTGATGACGACTTACACATCCGCTTCATCGCCGAGCAACTCCAGCAGCTCATACAAAACCTGATCACCAACGCCTTTCTTCATGGTGGCGACAAGGTAGAAATCACCCTAACAGCAGGACGTCACTCACGTAGCCGCCTGCCTTGGCTGTGTATTGCCGATAACGGCAAAGGCATTTCAGCAGAGGCGCGCAAGCACTTATTCGAGCCCTTTTTCACCACATCGCGTAGCGGTAACGGTCTAGGGCTTTTTGTGTGTCGTGAGCTTTGCGAAGCCAACCAAGCGCAACTGCTTTTGGAAGATGATGATCCGGCCAATCCGGGAGCGCACTTTGTGATAACCTTTGCTCATCCCGACCGTCTATTTTAATAACAACCCAGACAACACCTTCGGCAACCTATGATGTCTCAACACGATTCCGATAAGCACCAAGTCCTTGTAATTGATGACGAAGCAGACCTAAGAGAGCTGCTTGTTATCACCCTGGGGCGCATGAAAATTGAAGCCACCGCCGTGGGCGATGTCGCCTCAGCAAAAGAAGCATTGGCCAGCCAGCCTTTTGACCTTTGCCTAACCGATATGAACCTGCCCGATGGCAATGGTCTGGAACTGGTCGAACTAATCAACCAGCAATATCACGATTTACCGGTTGCCGTCATTACCGCCTACGGCAGCATGGAAGCAGCCACACAAGCGCTAAAAAATGGCGCTTACGACTTCATTGCCAAACCCATTTCACTGGATCGTATTCGCCAATTAATCCAAGACGGCCTCAACATCAGTGATAAACCGATTCGCCAGGAAATCCCCGAGGACGACCTCATCGGCGTGTCCGACAGCATGGCGGCTCTACGCCGCCAAATCAGCAAGTTGGCGCGCAGCCAAGCCCCCGTTTATATTTCCGGAGAATCCGGCAGTGGTAAAGAACGCGTAGCGCGGCTGATTCACTCACAAGGCTCACGCCACGACAAACCCTTTGTGGCCATCAACTGTGGAGCCATTCCCAGCGAATTAATGGAAAGCGAATTTTTTGGCCATAAAAAAGGCAGCTTTACCGGTGCGATTGAAGACCGCAAAGGGCTCTTCCGTGAAGCCGATGGCGGCACCTTGTTCCTCGATGAGGTCGCTGATTTACCGCTGCACATGCAAGTCAAACTATTACGCGTGGTACAAGAAAAATCGGTTCGCCCGGTGGGCGATACGCGCGAATATGCCATTAACGTGCGCTTCTTATGTGCCACCCACAAAAACCTCACAGAAGAAGTCGCACAGCAGAATTTCCGGCAAGATTTGTATTACCGCCTCAATGTCATCGAGGCGCATGTACCGCCCTTACGAGAGCGCCCCGAAGACATTGCACCATTACTCGATTTCATCTTGGATCGCCTGTGTGACCAGTGGCAAATAGCGCGCCCCAAACTTGCCGATGATGTGCTGCCTGCGCTGCAATCTTATGCCTTCCCCGGCAACGTACGCGAGCTGGAAAATATTCTTGAACGGGCTTTAACGCTCTCCGATGGCGACGGCATTCATGCCGAGCACATGCGACTGCAATCGCATCAATCTCCGCTACAGCCTGAGCAGCAGGGTCGGCCTTTACACCAGCCGCTTGAAGAATATCTCGAAGAAATAGAGCGCACCGAGCTATTGAAAGCACTCAATGCCACTGGTTGGAACCGGACCGCAGCGGCTAAACGTCTAGGCATGTCATTTCGTTCCCTGCGCTATCGTCTAAAGAAACTTGAAATAAATGAAGCGCATGGTGACGACAGTTAGGCTCTGCACCTTGTTGGGCATTTAAGACCCAAATTGCACCAAATATGGGCAGCCTAAGAAACGGCTTTTCATATCAGCTAGCACTAGCAAGAAATAACCACACGGTTTATGGTTAGTTGTGAACACGATAAGAGCGTAAAATCACGCCACTCATTAAGCGCAGCTGTGTTTTATCCAAACCCGCTGTCTACTTTCTTCACTAAGGAGGTTTCACCGTGACCACTGACAGTTATAACTGCGAGCGCACCCTCAAAGTGGGCGACAAGGAATATCACTACTATTCCATCCCCGCTTTGGCAGAGCAGCTCTCTGGCGATATTGATCACCTGCCCTTCACCCTCAAGGTGCTACTGGAAAACCAGATGCGCCATGAAAATGGCACATCAGTCACCAAAGCCGACATCGAAGCCATTGCCAATTGGGGCGAAAAGCGAACCTCCACCCATGAAATCGGTTACCGTCCGGCGCGCGTACTCATGCAAGACTTCACCGGCGTACCGGCTGTGGTCGATTTGGCCACCATGCGTGATGCCTTGGCCGAGCACGGTGGCGACGCGTCGCGTATTAACCCGCTAGTGCCAGTCGATTTGGTCATCGACCACTCCGTCATGGTCGACAAATTTGGCACGCCGCAAGCCTTCGAAGAAAACGTCGAAATGGAATACCAACGTAACCGCGAGCGTTACCAGTTCCTGCGTTGGGGGCAAAAAGCCTTTAGTAACTTCCGCGTGGTACCACCGGGCACCGGCATTTGCCACCAGGTCAACTTGGAATACCTCGGTAAAACCGTATTCCAATCCACCGACGATGAAGGCCGCACCTGGGCCTACCCTGACACCCTCGTCGGCACCGACAGCCACACCACCATGATTAACGGCTTGGGCGTGCTCGGCTGGGGCG
>CAYVZZ010000020.1:0-25247 GCA_964456185.1 uncultured Alcanivoracaceae bacterium
AATTTCTGCCGCAACAGTGATTAGGCCGCGCTCTTCATAACAAATTTCACGAAGCGCGCGTCATAACCCAATTATTCAAATTTATGGCTCCCGAGTTAACCATTTAATTCAATCGGTTACAAGTGGTGTCGGGCCTACACCTTCCAATCATTTGACTTCCTCTTTTGCCAATCATAATAATACTGTACAAATGATCAGTTATAACGATGGTGTTCCGCCACTTCCATAAACCAACAGGAGGCAGGCAAGTTGTTTGATCGGTTGGCTTTAACTTATTGGCAAAAGCTGATGAACGCTTGGGGCTTTTCATCGAATGAGTCGCAATGGCAGGCGTTGCTGGATGCGTATGCCGAGGCAGGGCGCTTTTATCACACCCAAGCGCATTTGAATGCGTGCTTGCTGCATTTGGATGGGTATTCGGCGGAGTTTGCGACACGTCATGAGGTGGAGTTGGCGCTGTGGTTTCATGATGCGGTGTATCAGCCGATGGCGGCGAATAATGAGCAGTTGAGTGCGGATTGGGTGGTGCGTTTTTTGCGTGATCAACAGGCCGATGCGGATGCGGTCGAGCGGGTGTATCGGTTGATTATGGCGACGCTGCATCAGGCGGAGCCGGCTTGCTTTGCTGAGCAGTTGTTGGTGGATATTGATTTGGCGATTTTGGGCGCGTCGGCGGCCGGTTATCAGGCGTTTGAAACGGCGGTTCGGCAGGAGTATCGCCAGGTGCCTTGGCAGCTTTATTGTGAAAAGCGTGCCGAGTTGCTTGAGGGCTTTCTTGAGCGGGATTGCATTTATACGTCTGGCTGTTTTGGCCTGCAGCGGGAACAGCGTGCGAGGGATAATCTGAAAGGGGCTATTGCCCAGCTTGGTGGGCGTTAGCCGCAAGGCTGGAGCGGGTGCTTTTGTTTCGGTCGTGATTGCTCAGATACCACCCATCCGCACGGCATTTGTTGTTTGCTTTCACCTTGGTAAACGCCTAGAATACAGCCCCAGCCTGCAGGCAATTCCAAACGAGTTTTTTGCAGGTCTGTGGGAGCGCCGTTTACCTTGCCCATCCAAGTTAAAACCAGTCAGCCGTAGGGTCGAGATTGCTCTGCGGTTTGCGCGCGCCCGCAACGATCTCCCCAGTTACCCATGACCCGGAGGTTGCGTTGACGGTTCCTGCCATACTCGCGCTTGAAGACGGAAGCATTTTTCGTGGCACTGCTATTGGTGCTGAAGGTGAAACAGTTGGCGAGGTCGTGTTCAACACGTCCATGACCGGCTATCAAGAAATTCTCACCGATCCGTCCTACACCAAACAAATCGTTACTTTAACTTACCCCCATATCGGCAACACCGGTGTCAACAGCGAGGATGTGGAATCCCGCCAGGTTTGGGCATCGGGGCTGATTATCCGCGACAACGCCATGCTGATGAGCAGCTGGCGTGCGGAAAAATCCTTAAGTGATTATCTGCGCGAAAACAATGTCGTCGCCATTGGCGATATTGATACCCGCCGCTTAACTCGCTTGCTGCGCGACAAAGGCGCACTGAATGGCTGCATTTTGGCGGGTGCCGATATCAACGAAAAAGATGCGCTAGAAAAGGCGCGTGCTTTTCCCGGTATCGTTGGCATGGATTTGGCCAAGGTGGTGTCCATTAAGGAACCGCAAAACTGGACGCAAACCACCTGGGCATTAGGCAAAGGCTACGGCGAGCAGCAAGAAAAGCGCTTTAAAGTAGTGGCCTATGATTTTGGTGCCAAGTACAACATTTTGCGTTTGCTGGCCGAGCGTGGCTGTGACCTGACGCTGGTACCGGCGCAAACGCCTGCCGAAGACGTGCTGGCCATGAATCCCGATGGCATTTTCTTTTCCAATGGCCCCGGTGACCCGGAAGCCTGTGATTACGCCATCGATGCGGTGAAAACCTTTGTGGATGACAAGGCAATTCCTTTCTTTGGTATTTGCTTGGGGCATCAAATCTTGGCTATTTCCAGCGGTGCCAAGAGTGTGAAAATGAAGCAAAGCCATCACGGTGCTAACCATCCGGTGAAAGAGCTATCGACCGGGCGCGTGTTTATCACTTCGCAAAATCACTGCTTTGCCATTGATGGGGATACGCTGCCGGATAACCTCAAGCCGACCCATACTTCCCTGTTTGATCACACTTTGCAGGGCATGGAGCGCACCGATCGACCGGCCTTCAGTTTCCAGGGACACCCGGAAGCTAGCCCCGGTCCGCAGGATATTCATAGCCTGTTCGATCGCTTTATCGAAATGATGGAAACTGCCAAATCCTGAGCACCAGCGGCTGCAGTTTTGTGGCCGCGCAATTTATGTTGAGTGGAAGACATGCCGAAACGTACTGATATTAAAAGCATTCTAATCATTGGCGCGGGGCCGATTGTGATCGGCCAGGCCTGTGAGTTTGATTATTCCGGCGCTCAGGCCTGTAAGGCATTGCGCGAGGAAGGCTACCGGGTGATTTTGGTGAATTCCAACCCGGCCACCATCATGACCGACCCCACCATGGCCGATGCCACTTATGTGGAGCCGATTACCTGGCAGACCATCGAGAAGATCATCGAGAAGGAAAAGCCGGATGCGGTGCTGCCGACCATGGGCGGTCAAACGGCATTGAACACGGCGCTGGACTTGGAGCGTAACGGCGTACTGAAAAAGTACGGCGTGGAAATGATCGGTGCCAGCGAAGATGTCATCGATAAGGCAGAAAACCGCGAGCGTTTTAAAGCTGCCATGGACAAGATCGGTTTGGAAAATCCCTATTCCGAGCTGGCGCATTCCATGGATGAAGCCTATGAAGTGCTGGATAAAGTCGGCTTCCCTTGCATTATTCGCCCCAGCTTTACGCTAGGCGGCACCGGCGGCGGCATTGCTTATAACAAAGAAGAGTTTAAGCAGATTTGTGAGCATGGCTTGGACATGTCGCCTACCAACGAGCTGTTGATTGACGAATCGCTGCTTGGCTGGAAAGAATACGAGATGGAAGTGGTGCGCGATAAAGCGGACAACTGCATCATTATTTGTGCCATCGAAAACTTCGATCCCATGGGCGTGCACACGGGCGATTCCATCACCGTAGCACCGGCACAAACGCTCACCGATAAAGAATATCAAATCATGCGTGACGCCTCTTTGGCGGTGCTGCGTGAAATCGGCGTGGAAACGGGCGGCTCTAACGTACAGTTTGGCATTAACCCGGATGATGGCCGTATGGTGGTCATCGAGATGAACCCGCGCGTATCGCGTTCGTCTGCCTTGGCCTCGAAAGCCACCGGTTTCCCCATTGCCAAAGTGGCCGCCAAACTGGCGGTGGGTTACACCCTGGACGAGCTGCAAAACGACATTACTGGTGGTGCTACGCCAGCCTCTTTCGAGCCGACGCTCGACTATGTAATTACCAAGATTCCGCGTTTTAACTTCGAGAAATTCCCCGCCGAGCCGCCGCTGCTCACCACGCAAATGAAAGCCGTGGGCGAAGTCATGGCGGTAGGTCGCAACTTCCAGGAATCCCTGCAGAAAGCCTTGCGCAGCCTGGAAATCGGCACCTACGGTTTTGATCCGCATCTTGATCCGGCGGATGGCGATTTACGCAAGCAGGTGGTTCAAGCCTTGGCTGAACCCACCCCCGATCGTATTTGGGTGATCGGCGATGCCTTCCGTGCCGGCATGACGGTCGAAGAGGTGTTTAACCTCATTAAGGTAGACCCTTGGTATCTGGTGCAGATCGAAGATTTGATTCGCGAAGAGCAGCAAGTGGCCGAGCAGGGCGTCGATGCCTTGAGCAAAGAGCGCCTTTACGCACTCAAGCGCAAAGGGTTCAGCGACCGCCGTTTAGCGGATATTTTGGCTGTGCCGGAAGCGGACATTCGCCAGCGCCGTCACGATGCGGGCGTGCTGCCGATTTATAAGCGCGTGGATACCTGTGCCGCCGAGTTTGCGACCACCACGGCTTATATGTATTCCAGCTACGATGAAGAAAACGAAGCCGAGCCGACCGATCGCAAGAAGATCATTGTGTTGGGTGGCGGACCGAACCGTATTGGTCAGGGCATCGAGTTTGACTATTGCTGTGTGCATGCTTCCATGGCTATGGCCGAAGACGGTTATGAAACCATCATGGTCAACTGTAACCCGGAAACCGTGTCTACCGATTACGATACGTCCGACCGCCTCTATTTCGAGCCGGTGACATTGGAAGACGTACTGGAAATTGTCGCACTGGAAAAACCGGTGGGCGTTATTGTGCAGTATGGCGGCCAAACCCCGCTGAAGCTGGCGCAAGAACTGAAAGCCGCTGGCGTGCCGGTGATTGGTACTGACCCGAACGCCATTGATGAAGCGGAAGACCGCGAACGCTTCCAGCAAATGGTCGAAAAGCTTAACCTCAAGCAGCCGCCGAACCGCACGGCTACCAGTGTGGAAGAGGGTTGCAAACTGGCCGCTGAAATCGGCTATCCGCTAGTGGTGCGTCCGTCTTATGTATTGGGTGGCCGCGCCATGGATATCGTCTACAACGATGACGAGCTGCGCAGCTACATGAAAAATGCCGTGTCGGTGTCCAATGATTCCCCGGTACTGCTCGACCACTTCCTCGATAAAGCCATCGAAGTGGATGTGGATTGTGTGTGTGACGGTAAGGATGTTGTCATCGGCGGTATCATGCAACATATCGAGCAAGCGGGCGTTCACTCGGGCGACTCTGCCTGCTCATTGCCGCCTTATTCACTCAGCCAAGACGTGCAGGACATCATGCGCAAGCAGTCCCGTGACATGGCGCTGGAGCTGGGCGTAGTTGGCTTGATGAACGTGCAGTTTGCCGTGCAAGGCGATGACGTGTTTGTCCTCGAAGTGAACCCGCGTGCCTCGCGTACCATTCCTTATGTGTCCAAGTCCATTGGTACGAGCTTGGCGCAAGTTGCGGCTCGCTGTATGGCTGGCACCTCGCTGGCCGACCAGGGTTTCACTAAAGAAATTACGCCTAAGCATTACTTTGTGAAAGAAGCCGTCTTCCCGTTTGTGAGGTTCCCCAAGGTCGACCCGATTCTCGGTCCGGAAATGAAATCCACCGGCGAAGTTATGGGCGTTGGCGAAAGCTTCACCGAAGCCTTTGGCAAGGCTGCCTTGGCTGCAGGCGAGCATTATCCGCATAGTGGAAATGCGTTTATCTCCGTGCGCGATGTGGATAAACCGGCAACGGTTGAAGTGGCCAAGAAACTCGATAAATTGGGCTTTAAGCTGATTGCCACCCACGGCACCGCTGCGGTCATCCGTGAAGTTGGCCTGGAAGTGGAAGGCGTTAACAAGGTAATTGAAGGGCGCCCGCATATTGTCGATATGATTAAAAACGACCAAATCGATTTGATTGTGAATACTACCGAAGGCAAGCAGGCAATTAATGATTCCTTCACCATTCGTCGTTCGGCGTTACAGCACAAGGTCACTTACATGACCACCATTGCGGCAGCACGCGCGGTTTGTGACGTGCTGGAAGCGCACGAAGAAACGACGCGGGTGCGTAGTCTGCAAGAATTACATGGTTTGTAAAAGCCAAAGGTTAGGAGAATAAGATGCAACGCGTTCCAATGACGGTCGCTGGTGAAAAAGCACTACGCGACGAACTGAACCAACTCAAGACGGTTGAACGGCCGCGTATTTCGGCTGATATTGCCGAAGCACGTGAACATGGTGATCTAAAAGAAAACGCCGAATACCATGCAGCGCGTGAACAACAAGGACTGTGTGAAGCACGTATCAAAGACATTGAAAGTAAGCTATCGCTTGCCCAAGTGATTGACGTGCATGAGATTCCCGCCACGGGCAAAGTGATCTTTGGCACCACGGTGACCATCGTTGATGTCGAAACCGACGAAGAGAAGGTCTATCAAATTGTCGGCGACGACGAGGCCGACATTAAGCAAAGCAAAATCTCGGTGAACTCACCCATCGCCCGCGGCCTAATCGGCAAAGAAGAAGGCGATGAAGCCGTGATTAAAACCCCAGGTGGCACCGTAGAATACGAAATCGACAAAGTCGAGCATCTCTGATACGCCATCTTAACTGGTCAATCAAAACCCTCTGCGCTGTGTTGGCCAGAGGGTTTTTGCTTTGAGGTAAAGGATTAAACAGGGCGCTCAGGGAGCGAATGCAGTGAAAGCGCCGCGATTCAAGGAGTAATAAATGACAGCCACTTGGGTTGATTTGATTCGCCACGGCGAACCACAAGGCGGCAAGCGTTTTCGCGGTTGGCGTGACGAGCTGTTGAGCAAAACGGGCTGGACGCAAATGCGCGCTGCCGTCAGTGCAGATGATGAATGGGACGTCATCGTCACGTCACCACTTAAACGCTGCCGCGACTTTGCCGAATGGTTTGCTCAAGAACGCAATCTACCGCTACAGGTTATGCCGGGATTCAAAGAAGTCAGCTTCGGCGATTGGGAAGGGCGCACTGCCGACGCCATAGAAGCCGAGGAACCGGGTGCTGTCTCGCGCTTTTGGAATGACCCCATTCACAACACGCCACCCAACGGCGAGCCATTCGCCAAATTTGACGCCCGCATCGGCGAGGCATGGCGCACGCTGCTCGCGGAACAAGCCGGAAAACATGTGCTACTAGTCTGTCACGGCGGCGTCGTCCGCTCGCTGTTGGCGCGCGTGACCGGCATCCCGCTAGAACGCAGCTTCGCCACCATCGTCGCCGGCTTCGCCTGCCGCTCCCGCATCCGCGTAGATAACGATGCTCACGGACAATTTACTGCGCTGGTCGGTCACGGTGCGCCGACCGGGCAACTGGAGGGTTAAAAAAGTAGACAGGAATGCAGCAAAATAGTTAAGGAATCTCCGAATAAACCCATATCCGTCATTCCCGCATTGCGGGAATCCAGCGTCTTTTAAGTCGCACTTTGAACAAAAGGCACTGGATCCTTGCGCTACGCGCAAGGACGACGCAGGCGTGTTCAGACCTTCCTTTAATTTCCCTCTTTTTTGCCTTTCAATCGTAACGCATTGGTTGCCACCGATACAGACGACAAGCTCATGGCCAGAGCGGCAATCATGGGCGAGAGCATGATGCCGAACAGGGGGTAGAGGATGCCGGCAGCGACGGGGATGCCGAGGGCGTTGTAACAGAAGGCGAAGCCGAGGTTTTGTTTGATATTGCGACGGGTTTGCCGCGCCAGTTTTGTGGCGTTAACCAGAGCGGCGAGATCGCCACGGGTGAGGGTGATGCCGGCGTTGTCGATGGCGAGGTCGGTGCCTTGTCCCATGGCGATGCCGACTTGCGCGGCGGCCAGAGCCGCTGCGTCGTTGATGCCATCACCTATCATGGCCACTTGGCGGCCTTGTTGCTGAAGTTGTTTTACCAGCGCCAGTTTGTCGCCCGGCAATAAACCGGCCTTTACGTCATCTATTGCCAAGGCCTGTGCAATGGCCTGGGCGGCGGCGGGCTGGTCGCCGGATGCCATGACAATCTGGTAACCGGCTTGTTTGAGCTGGGCAATACTCTCGCGCGTGTTGGCTTTGAGGGTGTCATTGACCACAAACGCGGCGGCAAATTGTTGCTCGATGGCCAGATAAATTAAGCCGCTACCGGCGTCTTGTTGCTCGGCTTGGGCGATAATATCGGCGGGTAGCGTAATGCCGTGTTCTTTGAGCAGGCGCGCGCTGCCAATAAGCAGTGATTGGTCGTTGATTTGCCCGCTAATGCCGCGACCACTGTGGTTGTCGAAATCGCTCGTGGGGAGCAGCGGTAATTGCCGTGTCTTGGCGGCGTCCAACAAGGCAAGCGCGAGAGGGTGTTCGCTGTTGTCTTCCAGACTGGCGGCCAGTTGAATCAGTTGGTCTTCAGGCTGCTCGGCACCCAGAACGGCGACCAGTTGCGGCTTGCCCTGGGTGAGGGTTCCGGTTTTATCGACGATTAATGTGTCGACCTTGGCCAAAGCTTCAATGGCCCCTGCATTGCGGAATAACACGCCTTCGCTGGCACCACGGCCGGTGGCCACCATGATGGAAATGGGGGTGGCCAACCCCAAGGCACAAGGGCAGGCGATGATGAGCACCGACACGGCCGCTACCAAGGCATGCGTAAACGCCGGCGTGGGGCCA
Organism: uncultured Alcanivoracaceae bacterium; assembly: GCA_964456185.1. Taxonomy (GTDB): domain Bacteria; phylum Pseudomonadota; class Gammaproteobacteria; order Pseudomonadales; family Alcanivoracaceae; genus CAYVZZ01. Next base: position 8,109 of record CAYVZZ010000020.1, read on the forward strand.
ATCAGCGCCCAAAGCACAAAGGTGGCGAGGGCAATGACTAGCACGGCAGGTACAAATACCGCTGCCACCTGGTCGGTTAAGCGTTGAATGGGCGCACGGGTTTGCCGTGCGTCCAATACTTGGCTGACCAGCTGGGAAAGGAAGCTGTTGTCACCGGTGCGGTCGATGGTGACCACCAAACGGCCTTGTTGATTTAAGGTGCCACCGGTTACCCGGTCACCGACTTGTTTGGTCACGGGCAGTGGCTCGCCGGTGAGCATGGATTCGTCTATGTGACTGCGGCCTTCCACCACTTGACCGTCCTGCGGAATGCGCTCGCCCGGTTTGACGATGACCTTGTCACCCAGCTGTAAGTCGGCCACGGCCACGGTTTCCTGCTGCTCGCCCTTGAGGCGCAGGGCGGTATCGGGCGTGAGGTGTTTCAAGGCAATGAGTGCTTGCCCGGTCTTTTGACGCGCGGCCAATTCCATCCAGTCGCCCAGCGTGATGAGCGTGATGATAACGGCGGCGGCTTCAAAGTAGACCGGCACACTGCCATCAGCCAGTTGGAAACTGGCCGGGAAAGCATCTGGCATCAGCCAGGCGACCAGGCTGTAAAGCCAGGCGGCACCCGTGCCCAAGGCGACCAGGGTGTACATATTGGGGTGAAAGGGTTTTAGCGATTGCCAGGCTCGCCGAAAGAAGGGCGCGCCTCCCCAAACCACCACGACACTGGATAACAATGCTTCACCGGCTGCCAACCAGGCGCTATGCCAAGGCAAATCAAACAGGTGCATGCCCATGGCATAAATAAAGACCGGCAGGGTGAGCAAGGCAAGCAAGAGGGTGCGAATGCCCAGTTTGACGGCTTCACTATTGTCTTCCAAATCCGGCTCGACCGGGTTAAGCGCCATGCCGCATTTGGGGCAGTCACCTGGCCCGACTTGCTGCACTTCCGGGTGCATGGGGCAGGTATAAATGGCATCGGGTGAGGCATTGGCAGCGGGCGCTTGATGCGCATGGTGATGACAACAGGACGTTTCCGCCGGTTGCAGATACTGTTCCGGGTTGGCAATAAATTTGTCGCGACAACCGGCATGGCAAAAGCGGTAAGTTTCGCCTTGGTGTTCTGCTACATGCTTGGTATCGGCACTAACCGTCATACCGCATACAGGGTCTTTCATGGTGGTGGCCTTTATTCGCTAGCGGTGGATTCTGCCAGGGGCGTCTCTTCATCGGTCAATGCCCGCAGAATAGGGCATTCTTCCGGCGCGCCATGTCCCGGGCAGGCATCGACCAGTTGTGACAGGCTGTCACGCACTTTAATCAGTGTGGCGATGCGTTGACTGATGAGGTCGACATGATGCTGGGCTCTTTCGCGCACGCCTTTGACGCCATCGTGGTTGTCTTCCGATAGGCTCAGTAGCTCGGTGATTTCTTCCAGTGAAAAACCCAGCTGCTTGGCACGTTTGATAAAGCGCAGGCGGATAAAAATGCTGGGATAATAAATGCGATAACCGGATGGTTTGCGTTCCGGTTCGGGCAATAGCCCTTCGCGCTCATAGAAACGGATGGTGTCGATGCTGAAGCCAGATTGTTTGGCTACCTTGCCAATGGTCAAGGTTTTGGGGGCTGTAGTTGTCATATCGCAAAGCTTAACCCTTGAGTAATACTCAGGGTCAAGCTTTGCGTGAGACTATTTTTTATCGCGTGGTTCCACGCCGGTCCATTGCGGTTCTTTTTGGTCAGCGCCCAGGTTGATGTGGCGTGACAGGATAAAGAATAAATCGGACAGGCGATTGAGGTAGGCCAAGCTATGTGGGTTGACCTCGGTATCGAGTGACAAGGCCACCAGCTGGCGCTCGGCACGGCGCACTTCGGTGCGGCAAATATGGCACCAACCACCGGGTCGGTTACCGCCGGGCAGCACAAACTCGCGCAGGGGAGGCAAGGCTTCTTGATAGCCTTTGCAAAGGCTTTCCAGTTCGGCGATGTGCTCTTGCGTTAAATGAACCGCGCCCGGCTGGGCGATTTCTGCGCCGATGTTGAACAGGGTTTGCTGCACGTTTTCGATAGGCGCGATGTAGCTGTCGCCGGGCTCCAGGCTTTTTAGGTAGCCAATGGTGGCATTGAGCTCATCGAGAATGCCGAGCACCTCGATGCGTAAATCACTTTTGGGTAAGCGGCTGCCATCGGCCAGCCCGGTTTCGCCCTTGTCGCCCGTGCGGGTGACCACGCGACTAACGCGATATTTCCCTTCTTTCATGTCATGTACCTTTTATTGAAAAAGTTATAACCAGCCAGCTTTGCGCAAACGGCGATAGAGTAGCCCGCAGGCGATGACAACGCCACCGAGCACAGCAAAATACCCATAGTGCCATTTGAGTTCGGGCATGTTCTCGAAGTTCATGCCGTAGAGTCCAAACACCATGGTGGGAATGGCCAGCACCGCCGCCCAACCGGCGAGCTTGCGTGAGGTGTCGTTTTGGTCGATGGACACCAGCGCCAGATTGATTTGCAAGGCGGTCATCAGCATATCGCGCAAGCGGTCACAGGTGTCTTCAAGACGCTGGCAGTGGTTGCTGATGTCGCGAAAATAGGCGCGCAGGCTTTTATGGATTAGGCCGTTACGGGCGCGCGCCAAGTCGTCGCAGATATCGCCGATGGCGATGGAGGTGTCGCGCAGTTGCACTAGCTGGCGTTTCAGGTGATAGCTTTCCTGCAGGGGGCTGCGACCGGCGTCTTCGTCGAAGAGGTCGGCCTCTAGCTCCTGAAATTGCTGTTGTAGGTGCTCCAATAACAGCAGATATTGGTCGACAATGCCATCAAGCAGTTGGTGCAATAATGCATCCGGTGCCACGCGTGGTAATTTGGCGAAGCTGCCACTGTTGAGCGTTGGCGCTTCCCCCTGAATGGTGTTTTGCGGCAGGGTAATCAGATAGCGCGGCCCCAGCACTAGATGAAACTCGCCACAGTCACGCGTGGGGTCGCCTAGGTTAAGCGCTCGCACCACCAAAAAGAGGGTGTCCGTGTAGGTGTCCAGCTTGGAGCGTTTGTGCAGTTGCCCCAAGTCTTCTTGAATGAGCTGATGAAGCCCTAGCTCGGGTAGCTTCGCCAATGCGTCGCTTTCGCCTGCTTCAAGGTGTAACCAGACAAAGCCGCTATCTTTGGCCAGGGCTGCCGCAATGGCGTCGCCGGCCAAGGCTTGGTAACTGCCATCCGATTGAAACTCATAGCATTGCATTGGATTTCCTTGCTTACATGTTGCGACGGTATTCACCACCGACGGCATAGAGCGCATGGCTGATGCTGCCCAGCGAATGGTATTTCACCGTTTCCATGAGCTGGGCGAAGATGTTGTCGCCTTGCTTGGCTACTGTTTGCAGTTGTTTGAGGCTGTCTTCGGCCAGTGCATTGCGCGCCGCGTTGAAGGCGGCCACCTGCTCGATTTGTTGGGCTTTTTCCTCGGGTGTTGAGCGAATTAACTCAATTTTGGTGGTGACTTTGCCACCGTCTTTGCCCAAGAAGGTGTTGATACCGACCAAAGGCAGGCTGCCATCGTGCTTTTTGTGTTCGTAGTAGAGGGATTCTTCTTGAATCTTGCCGCGCTGGTACATGGTGTCCATGGCACCCAGCACACCACCACGTTCACTGATGGCTTCGAATTCCTTGTAAACGGCTTCCTCGACCAAATCAGTGAGGGCTTCCACAGCGAAGCTGCCTTGCCAGGGGTTTTCGTTGAAATTAAGCCCCAGCTCTTTGTTGATAATCATCTGAATGGCTACGGCACGGCGCACCGATTCTTCGGTGGGGGTGGTGATGGCTTCATCATAGGCATTGGTGTGCAGGCTGTTGCAGTTGTCAAAGAGGGCATACAGCGCCTGCAGCGTGGTGCGGATGTCGTTGAACTGGATTTCTTGTGCGTGCAAAGAGCGACCGCTGGTTTGGATATGGTATTTGAGCTTTTGGCTGCGCTTATTGGCGCCGTAACGCTCACGCATGGCGCGTGCCCAAATGCGGCGGGCGACGCGGCCAATTACCGTGTACTCCGGGTCCATGCCGTTACTGAAGAAGAAGCTCAGGTTGGGCGCAAACTCGTCGATGTCCATGCCGCGCGCCAGATAGTACTCGACGATGGTAAAGCCGTTGGACAGGGTAAACGCCAATTGGCTAATGGGGTTAGCCCCGGCTTCGGCAATGTGATAACCGGAAATGGACACCGAGTAGAAGTTGCGCACTTGATGGTCGACAAAATACTGCTGGATGTCGCCCATCATGCGCAGGGCAAATTCGGTGCTGAAGATGCAGGTGTTTTGTGCCTGGTCTTCTTTGAAGATATCGGCCTGAACCGTGCCGCGAACCTTGCTGAGGGTATCCGCTTTGATGCTGGCGTAGGTTTCGGCATCGACCAGTTGGTCACCGGTGAGGCCGAGTAGCGCCAGGCCGAAGCCGTCGTTGCCTTCAGGCAGGTCGCCTTGGTATTGCGGGCGCGGCTTGTCGGCAAAGAGTTTGTCGATGGCCTTTTCGGCGGCTCTCCAGCGTTTGGCATCGGCTTTAAGGTATTTTTCCACGGCCTGGTCGGTAGCGGTGTTCATGAACATCGCCATAAGCATAGGCGCCGGGCCATTGATGGTCATGGAAACCGAGGTGGTGGGCGCACAGAGGTCAAAGCCCGAGTAGAGCTTTTTCATGTCATCCAGCGTAGCGATGGAAACGCCCGAGTTGCCAACCTTGCCGTAAATATCGGGGCGTTCGGCAGGGTCTTCGCCATATAACGTCACCGAGTCGAAGGCGGTGGACAGGCGCGCGACGTCTTGCCCTTGGCTTAAATAATGGAAACGGCGGTTGGTGCGTTCCGGTGTGCCTTCACCGGCAAACATGCGAATGGGGTCTTCGCCGGTGCGACGGAAGGGGTAAACGCCGCCTGTGTAGGGGTAGCTGCCGGGCAGGTTCTCGCGCAATAAGAAGCGCAGTTGTTCGCCCCAATCTTTGTAGTTGGGCGTGGCAACTTTGGGAATCTGCTGATGCGATAGGGATTCGCGGTAGTTTTCTACTTCAATGGTTTTGCCGCGCACTTGGTAGTGATTGTGCTTGGCTAAATAATTGGCACGACGCTCTGGCCAATTGCGCAGCAAAGCGATGGCATCGTGGCTGAGGGATTTAACCGCCTCGGTGTAGCGTTGACGCAGCACCATGAGTGATTGATCGACCGGATTGTTGATAAGCTTGGCGGTTGGGTAGGGCGCTAGCGGCTCAGGCAATGCCTTATCGCCCAAGGCTTCCAGAGCGGCATAATAATGCTGTGCTTTGGCGGCTTCCGTGGCTTGCTGCTCTACCTCGTCATTGGTTTGTCGGCCTTGCTCGGCGATTTCGGCCAAATAACGAATGCGCTTGCCGGGAATCAACAAAGTGGCGCGTGGCTCTTTAATATCGGTGTTGATTTGTGGGGTGAAATCACACCCTTTACTGCCAATACCTGGCACCTTCTCACGCAGTAGCCGGCACAGATTAACAAATAGCCAAGTGACACCCGGGTCATTAAATTGGCTGGCAATGGTGGGGTATACCGGCGCGTCGGCAGTGGGTATGTCGAAGGCCAGATGATTGCGTTGCCATTGTTTGCGCACGTCGCGCAGGGCATCTTCTGCACCGCGTTTGTCGTATTTGTTGAGTGCAATCAGTTCGGCAAAATCAATCATGTCGATTTTTTCTAGCTGGCTGGCCGCACCAAAGTCGCTGGTCATGACGTACATGGGGAAATCCACCAAATCGACAATGGCGGAATCGCTTTGGCCGATACCGGCGGTTTCGACAATAACCAAATCGAATGGCAGGCTTTTCAGCAAATCAATGCCATCTTGGAGCATTTGGTTGATGGCAACATGATTCTGGCGGGTGGCCATGGAACGCATGAAGATACGCTTGCTGCGCAGACTATTGAGGCGGATGCGGTCGCCCAATAAAGCACCGCCAGAGCGGCGACGGGTCGGGTCGACGGCCAGCACAGCAATACGCATGTCCGGAAAAGTATCGAGGAAACGCACCAGCAGTTCGTCTACCAAGCTGGATTTACCCGCGCCACCTGTGCCGGTGATGCCAACGACAGGCGTGCCTTTGCCCGCTTGCTGCCATTGTTGGCGCAGTTGCTTGAGTTGGTCATCCGTGAAGCGGTCGTTTTCAATGGCGCTAAGCAGGTGACCTAAGGCGATTTCGTTGTCGGGGCTAACGTCGGTAGCAGGCGTTTTAGGGTCTTTGGCGAGCCGTTCTTCTCGCGCTTTGCTGGCGCGCGATACGGTGTCTTCTATCATGCCAACCAGTCCCATCTCCATGCCGTCGTTGGGGTGGTAGAGGCGCTCGGCGCCATAGTCCATCAATTCTTTTATTTCGTCTGGCGTGATGGTGCCGCCCCCGCCACCGAATACAAGGATATGGCTGGCGTTGCGTTCACGCAGCATGTCCACCATGTATTTGAAATATTCAATGTGGCCGCCTTGATACGAGCTTAACGAAATAGCATCGGCATCTTCTTGAAGGGCGGCGCGCACGACGTCTTCAACCGAGCGGTTGTGACCCAGATGAATGACTTCGCAGCCTTGGTCCTGAATGATGCGGCGCATGATGTTGATGGCCACGTCGTGACCATCGAAAAGACTGCCGGCCGTTACGAAGCGTAACGGCGTAGTGGTGTTAGTCATGTGACTCCCTTGTGTTTTGTTATTTTGGGAGTAGGCGGTGGAGCCTTAGGACGGATGAGCCTCTACCGCTTCCTCGCTTTGTCGCTCCGCTTTATCTTTTAGCTGGCGATCATCTTGACCTTTGGTCTTTTGCCGAAAATCGGCAATAACGTGTCCGGTGTAGTGATCGTACAGGCCGTTGTTGAAATGTACGATAATTTCTTGACGTTGCACCTCACCTTCGCCGGGGCGGAAGGTCATGAGGTAAAACCAGGTGCCTGGTGTGAATGGATCGATCAATGTGGGCGGTCCCATGACGTAGCGCACCTGCTTGGGCGTCATGCCAGGCTTGAGTTGTGCTACCATCTTGTCAGTAACAAAATTGCCTTGGGGGATATCGATACGATAAACCCACGGAAAATGAAGGGTTGAAGTGCAGCCGCCTAACAGTAGTATAGCGGCGGTAATCAGTAAGGCTTTTTTTACAGTCATAATGTCATTGTCTCGCGTTTGCAGCGATAATACAGACTTTGAAAAGTGGCTCAAGGTTCCCGGAGGAAACGTTGGACAACAAAGAGCTAAAAAAAGCAGGGCTTAAAGTTACCCTGCCGCGTATCAAGATTTTGCAGCAAATGGAGTCGTCTGAACAGCGCCATTTGAGTGCGGAAGATGTTTATAAAGCATTGCTGGATGCCGGTGAAGATGTGGCTATTGCCACAGTGTACCGTGTACTGACCCAGTTCGAACAGGCCGGCATTATTATAAGCCACAATTTTGAAGGCGGCTCAAAGGTCTTTGAGCTGGCTGACGAAGGGCACCACGATCATATGGTCTGTCTTGAAAGCGGTGAGGTGGTTGAGTTTTATGATGAAGAAATCGAGCGGCGTCAGAAATTGATTGCCGAAAAGCACGGTTTCAATATCGTCAATCATTCGCTTGTGCTTTACGTCGAACCAATAGAAAAATAATTGCCAAGATGCCCCTGTTTGCAGCAGGGGCGTCAAGCACTTTTTAGCTGGCCGTGAGCCAGCATCTCGGCCGCGTGCTGTCGGGTCGAGTCGGTCAATTCCAAGCCGCCCAGCATACGGGCAATTTCCTCGGTACGTTCTTTTTCAGCAAGTGCACCAATGTGTGTGGTGGTGCTGTCTTTGCTTTGTTTTTTGTGCACATGCCAATGATGGTGCGCCTGACTGGCCACTTGCGGTTGGTGGGTGATACAGAAGACTTGAGCGGTTCTACCCAGCTGGCGCAACAGACGCCCAACCACTTCGGCGATGCCGCCACCAATGCCCACGTCGACTTCGTCAAATACCATGCAGGGCAGGGTTAATCGCTCGGCGCATACCACTTGAATGGCCAGCGAAACACGCGACAGCTCACCGCCAGAGGCCACCTTGGCCAGTGGGCGCATGGCTTGCCCCGGACCGGCGCTAAATTGCAGCTCGACCTGTTCCAGTCCGTGCGGTCCGGCATCAATAGGGTGCAGGGTAAAAGAGAGGTTGGCCGCTTTCATGCCAAGCTCGCGCAGGCGCTTGGTCGTTGCTTTTTCCAGGCCGATAGCCTGTTTCTTGCGGATGCTGGAAAGCGCTTTGGCGGCCTTCTGGTAAGCGGTTTCAGCGGCCTTTTCGTCGGCTTCGAGTTGCGCTAATTGGGCATCAATATTTTGCAGGTTGCCGGCGCTTTCTTGTAAGGACTGATGGTGGGCAAACAAGGCGTCGGCACGCACGCGGTGCTTGCGCGCTAGGGTGTAAATGGCGTCGAGACGGCTTTCGACTAAAGACAAACGCTCTGGATCCAAATCGAGCCGGTCGAGATAGTGGCGTAAGTCATCGCTGGCGGCTTCCAGTTGCAGTCGTGCCGATTCAATGCCGTCGGCTATCGGATCCAGCCCGTCGTCTTGACCAGCCGCTTCTTGCAGCATGCTGCCGGCACGGCTGAGCAGGTCGTTGGCGGTGCCGTCGTCCGACTCATAAAGTAATGTTAACGATTGCTGGCACAGCTCGATGAGTTGGCTGGCATTAGCCAGACGTTTTTGTTCGCTTTCTAGCTGAGACAGCTCATTTTCCTGTAGCGCCAGTTCGTCGAGTTCTTGCAGCTGAAAGCGCAGCAGTGCTTCGCGTTCGCTGCGCTCAGTGGCATCGTTGAGGGCATCGGCATGCGCTTGGTGAGCGGCTTGCCATGCTTTCCAGGTGTCGGCGACGCGTTTGACTTGCGGCAGGGCATCGGCGTAGTTATCCAGCAAGTGGCGCTGATGATTTTTTTGCAGCAGCAGCTGGTGTTCATGCTGGCTGTGAATACTGATGAGGTGATCGGCCAGATGACGCACTTCTTGTAGGCGGCAGGGCGTGCCGTTGATCCAGGCACGCGAACGACCATCGGCGCTAATGGTGCGTCTGAGTTGGCAGTTGTTATCGTCGTCATCCAGCTCGTTTGCTGCCAACCATTGTTGCGCTTCCGGGTTGTTGGCGATGGAAAAGTTGGCGGTAAACTCGGCTCTTTTACAGTCTGTGCGAACGAGGTCGCTATTGCCGCGACGTCCCAAGGCGAGTGCCAGAGCATCAATCAAAACGGATTTACCCGCACCGGTTTCGCCGGTTATACCAGTTAAGCCGGCTTGTGGGTCGAGCTCAATATAGTCAACTGTTGCAAAGTGTCGAATAGAAAGTTGTGTCAGCATAACTACTGTCCATAAGTACAGTTGTTGTCGATAATAACGGAAAAAATGCCGCTTGATAAGAGGAAACTTAATAAGTTGTTCAACGTCAGAAAATTTGCGTAATATAGGCCAAATTCAATTCTAATAAAGCGCCAAACTGGAGACCCTTGTGCAAGCTGTTGACGAGAACGATTACCCACAAGATCGCGTTCAGCGTCTTTTATCTGGTGTGCCTTTTTTTAATCAAGTATTAAGACAAGACGAACAGCAGTTTCAACAATTGATGACGCGTTTGAGTTTACACCGCGCCGAGGCCGGCGAGGTGATTATTAAGCAGGGTGAGTCGGATCGCGGCTTGTATTTTCTGCTTCGTGGCCGTCTTGAGGTCACAGGGGCGGACACAGCGGGAAAACCCCTGTATCATACGTCCGCTGGCGAATTGTTTGGTGTGCTCGCTATGCTCCGTGAATCACCTCGTACCGCCACCTTGACGGTGCCAGATGATTGCAAAGAAGTGCTTTTAGCGCGGCTAGAGCCAGGCTTGTTTGAAAATATTCATGACAGCCAGCGTTTTACGCTCGCGACCAAGCTGACTTTTTATCACATGGTGGTGCACCATATTCGTTGGGCGTTGGAGATGAATCGTGTTCAGCATCCACATCATCCGCTGGTGTCTGAAATGCTAAAGATGCCGTTATTTTCCGGTGTTCGAGACAGCGAGGACGAGTTAGCGTCTTTACATGAGCAGGCCTATTTATTGGCGGATATTCTGTATCGTTGGAATCAATCCATTGAGGGTTGATCACCGATTTATCTAAGTGACAAACGTATCCGGGATTTGTATCAATTTGTATGAATGGCCTTGATAGCCTATTTTTCATGCAGATATGTCGTTATAGTAATCCCGTACTTCAAATAAAGAACACAAGTATGTCTTTTTCTTATCTTGTTTGTTTTAAGGCGACCTGTTTGTGAAGGCGCCACAATCTAAAGCGGTTTTGTTCGTGAGCAAGCTGGCCGGTCAACTGACCGTGTTGGGGCAGCGTTTGCTTGAGCGAGTACCCGCTAAGTTACGTATTCATGCCGTACTGCTCGTGATGTTAGCGCCAGCTGTTGCCTTGGCCTATTGGCTTGCGGCACCATCTGGTGACTTGCCGGCGTCATCAGCAACACAGCTGGCATCTTCAACGGATCCCGCCCCTTCATCGACAGCGATGTCCGCCGATACGCTGTCGGCCGCGCCGGCTACCGCTGTTCAGTCAATCGTGAAGACGGTAGCTGCCGAGGTGAAGCCAGAGCCAAAACCGAGTTGGCACACCTATACCGTGGCATCGGGCGATACCTTGTCCGGCATTTTTAGTGAGGCTGGTTACGGTGCATCCCTATTGCATGACGTGATGCAAGCAGGTGCTCAAACGGCCGCACTGACGCGGTTGCGTCCTGGTGATCATTTGCGATTCCGCGAGTCACCTGAAGGTGAGTTGCTGGCGGTTAGCCTAGACCTGGATAAGCTGTCTACATTAACGGTGAAACGCGGTGAAACGGCGTGGACAACAAATATCAAGAAAGTGCAGCCCGTTAAAGAACGTTTCGTGAAGCGTGGCAGTGTAAGCGGTCCTTTGTCGAGCAGTATGCGCTCGGCTGGTATTCCGTCTCAAACGGTGGGCGATTTCATTAGCATTTTCCATTGGAAAGTGGATTTCAATCGCGACATGCGACCTGGTGCTAAGTTTGCCGTGGTATATACCGGCTTAATGCACGATGGTGATCGGGTGGGTGTCGGTCACATTCAAGCCGCTAGTCTGATTAATAGGGGGAAAACGCGTACTGTTTATCGTTTCGGTGATGGCCATGGTGGCTATAATTATTACACTGCTGATGGTAAGTCGATAGAACCCTCTATTTTGCGTACGCCACTTAATTACACGCGTGTTAGTTCTTCTTTTAGTTACAATCGTTACCATCCTAAGCTACATATTTGGCGTCCACACGAAGGCGTTGATTTGGCTGCGCCTATGGGCACGCCCATTCATGCCGCCGCCGATGGCAGAGTGAAATATGTTGGCTGGGTCAGCGGTTATGGTCGCGTGGTTGAGCTGAACAATGTTGGTGCCTATTCAACTCGCTATGCTCACATGTCGCGTTATGCCAATGGCCTGAGCGAAGGGGATAAAGTGCATCAGGGGCAGATTATTGGGTATGTAGGTGAGTCGGGTGTGGCGACCGGCCCCCATTTGCACTATGAGATTCGCATCCACGGCAAGCCTTATCCGCCGCTTAAAGTAGACCTGCCAGATAACGACCCCTTACCGAAGAAGTTGATGCCGGCATTCAAACGTTCCATTCAGCCTTTGGTTGCTATGTTGGAAGGTAAGCAAGCGGTGCCAGGCCAGCAGGTTGCTATGGTCGATTCTTCTTCGGCGGATGATAACCCGGACGTTTTGTCGCCAGCTCATAAATAAACGGGATTCCTTGTTTCCTTTTTATAGGAGTGAGCCTCGTGCGCTTTGTCTCGCATTTTTTTCTGTTATGTCTTCTTTGTTCGCCTGCCATCGTGCAGGCGGCGTCTTTTGATGCACTAAAACAGTGGAGCCGCCAAGATGTGGCGGTGTCCGCCTTGGCCGTTAATCTAGAAGATGGCCAGGTTATTGCGCATTTTCAGCCTGACACCCGACTTATTCCTGCTTCCTTAAGCAAGCTGTTCACCGCAGCAGTCGCTTTAAATCACTGGGGCAGCGACAAGCGCTTTAAAACCCGGCTTTTATCCGCTGCACCGCTGCAAAAAGGTGTGCTAAAAGGTGATTTGATCTTGGTGGGTAAGGGCGATCCTGGTTTAACAACTGGCCAGCTTTGGCCGTTGGTCGCGCAGTTGAAGGCGGCTGGTGTTCAGCAGATAGCAGGCGATTTGCTGGTGGATGCCTCTTGGTTTGGTCAGTTGCCTTGTCTTACCATCGATCGCTGCCAGGCTCGTCATGCATCTCGTCATGCCTATGATGCCGGGCTAACTTCCATGGGGGTGAATTATGCCAGCTGGTGTGTGGCAGTCACTCCGGCCGACAACAAGGGCGAGATTGCCGAGGTTGCTACCTGTCCCTTGCCAGTTCAAGGGGTGCGACTGGAATCGCATGTAAAAACGGTCGAACAGGGAAAACGCTTGTCGCTAAAGCGGGTAACGGATGAACAGGGTGACCGACTGATTGTGTCCGGTCATATTGGTCTGCATCACCAGCCTGCCAAACTCTACGTGTCTGCCGGTAAGCCTGCCAAACAGGCTGGGCGCTTGCTGGCCGCCCAGCTGGCTATGGCGGGCATCGCGTTGCAAGGGAAGGTGAAGGTCACCTATGAGCCACAAGCAGGCGCCACCCTGGCAACAACCTGTGGGTTGCCATTGGCGGTGCTGGTCAAACGCATGCTCAACTACAGCAATAATTACATGGCCGATGTGCTGACGCTTGATCTGTTGGCAGCCGATAATACATCGCCTTTGACACTATCGGCTGCCGCCGACAAGCTGCAGAATTTAACGCAAAACATGCTGCTTCCTTATCATCTTGATAGCGGCAAAGTGCCCGCGGAGCTCGCCAGTGGCAGCGGGCTGACCACTGCTAGCCGGTTATCGGCACACGACATAGTGGCGTTGTTACAGCAGGTGTATTACCAACCCGCCATTTTTCCGGCTTTTGTGGGGGCATTAACGGTGCCGGAATACAGCGTGCTAGGTATTTTGCGTGGCCGCAATCCGGCTTGGCAAACGCAGGTGATGGTGAAATCGGGCTCGTTGAATGAGCCATATACGGTGTACGCCATTGCCGGTTATGCGCGTAATCGGCAGGGGGAATGGCTGGCATTCGCCGTGCTTTTAAACGGCACGCCCGATAATCGCGTGTTGCCCTACGCAAAAAGCATGAGCATTTTACGCCATTCGGTGATCGGCTTACTGCATTGATTTGTCTGCAAAGCCCTTTATTGCGGTAATTGCAGTATGATAAAGACATATGATTGGTTGTGACCGGCCTGTAAGCTCTTTGACTTAGATGCTGCAACTGCTAATCTGATTGGCAGTTTAATTGGGGCTTTTATATGTCAGGAACAGCACGAAAATTAGTGCGTCAGCTAGTGGATAACCGCACGGCGATACGGCGGGATGCTTTTCTGAGCCTTTCTTATTTGGCGGATCTTCGTCACCTTGTTAACAGCCCTTTTAATGGTGAGCCAGCAGTTAAGTCGGAATTAAACTGGCGCAATTACAATTCCGCCAGTGAAGCTATTGCTGCCTTAACCCAAGTCCTTTTGCCATCACAACGTGCATCTTCCAGTCTGGGAACAGTAGTTTGCTACCCACCGCGCACCACCCGGGAAGATCGAAACAGTCGTTGGTTTTTTATCAATGGCTTGGCCTCACCCGCGCCCACCGCCACTTTGAATGCCTCCGAATTAGCCCGCGTATTTCGGCGTCCCATTCATTTGCTTCACCTGCCGACTTGGAGCATTTGGCGAGACATTGCTACTTCGGTTACGGCGCGCACCCTGCGAAAAGACGGCGAGCTCTCGCGACCAGCCACCTATGTGGTGCAGCAAGCATTAGAAGAAAACGAACGCGTCGTGTTGGTTTGTCATTCTCAGGGCACCATCGTGGCAAGCTACATCGTGCGCAAATTACTGCGCAATGAAGCGACCCGCCCGCTGGTCAAAAAGCTTGAGCTGTACTGCATTGGTGGCATGGCAGACAGTCTGGAAGTTGACGTCACACTAAGCGATGAAGCAGGCCACCCCGTGCCCTATGTGGAGCATTTCGCTAACGGCCGTGATTATTTCGCCGAAATCGGCGTGCTGTCTCATCTGGATAACACTGAAGGCACGGTTTTCTGCATTCCCAAACGCCCGGGGCACCTGCTCAACCAACATTATCTGGCTGGTATCTCCCGGGGGGATTATTGCCGCCGCCAGTCGCGCTTATATCATTATGTGCGTGGCCGCGAACCGAGCGATGAAGATTATATGCCGTTTAATTTTGACCAAGCCGAGAGGGAGCAGTCTGATGCCGGATAATAAACCTCGGCTTTTAATGGTCGATGATTCGCGTGTAATGCGAATGGCAGGTAAGAAAATGCTCAGCGGCCAATTTGATGTGGTTGTGGCAGAAGATGGTGTAGAAGGCTGGGAAAAGCTTACCCAGGATGAAAGCATCCAAGTGGTGTTCAGCGATTTGTCCATGCCCAATATGGATGGCTACGAATTGCTTGCCAAAATCCGCGAGAGTGAAGATGCGGGTATAGCTGCTATGCCGGTGATTATTGTCACCGGGGCCGAGAGCAATGATGAAGCACGAGAAAAAGCGCTGGAATGCGGCGCAACCGACTTCATTACCAAGCCATTTAACAGCACTGATATTACGGCTCGCGCCACAGCGCATGCCAATTATCAGCGCGAACGTAAGCGCTTGGCCGCTCAAACAACACTAGACAGCGTAACCGGGCTGGGGAATAGCCGCTTCCTGGATACGCGGTTGCGCCAAGAGCTGGCGTTTTCACAGCGCCATGGGCATCAGCTTACCCTTATGGAATTGCGCATCAAAAATTACAATGGGCTGTTCATTAAGTTTGGACGGCAGCAAGCGGAAACCTTGCTGAAGCGCGTTGCTGAAATCATTCAAAAACTGATACGCAAAGAAGATACGGCCGCCCGAGTGGGCTTGGCACGCTTTGTGATTTTGCTGTCTTGTGCCGATAGCCAAGGTGGGCGGCAACTGGCCGAGCGCCTTCAACAGCAGCTTGATCGTATCGTGGTACGCGCCGGAGACGATACCACAAGCTTACAGTCAATTATTGGCTTGGCGTCGCCCGTTGCGCATCCGGGGCAAACCGTTCGCAGTGTGCTCGACGAGATGGACATTATCATGAAGGCGCTGAAAAAAGCCAAAGGGCGCCGTGTGCTATCGGACACTGCCTTGCGCCAAGGCGATGGCAGCCTTCTGCCTTCTGAACCGGAGCCGCCTGTTGAAGCTACATCGCCCAATCAAGACATGTCAGTGGACGAAGCGCTGCAGGCGCTCGCTCGTGGTGATCGCAAAACAGTTGAGGCTGCGTTACCTATGCTGCGCCGCCGACTAACCCCACTGCTTAACCTACTGGACGACACGACCGAGAAATGACGCTGGAAGAACACTACCGCTACGCCGTTCCGGCTAGCACACTTATTTCTCTTCTCACGGATAAAACGTTTTATCGTCATCGATATCACATGGACGGCGATGACGCGATGGCGTCTTTTGATGTTTGGGAAGAATCACCTAACGGGTTGCACCTGCGCGTATGCAAATGGCTGCCTGTGAAAGCAGATAAACTGCCCGCGTTTTTACGCCGCTTTGTAAAACCCGAAATGCCACTATATAGCGATTTTGTGTGGCAACTTGATGATGACGCGAATAGCGCCCGGGCAGCTTGTCAGATTTGGATGGAAAAAATCCCGCTGCGTATTGAAGGTCGCATTGTCATTAACGGGCAGGGCGATAACTGTGAAAAACAAGTGCGCCTAAAAGTAACCAGCCATTTGCCGTTGGTTGGCAAGAAGATGCTGGAAAAAGCCCGACCACAGATATTGCGTATCCTGGAAGAAGACCATCAAGCCACCCTGGCCAATCTGCAAGCAGCAGACTAGTGCTTACTTCTTTTTAGGGCGAATAAACCGATTTTCCGGTCGCAAGCGAGCGGCTATCTCTTGGCCGCGTGCTAACCAGGCGGCATAGCGCAGTCGATAGCGCCGCCACAAATTGCGCCCTTCCTTGTGAGTAAGAATAAGGAAGCCTTTACCGCGCATTCCCCGAAATATCGACTTGGCCACCGCATCGCTACTCATCGACTTATTCATTAGCCGTTTGAAGCGCGCCCCGTCTAGCGGAGTTAAAGCGCGAGGCTCGCCATTAATGAAAGCGGGAAAGAAATCCACACAGGCTAGCTGCACTCGGATATCCAAAGGTGCCAGCTCGGCTTGTATCGATTCCGATAAAGCCACCACAGCGGCTTGCAACGCGGATGTCAACGCAATATTGGGTTGCGGTAGTCGCGCGGCCTGTGTCGTTATATTAAGCAGGTGACCATATCCCTGCTGTTTCATCATGCTCACCGCGGCTTTGCAGCCATGTTTGACAGACAAGAGATTGCGCTCAAAAGCCCACTGCCAGTCGGCATCGCTGCTGGTTTCAAACAACCCCGCACAGGGCTGGTCGGCAAGATTGATGACAGTGTCTACCTGACCCCAGCGACGCTGAACGCGAGTCAGGGTCTGTCGGTATTGGTTTTCACTGGTTAATTCACTGTGTATGAACATGCGTTCACAGTCTAGGTCGGCAAGAGTATCAAGCCATGGGCGCTTTTGGCTGGCATCAGAACAGACTCGGGCAACGCACCAATTATGAGCGGCGGCCTGACGTGACAGCGCAAGGGTGAAATCCAAGGATCCACCAAAAATCAGCAAAACATGGCGTGCTGGCAAAATAGAGCCCCTACCAAAAAATTAATTGTGTACGTGTGTTTATAAATAGAATCGACTTACACACGCGTGAACACACGTTAACAAACGGTTTTTTTTAAGGATACATCATGACGGTACATATTATTGTTATCAAGGACGCTTTTGAATTGATCTTAGGTCTTTTTGCAATGCGTACATTGGCCGTAGTGGCCATGGTCGATGGCGAGTATACCATGTTGGTTTTGGTGGCCATGGCTCTGATTGTGCCTATTGTTTTTAGTGCGGTTTCCAGTGCCGCAGTGACCGCAACGCAGACCAGATGGATTTTATGAAAGCCCCGTAGGGCGAGGCATAAAGCAG
>CAYVZZ010000021.1:0-25027 GCA_964456185.1 uncultured Alcanivoracaceae bacterium
GCCGTGGCCACCAAAAACTTGCATGCCCAAGTTGGCGCATTCCAGGCCTTTCTCGGTGAGGAAGCCTTTCAGGATAGGCGTCAGGAAGCCCAATTCGCCATCCCAGTAATCGTATTTTTCCATGTCGTCTTCAAGCAGACCGGAAATCATCTTGTCGGCATACTTGGCCGCGAAATACAGCATCGCGCGGCCGCCTTCGGTGACGGCTTTTTGCGTCAGCAGCATACGGCGCACGTCACCATGGTGAATCAGGGCGTCGGCAATTTGGTCCGGCTCTTTTTTACCAGACAAAGCACGCATGGAACGACGTTCTTTGGCATAGGCCAAAGCGCCTTGGTAAGAACGCTCGGCATGACAAACACCTTGAGTAGCGGTGCCGATACGGGCGGAGTTCATAAAGGTGAACATGCACTCGAGCCCTTTGTTCGGCGGGCCAATCAAAAAGCCTTTGGCGTTATCGAAGTTCATTACGCAGGTGGCGCTGCCCATGATGCCCATCTTGTGTTCGATGGAACCACAAGCGACGCCATTGTCTTCACCGATTTTGCCCGGCAAATGTTTCGGCACGATAAACAGCGAAATACCTTTGGTACCTTTGGGCGCATCGGGCAGACGCGCCAATACGATGTGAACAATGTTTTCGGTGAGGTCGTGTTCGCCGGATGAAATGAAAATCTTGGTGCCGGTGATGGCATAAGAGCCGTCGCCGTTGTCGGCTGCTTTGGTTTTCACCTGACCCAAATCGGTACCACATTGCGGCTCGGTGAGACACATGGTACCGCCCCAGGTGCCTTCGGTGAGCGGCGGCAGGTAGGTGTTTTTCTGTTCGTCATCGCCGTGCATCATGATGGTGTTCATGGCGCCCAGAGACAGGCCGGGGTACATGGCAAATGACCAGTTGGCGGTGCCCATCATTTCCTGCTTGAACAAACCCAGTGACATGGGCAGGCCTTGGCCGTTGTATTCGGCAGGGTGGGATAGCCCTTGCCAACCACCGGCGATATATTCGTTGTAGGCTTCTTTAAAGCCTTTGGGCAGGGTGACCTTGCCGTCTTCGAAATGGCAGCCTTCTTCGTCGCCACTTTGGTAAAGCGGGGCAATGGTGTTTTCACACAGCTTGGCCATTTCACCGAGAATGGCATCGACCATATCGGGAGTGGCATCTTCGCCATTGGCCAGCTTTTTGTAGTGGGATTCATAATCAAACACTTCGTTAAGCAAGAAGCGCATGTCATTTAAAGGAGCTTTATATTCCGGCATGGTTACCTCAATAAAATCAGGGCGACATCCCTCGAATAGGGAAACGCTAGTAATAAAGACGGCGGCATTTATACCGAAAGCAACAGAAAGCAGCCATGGCCGAATCAACGGCGCCTCATTGCGCTACAGCGAGTAATTATTGGCGGGGAAGGCGAATACCCACCTGCTGCACATAGCCTTCATCAAGGCTGCGAACGCGTAAACGCAGCTTGCCCAACCAGACGATATCGCCTACCACCGGGCGGCCTTTCACTTGTTGACGAAAATAGGCATCGAGCGTCATTTGTGCCGTTTCGTCAGACAAATTGTCGATGGGATAAACCTGTACCAAGTCGCCCACCAGGGCGTCGCCCAGCACCGTAAAATCGCCGTAAAAGCGTTTAATAGAGGGGGTGATGGTCTGACAAAGGTCAGCGAGAAGCGCCTTGGCGGAAATCGGACCCAGCCAAGTAATGCGGTCACCTTCTTCCACTTTTAAGTCGTCGGTAATCGGTAAGTTGTCATCCTGGCGGCTAACCACTAGCGGGCTGGTGCGGTCGCTACAGAGTTGGGTCACCGGCATGCCGCAGGCGCGGGCGCCTTTTTCTACGGCAAATTGCATCATATAGAGGTTATGGCTACCGGCAAAAGAGGTCACCTGCAGTGGGTCGGGTGGTGCTGGCAGAGAAATATGCAGCAGATTGGCCAGCCAGGGCATGCTGACGCCCTGAATTAACAACGACGCCAACACCACCACAAAGGCGACGTTAAATAATAAGGTGGCGTGTTCGATGCCGGCCAAGAGGGGGAACATGGCCAGCACAATCGGTACGGCACCACGCAAGCCGCTCCAAGCAATAAAGAATTGTTCCGGTAGCGAAAAGTTCATTGGCAACAAGGCCAAGATTGTTGCCAATGGGCGGGCGATGAGCATCAAGAAAAGGGCAATAAGTAGTGCCTGAGGCACAATATCAATCAGTCCGTCCGGGTTTACCAACAGCCCCAGTAGCAGGAACATGCAGGATTGCGCCAACCAGCCGAAGGCGTCCATGTTGCGCAGTACGTTATCACTGATACCGCCATGGCGGTTACCGACCACCAGCCCTGCCATGTAAACCGCCAAAAAACCTGAGCCGTGAGCCAAGTTGGTCAGCGCAAAAATCATCGTGCCGCCCGCACAGAGTAAAAGTGCGTGTAGGCCTTCGTTGGCATGTAAAAAACGAATGAGGGCGGCGAGTAAAAAGCCCAAGGCTAGGCCGAGAACTAAGCCGATGCCAAAGGCTTGCACCGGCAAGCCCAGCGTATCGAGGCCAAAGGTTAAATTGGGATGCGTGAGAAATTCGATGACCGTGAGCGTGAGGAAAACCGCCATGGGGTCATTGAGTCCCGATTCGATTTCCACCGTGCTGGAGACGCGCTCGTTGAGCTGTACGCCAGAGCTGCGTAACACGCTAAACACAGCGGCCGCATCGGTGGAGCCAATAATGGCACCCAGCAACAGGCCAATACGCCAGTCGATGCCTAGCAGCCAGGTGATAAAGCCGCCAACGAGTGAACTGGTCATCAACACGCCGACGGTGGCAAGCGATAAAGCCGGTC
Organism: uncultured Alcanivoracaceae bacterium; assembly: GCA_964456185.1. Classification (GTDB taxonomy): domain Bacteria; phylum Pseudomonadota; class Gammaproteobacteria; order Pseudomonadales; family Alcanivoracaceae; genus CAYVZZ01. The sequence continues at coordinate 2,839 of CAYVZZ010000021.1, forward strand.
GAAAGCCGGTACGAAAGGTATCCAGCCGGGTGCGCAGTCCACCGTCCATCAAGATAATGGCTAGGGCCAGATTACTGACCAGATAACCCACCTGCAGGTTGTCAAAATGGATGCCGGTGCCTTGGGTGTGGCCGGCTACCATGCCAACCAATAAAAAGATTAACAGCGAAGGCACGCCAAAGCGCATGCTGAGGTTGCCAAACCAGAGGCCAATAAAGAGGACGGCGGCACCGACCAAAAGCCAGATATCAACAAATCCCACAAGAAATCCTCAAAAAAACACGCCTAGGTTGGTTATTAATGGGGCATTAACCACACGGGACACGCAACGAAATCAGTATAAAACAGCCGTGTAATGCTTTATACTTGTCGCCCATTTTTTGTACAGAATTGCGGTTGCACAGCATGGAATTCAAAAAGCATTTCGACGTTATTGTAGTGGGCGGCGGTCATGCCGGCACCGAAGCGGCGCTGGCCGCAGCGCGTATGGGTGCGGACACCCTGCTATTGACGCACAACGTCGAAACCTTGGGCGCCATGAGCTGCAACCCGGCCATAGGCGGCATTGGCAAAAGCCACCTGGTCAAAGAAATCGATGCCCTGGGCGGCATTATGGCACAAGCTATCGACCGGGCCGGCATCCAATTTCGTACGCTAAATGCCCGCAAAGGACCGGCGGTGCGCGCCACACGTGCCCAGGCCGACCGTAGCTTATACCGTCAAGCCATCCGCCATACTATTGAATATCAACCAAATCTGACCTTGTTTCAACAACCGGTAGTGGATTTGTTGGTGGAACAAGGGCGCTGCGTGGGTGCCGAAACCAGCATGGGCGTGACTTTTCGTGCCAATGCGGTCGTCATGTGTACCGGCACCTTTTTGGGCGGCGTCATTCACGTCGGCATGAACAATAGCCAAGGTGGCCGCATGGGCGACAAGCCCAGTAACCGTTTGGCACAACGCCTGCGCGAGTTGCCGTTTCGTGTCGAGCGTTTAAAAACCGGCACACCACCGCGCATTGACGGGCGCACGGTGGATTATTCCATCATGGAAGAGCAGTGGGGCGATGACCCTTTGCCGGTTATGAGTTATCTGGGTGAGACATCGCAGCATCCCCGTCAGGTGTGTTGCCACGTCACCACCACCAATGAGCGCACCCACGATATCATTCGCAGTGGCTTCGACCGCAGTCCCATGTTCACCGGCGTCATCGATGGCACCGGACCGCGTTATTGCCCGTCTATCGAAGACAAGGTCAATCGTTACCCGGACCGCACCAGCCACCAGATTTTTGTGGAGCCGGAAGGGCTGAATACCCACGAGCTGTATCCCAATGGCATTTCCACCAGTCTGCCGTTCGATGTGCAGCTGGATTTCGTGCATTCCATGAAAGGCTTCGAAAACGCCCATATCACGCGGCCGGGTTATGCCATCGAGTATGATTATTTCAACCCGCAAGACTTAAGACCTAGCCTGGAAACCAAGCTAATGCCGGGGCTCTTTTTTGCCGGTCAAATCAACGGCACCACTGGTTACGAGGAAGCCGGCGCACAGGGATTATTGGCCGGCATAAATGCCGTGCAATATGGCCGTGGTGAAGAGGCGCTGACACTGCGCCGCGACGAGTCTTACATTGGCGTGCTGGTGGATGATTTGATTACCCTGGGCACCCGCGAACCCTATCGCATGTTTACCAGCCGTGCCGAATACCGTTTGCTGTTACGCGAAGACAATGCCGATTTGCGTCTCACCGAAAAAGGCCGCCAACTGGGGCTGGTGGATGATGTTCGCTGGGCGGCGTTAAACGCCAAGCGCGACGGCATGCAGGCCGACCGTGAACGTTTGCAAACCACCTGGGTGAGGGCAGGCAGTGATAACGCCAAGGCCATAGAGCCTTTGCTGGATAAACCGCTATCACACGAATACAACCTGTTTGATTTACTGAAACGCCCGCAGGTGGAATACCGCGATTTGCTAACAGCGCTGGATTTGCCTTTGGCGGCCGATGACGTGGTCGAGCAGATGATGGTGGCTGCAAAATACGACGGTTATATTGCCCGGCAAAAAGCCGAGGTGGTCAAGCTGCGTGAAAACGAAGCACAAAAATTGCCGGACGACTTGGACTATAGCCAAATCAGCGGTCTGTCCAATGAAGTACGGCAGAAATTGGAAAGCGTGCGTCCGGCCACACTGGGGCAGGCGGGTCGCATTTCCGGTGTCACACCGGCAGCCGTATCCTTGCTGCTAATCCACCTGAAAAAACGCCGTAAGCGAGCCGTTTGATGGCGCAGTCGAATCAGGCGCTATTGGCTGCGGGCATCAAACAGTTGGGCCTGGATGTAAGTGAGCACCAACAAGCGCAATTGTTGGATTATGTGGCATTGCTTGCCAAATGGAATCGTGCCTACAATCTAACGGCGGTGCGCAATGAGCCGGATATGGTCATTCGCCACCTGTTGGATTCGCTAGCTGTATTGCCCTTTGTCGAAGATGTCCCCCTACTGGATATCGGCACAGGTGCGGGCATTCCCGGCATTATTTTTGCCATTTGTCGACCAGAGCAGGCATTTACGTTGCTCGACAGCAATGGCAAGAAAACCCGTTTTGTGCGTCAGGCCGCATTGGAATTGGCACTGGATAATGTCCAAGTTGTGCAACAACGGGTAGAACAGTATGGTGGAAGCTTTCCGCAACTTTGTTGCCGGGCGTTTGCATCCTTGCCGGATATCCTGCAACTTTGCGGACATCTACTCGCGCCTAACGGTCGGGTTTTGGCCATGAAAGCCACCGACGAAGACGCCAAGCCAACCCCGGGTTGGCAACGACAGGTGCATCCGTTGAATGTGCCCTATTTACAAGAAAGCCGGCAGCTGTGGGTCATCGAGGCCGCCGATTCAGGAGAATAACCGTGACACGCATTATTGCGCTTGCCAATCAAAAAGGGGGAGTGGGTAAAACCACCAGTAGCGTCAATTTGGCGGCATCGTTGGTAGCGACTCGCAAAAAGGTACTGCTGGTCGATATTGACCCGCAAGGTAATGCCACCTCGGGTTCGGGCGTCGACAAGCGTGAAGTGGAGGCCAGCATTTACGATGTGTTAGTCGATAACACCCCTACCGAAGACGTGGTCGTGTCCACGCCGGAATCGGCCGGGTTTGACCTCTTGCCGGCCAATGACGACCTCACCGCCGCCGAAGTGCAAATGCTCGAGCTACCCAGCAAAGAGTTCCGTCTGCGTAACGCCCTGTCACGCGTTAAGCAAAATTATGATTACGTCTTAATCGACTGCCCGCCCTCGTTGAACATGCTCACGGTTAATGCGTTAACCGCCGCCGATGCTGTTATCGTGCCGATTCAGTGTGAATATTATGCGCTGGAAGGGCTCACTGCGCTAATGGGCACAGTTGATAAAATCGCCAAGGTGCTCAACCCTAAGCTGCACATCGCCGGCCTCTTGCGTACCATGCACGACCAGCGCAATGGCCTGGCCAATGATGTATCCAGCCAGCTGATTAACCACTTTGGCGATAAGGTGTTTCGCACCATCATTCCGCGCAATGTGCGTTTGGCCGAGGCACCCAGCCATGGCGCACCCGTCATTCATTATGACCCGAAATCACGCGGTGCCGTCAGTTATTTGGCGCTGGCAGGTGAACTCCTGCGACGCGACGAAGCCCAAGCCAAAGCCGCCAGCTAAAGAGAGAACACCATGGCAAAACGAAAAAAATTGGGACGTGGCCTAGACGCCCTTATTAGTGCTCCCTCAGCGGCAGACCAAGTGGCCGTCAACGAAACCGCCGATAAAAGTGAAGCCGCACCAGTCGATGGCGAGCTGCGCCACCTGCCAATCGAATGGCTACAACGGGGGCGTTATCAACCTCGCCGTGACATGTCGCCCGATGCCTTGGAAGAGTTGGCCGATTCCATTCGCGCCCAAGGCGTGATGCAGCCCATCGTCGTGCGCCCCATTGGCGAACAGCAATACGAAATTATCGCCGGTGAACGCCGTTGGCGCGCGGCTCAACTGGCCCAGCTGGACACCATTCCTGCCGTAGTGCGGGAAGTCGCCGATGACGATGCCATCGCCATGGCACTCATTGAAAACCTACAGCGTGAAGACCTCAACCCCATGGAAGAAGCCATGGCGTTGGCTCGCTTAAAAGAAGAGTTTGAGCTGACCCACAAAGCCGTGGCCGAAGCCGTGGGCAAGTCGCGCACCACCGTTACCAACCTCTTGCGTTTGATGACACTGGAAGCAGACGTTAAAACCTTGGTTGAACATGGCGATTTGGAAATGGGGCACGCTCGCGCCTTGTTAGCACTGGAAGGCGATGCCCAAATCGACGCCGCCCGCCAGGTAGTCGCCCGTGGCTTATCGGTGCGCCAAGCCGAAGCGTTAGTGCGCGACTATCACAACAAGCCCAAGAAAAAGCCCGAACCACCCCGCGAAGACCCCAACATCCGCAAATTGGTCAACGACCTGTCCGACCGCTTGGGTGCCCAAGTCAAACTCAATCAAGGCAAAGGCGGCAAAGGCAAGCTGGTTATCAGCTACAGCTCGCTGGATGAGCTGGACGGCATCCTCGCACACATAAAATAAGCGTTAGATAGCAGAAAGGTAGCGATGGCGCTATGCTGTAGAAAACAGTGACAGGTTACCTTATGCCAGTCGATGAAATCATGTCAGCGCGTTCCGCTTTGGCTGATGCCTACCGTCTTATGATGCAAGAGAAGCTGGCCGAGCTACAAGAAAATCTTGACGAGATTTATACCCTCTTGGCAGAAGGTGAGGCCGTTAATGCGCTAGTCTATCGTGCCACTGAACGCAATCTTCAGCTATTGGTTGAGGCCTGCATTGGTATTGCCAAACAGCTGTTGAAATCGCGTGGCCAACAAGTGCCAAGTGATGCCAGACGTGCGTTCGAGAAGTTGCGTGGGCTGGGACTGGACAAAACCGATATCCCCTGGAATAAGGTGATTGGCATGCGTAACGCCTTAGTGCACGATTATCTCAATTTGGATAGGGAACGCATTACCGCCATAATCCGCGAAAAACACTACCAACAGCTTATTCTATTTGCCGGCGACAGCCTTGGTCTTTGAGGTCTGTCTATGTGTCCTCATATCCAGCCACGCTGCGCCAGCGACGTCCACTCGTTGTCGCCAATGACCAAATGGTCCAGCACACGAATGTCCAGCAGGGCGAGCGCCTTCTTGATTTCGTCGGTAATATGCCGGTCGGCCTGGGAGGGCTCGGCTACGCCACTGGGATGGTTATGCGCCAGGATGACGGCAGCGGCATTATGGTGCAGGGCGCGTTTGACCACTTCACGGGGGTAAACGGCGGCGGCATCGATAGTGCCGCGAAATAACTCTTCGAAAGCTAACACTTGGTGGCGATTATCTAAGTAGAGGCAAGCAAAGACCTCATGGGGGTAAGCGCGCAGGCGCGCTTTGATGTAGTGTCCGGCCTGGGTGGCATCGGTTAAGGCTCGCTGGCGTTGCAAGCCGGAGGCCAAATAGCGTTGCCCCAATTCCAGAATGGCGGCCAGCTGGGTGGCGCGTGCTAGCCCCATGCCATGGAGTTCGGCGATTTGCTGCGGGGTGGCTTCCATGAGTTGGCGCAAGCCGCCAAAGTGAATGAGTAAATCACGCCCCAAATCCACGGCTGTTTTACCGCGCGTGCCAATGCGTAAAAAGAGCGCTAAGAGTTCGGCGTCGCTGAGGCTTTTGGCGCCTCGCGCCAAGAGTTTTTCTCGTGGGCGCTCGGCTTCCGGCCAGTCGTTAATGGTCATTATTCGTCCTTGAATTGTACTTTTTCGTCCCTGAAAAAGTGAGTGGCAACTACGCTTCCTGGCTGCAAAATGCTAGTCTTTGCACCTCAACCATTATAGCGATTTCATCATGTTACGGGAACGACTGGTCAATAAACGCATCCTGCTGGGCGTGACTGGCGGCATTGCCGCTTACAAAAGTGCCATTTTGGTGCGTCGCCTGCGTGATGCCGGCGCTGAAGTGCAGGTGGTCATGACGCCTGCCGCACAGGAATTTATCACACCGCTTACGCTGCAGGCCTTGTCGGGCAATCCGGTGCATACCAGTTTACTGGACCCGGAAGCCGAAGCCGCTATGGGGCATATCGAGCTGGCGCGTTGGGCGGATTTGGTACTGGTGGCACCGGCCACAGCGGACTTCATGGCGCGATTGGCGCATGGTCATGGCAATGACTTGTTAACCACCCTTTGCCTGGCTACAGCTGCCCCCATTGCGTTGGCACCGGCCATGAACCGCCTGATGTGGGATGATGCCACCACCCAGAAAAACCGTCTCTTGCTGGAAGGTGAAGGCGTTACGCTGTTTGGCCCCGGCGAAGGCGGGCAAGCCTGTGGCGAAGTGGGTGCCGGCCGCATGCTGGAACCGGAAGAGCTGGTGGACTTGGCGGCCAATCAATTTGAAACCCGCCTGCTCACCGGCAAGCATGTGGCAATTACGGCCGGCCCCACCCGCGAGGCGCTGGACCCGGTGCGTTACCTGACCAACCGCAGTTCCGGTAAGATGGGGTTTGCCCTTGCCCGCGCGGCGGTGGAAGCCGGTGCCCGTGTCACCCTTATTGCGGGGCCGGTGAATTTACCGACGCCCGCCGGTGTTAACCGCATTGATGTGGTAAGCGCATGCGACATGCATCAAGCCAGTTTGCAGGTGGTGGAAAGCGGGTGTGATGTTTTTGTGGCCACTGCTGCCGTGGCCGATTACCGGCCAGCAGAAACTGCCGACCACAAAATCAAAAAATCCAGTGATACCTTAAATGTCACTCTAGTGAAAAACCCCGATATCGTGCACGACGTCGCCCATCACACCAAGCGTCCCTTTACAGTAGGCTTTGCCGCCGAGACCCAAGACGTGGTGGCCTATGCCAAAGGTAAGCTGGAGAAGAAGAAGCTCGATATGATTGCCACCAATGATGTATCGCGTAGTGATGTGGGTTTCAATAGCGACAACAATGCCCTCACCGTCATTTGGGCGGATGGCCACCAGGTATTGCCATTAGCAGGTAAGCCACAAATCGCCGGGCAGTTGTTGGAGCTGGTGGCTGCCCACCTTAATGACAAATAACGGAACACAAGAATGAAGCTACAATACAAACTGTTGGATAAACGCCTGGGAAGCGATTTTCCGCTGCCTAACTATGCCACCGACGGCTCGGCCGGGCTTGACCTGCGCGCCATGCTGGAACAGCCATTAACCTTGCAGCCCGGCGACACCGAACTCTTGCCCACCGGCCTGGCGATTCATATTGGTGACCCGGGTTACGCGGGGCACATTTTGCCGCGCTCGGGGCTAGGCCATAAGCATGGCATTGTGCTGGGTAATCTGGTGGGCCTGATTGATTCCGATTATCAAGGCCAGCTCATGGTGTCCTGCTGGAATCGTGGCAGCCAGCCCTTTACGATAGAAGTGGGGGAGCGCATTGCGCAGTTGGTGATTGTGCCGGTCATGCAGGTGGCCTTACAGCAGGTAGAAGAATTCACCGACAGTGACAGAGGTGAGGGCGGTTTTGGGCACTCTGGCCGTCATTGATTTCCGTGATATGAACAGATATTGGATTGGGCATGGCAAACAATAAAAAGAAAAAAACCGGAAAACAGGCCACCGTTAGCCGCCAGGTATTGCCTTGGGCAGCCGGTGTTATTGTGGTGTTGTTGGTAGGGCTGGGACTGATAGCGCAGTTGCTGCTGGTCGAGGGGCCGCGCCAAAGCCGCCAATCTCAGGCGGTGAATATCGTGCAGCAACAAGCCGCCGTTATCGACTTCACCCTGTCGCAATATCGTGCTCGGGCGCAGGCACTGGCCAATAACACAGAAGTTAATACTGCTTTGGCGCAAGGGCAGCGGGTGTCACAGCTGGCGCAGCAGCTTAGCGCGGCACTGACGCCAGCACAGGTGTTTTTAGTTAAAAAAGGCGACCAAGCGGCCATTAGCCAATTGTCATTTTTACTGCGTGACAGCTTGGGCGACGCCAGCCAACAACAACCAGTCGTTTTGTTGACGGCGGGCAAAAACAGCAAGCTGGTGATGGTGTATTTCAGTAAAAACGGTGCCGGTAGCGTGCTGGTGGAATGGCCATTAAGTGCACTCTGGAAGCAGGTGGGACGATCCATCCCGTCAGGTGGCGGCATTAGCGTTAAACAAGGCAGCCTGACATTGGTACAAACCGGCAATGACAACGGCAGTATTCAGGCTCAGGCCACCACTGAAAAGGGGCTAATCGTCAGCGTGGCTTTGCCATTGCATGCCAGCATGATGCAGCAACCTCTGTTCTTGATAGTGGCGTTGGCCATGGTGGTGTTAAGTGCCTTGCTACTGTGGCTATTAATGCGTCAATTGCAGCGTGTCATAAAAGCCGACGCCGAGCTGTTGGCACAACAAGCCAAGCGCTTGGCGAAAGGGGCTGGTTCGGGCAATGCTCAGGTGCGTTTGGCAAGCCTGGCCGCTTTAGGCGACCTGTTATCCGGGCTGATGAAAGCACGCGTATCTAGTGCGACCGGAAAGAAATCAAAAGCTCCCGAAAAGCCCGATGAATTTACCGATATTCTAGTAAACGATAGTGATAAGGCCATGTTGGTTGAAGAAGACGAAAGCGCGACGGCCAGTTTGGCGCGCGCTTTACCTGAAGAAATTTTCCGCGCTTACGACATTCGCGGTGTGGTGGGCGACAGCCTTACCCCGGAATATGTTGAGCTGATTGGTCGTGCCATTGGCACCGAGGCCGAGGAAGCCGGCCAACAAACCGTGCTGGTGGCTCGCGATGGTCGACTGTCTGGCCCCGAGCTGCGCGATGCGTTGGTCACCGGCTTAAGAGCCACCGGTCGCGACGTTGTTGATCTAGGCGACGTGCCTACCCCTGTGCTGTATTACGCCACCAAGGTTATGGATACACAAACTGGCGTGTGCATTACCGGCAGCCATAACCCGGCCGATTATAATGGACTGAAAATCGTGCTGGATGGCAAACCCTTCAGTGGCGAGCGTATTCAAGACCTGCGCAAACGCATTGCGCAGGGTGACTTCGCCAAGGGCGCGGGCACACTGGAAGAACGCGATATTACCGACCGATATCTGGCCGATATCATCCAGGACGTGGTCTTGGCGCGGCAGATGAAAGTGGTGGTCGATTGCGGCAATGGCATTGCTGGTAAGATGGCGCCCGGCCTGCTGCGAGAGCTGGGCTGTGATGTCACCGAGCTATTCTGTGAGGTGGATGGTCATTTCCCCAACCATCACCCCAATCCCAGCAAAGAAGAAAATCTGGTCGATTTGATTCGTACTGTTGAGGCCGAAAAGGCTGATGTCGGTTTAGCCTTTGATGGCGATGGTGATCGCGTAGGCGTAGTCACCAATAAAGGCGAAGTAATTTGGGCCGACCGCTTGATGATGTTGTTTGCCAAAGACGTGCTCAGCCGTTCGCCGGGTGTCGATATCATCTTTGATGTGAAGTGTTCACGCGCCTTGCCGTCGTTGATTCGTCGCCTTGGTGGTCGCCCCCTGATGTGGAAGACGGGACACTCTTTCATCAAGAACAAACTGCAAGAAACCGGCGCACCACTGGCGGGTGAAATGAGCGGCCATATATTCTTTGCCGATCGCTGGTTTGGTGTGGACGATGGCCTCTATGCGGCGGCTCGCTTGCTGGAAATCCTGTCGCTGGATAATCGCGATAGTGCCGGCGTTTTTGTGGGTCTGCGTACCGGCTTAACCACACCAGAGCTGAATATCGAAACCACCGATGCGGCCAAGTTTGGGCTGGTCGACAAGCTTTGCGCGGCAGCTAATGAATTTGGTGGCAGTGCCACTACACTGGACGGCATTCGCGTGGATTATCCGGATGGGTGGGGGCTGTTGCGAGCCTCCAACACCACGCCGGTGCTGGTGGCGCGTTTCGAAGGTAAAGATACCGCCGCCTTGGAGCGTATTAAAACCACCTTCCGCGAACAACTTAGCGCGGTGGATAATTCGCTCGATATTCCTTTCTAGAAGAGGATTCAAATCATGGATACAGCTCACGCCGAGCAAACTGCCCGCATTCTGGTCGAGGCGCTGCCGTATATTCAGCGCTTCGCCGGGGCGCGCGTGGTGATTAAATATGGCGGCAACGCCATGGAAAACGAAGCCCTGCAGAACAACTTTGCGCGCGATGTAGTGCTAATGAAAGCCGTCGGTCTGCAGCCTATTGTGGTGCATGGTGGCGGACCACAAATTGCCGATCTGCTCAATCGCTTGGGGAAAGATTCGCAATTTATTCAGGGCATGCGCGTTACCGACGCTGAAACCATGGACGTGGTGCAGATGGTGTTGGGTGGCCTGGTCAACAAGCAGATTGTCAGCCTTATCCAGCGCAACGGTGGTAAAGCCGTTGGCGTGACCGGTAAAGACGGTGATTTAATTCGCGCCCGCAAACTGACATTACGCAAAAAAGATGCCGAAGGCCCCGAGTTTAAAGCCTCGGAAATTATCGATATCGGCCAGGTCGGTGAGGTGCAGGGCATCGATACCCATTTGGTGGATTTACTTCTGGCTAGTGACTTTATTCCGGTGATCGCCCCGGTTGGCGTCGATGAAGAGGGCGCCTCTTACAACATCAATGCCGATCTGGTGGCGGGCAAGGTGGCCGAGGTGCTACAGGCCGAAAAGCTGATTCTGCTGACGAATGTCGCTGGTCTGAAAGACAAACAGGGGCGCATCTTAACTGGTCTGTCGGCGGAACGTGTCGAAGAACTGATTGACGACGGCACCATTTACGGCGGCATGCTGCCAAAAATACGTTGCGCGTTGGAAGCGGTACAAAATGGGGTCGCTTCCACGCACATCATCGATGGCCGTGTGGCTCATGCGGTTTTATTGGAAATTCTCACCGACAAGGGTGTGGGCACGCTGATTACGCGTGACTAGTGTTCAAAAAATAATTTAAAGCGAAGCATTCGCAGGGGAAGAAAAGCAGATGGCCGAAAAACCGTCGCGTAAACAACAAATTCTGCAGGCCTTGGCAGGCATGCTGGAGGCCTCGCCGGGCGCACGCATCACTACCGCCGGCTTGGCGCGGGAAGTGGGGGTATCGGAAGCGGCGCTGTATCGGCATTTTCCGAGCAAAACACGCATGTTCGAGGGCTTGATCGGTTTTGCCGAAGATGCAGTATTCACGCGCATTAACCAACTGCAGCAGGACGAAGCCGATTTGCTCACCCGCATCGGCCACATTTTGACGTTGGTGTTGTTATTTGCCGAGCGCAATCCGGGCATTGCTCGCCTGTTGACGGGTGACGCCTTGACCGGAGAACATGAGCGGCTGCATCAGCGTATTGCACAGTTTTTTGATCGCGTCGAAGGCGAAATCAAGAAGATACTGCGCGAAGCCGAATACAAGCAGGCGCGGGGGGTAAAATTGAGCCCGGCGTTGACCGCCAATATGCTGTTGGCCTGCGCAGAAGGGCGTATCATGCAATATGTGCGCTCGGGTTTTGCACGCAAACCCAGTGACGGCTGGCAACAGCAGTGGGGCGAACTCCAACAGCTGGTGTTTGTCTGACCTTTTATTTTATTCGAGTAATTCATGAGTAACGACGATATGACGCCACAACCGGCCGAGCAGCAGCCGGGTCAGGAAGCCGGTGAGAAAAAGGGCTTCTGGAAGCGCATGTTTACGCGCAACGATGACGAAGACACGCAACCTGCTGAACAGCCAACGACCGGGCAAGACTCGGAAGTTGCGCCGGTAGCGACTCCATCAACAGCTGCTACTGCGCCAGCGGACACATCAGCCAACGAAGGCGAACCAGCGCCAGCAGAAGCCACGCCAGAGCAGTCGATGACGGCGGCACAACCAACTAACGAAGGACCTTCCTTCTGGCAACGCATGAAGGCAGGCCTTGGCAAAACCCGTTCCGGCATGGGGCAGGGGTTGGCCGATTTGTTGGTTGGTAAAAAAGAAATCGATGATGACGTCATCGAAGAGCTGGAGACTCAGCTGTTGGTTGCCGATGTCGGTGTAGAAGCCACCGATACCATTATCAATGCGCTGACAGAAAGAGTGGGCCGTCAGGAGCTCACCGATACAGATGCCCTTTTTGCCGCCTTGCGCGAAGAGTTGCAAAAGCTGCTTGAGCCGGTGGTGAAGCCGTTAGAGATTGATAGCACCCAGCAGCCCTTCGTGATTCTGATGGTAGGCGTTAACGGTGTCGGCAAAACCACCACCATCGGCAAGCTGGCACGCTATTACCAAGACATGGGTAAAAAGGTCATGCTGGCCGCGGGCGATACCTTCCGTGCGGCTGCCGTCGAGCAGTTGCAGGTTTGGGGCGAGCGCAATCATATTCCGGTGATTGCCCAGCATACCGGTGCCGATTCTGCTTCGGTGGTGTTTGATGCCCTGGAAGCCGCTAAAGCGCGCCAAATGGACATCCTCATTGCCGATACCGCCGGACGTTTGCACACCAAAAACAACCTGATGGAAGAGTTGAAAAAAGTCGTGCGGGTGATGCGCAAGAAAATGCCGAACGCCCCTCACGAAGTGCTCTTGGTGCTCGATGCGGGCACCGGTCAAAACGCCCTTAATCAAGCGCGCGAGTTTGGTGAAGCGGTCGGCGTTAGCGGCTTGGCCGTCACTAAACTCGATGGCACCGCCAAAGGCGGCGTCTTGTTTGCGCTGGCGAAGACCACTGGTTTGCCGATGCGCTTCATCGGTGTGGGCGAGCAGCTCGAAGACCTGCGTCCTTTTGAAGCCGAAGAGTTCATCGATGCGCTCTTTGAGGATCTGGTGGAATGATTCGACTGGAGCGGGTGGGAAAGCGTTATCCGAACGGCAATCAGGCACTGCATGATGTGTCGTTTGAATTGCCTGCCGGTGAGCTGACCTTTCTGACCGGTCACAGCGGCGCGGGTAAATCGACGCTGTTGAAGTTGCTCATGTGCATTGAAAAGCCCAGTAGCGGCAGCCTCTATTTTGGCGGCCAACGGTTGGACAAATTGGGGCGACGACAGATTCCCTACTTGCGCCGCAATATCGGCATGGTGCATCAAAACCATCAGCTGCTATTCGATCGCAGCGTGCATGACAATATCGCCTTGCCCTTGCTGGTGACCGGTCAACGCCGCGATGTTGAACGGCGAGTGCGTGCCGCCTTGGACAAGGTGGGGCTGCTGCATAAAGAGCACCGTTTGCCGGAACAGCTCTCTGGTGGCGAACAGCAACGCATTGGCATTGCCCGGGCCATCGTCAATAAACCGCCGTTGGTATTAGCCGACGAGCCAACCGGTAATCTGGATCCGGCCTTGTCGGCCGAAATCATGGATTTATTTCAGGCTTTTGCCGAGGTCGGCACCTGTGTGCTCATCGCCACGCACGATTTGTCATTGATTGCACGTTATCAACATCGGCTGCTGACCTTGCGCCAAGGGCAGCTTATTGTCGATGAGCGAGACGGAGGAGTGGCCGCCCATGGGTAACGCCAGCCGCAGCAAAGATACTCGGCGGGAAGCTCCCAAACGGCGAAAGGGGGCAAAGCGTGCCGATTTTTCCTGGCGTGATCACGTCGATGGTTGGGTTGCCCATCATCGCGAATCCTCGCGGGATGCACTGCGTCGCCTCTGGCAGCACCGCATTGGTACTTTAGTTACCTTGTTGGCGCTGGCCGTCGCCCTGGCTCTGCCGGCCGGCTTGTCGCTGGTGGTAAAGAATATCAAGGCGGTAACCGGTGCCTGGGAAGGGCAGGCGCACATCTCCGTTTTCTTGCAGCAGGACACCAACGTAAAAGCCCAGCGCGCCCTCGCAGGCCAATGGCGTGACTGGGATGAGGTCGAACGAGTCAAGGTGATCACGCCCGACCAGGCCCTGGCCGAGTTTCAGCGGCGCAGCGATAGTGGTGCCATTTTGGCCGCCCTGCCGGACAATCCCTTGCCGCCGGTGCTGGTGGTTTATCCCAAAGTGCAGCAAGCCGATCAGGTGCATGCATTAAAACAACGACTGCAGCAGGCGTCCCAGGTGGATAAAGTTATTTTGGATATGGCCTGGGTGAAAAAGCTGCAAGCCTTTATTCAGTTGGCGCAGCGCTTGGTTTCTGTGCTCACGCTGGCATTAGGCGCGGGCATCATTCTGCTGATAAACAACACCCTGCAGTTGGCGATTGAAAACCGGCGAGATGAAATCGTCGTCATGAAAACCGTGGGTGGCACAGATGGTTTTGTGCGCAGACCCTTCCTTTATACCGGGTTCTGGTACGGCTTTGGCGGCGGTGTGTTTGCGCTGATATTGGTGGCGATTGCCTTTGTGTTCGTCGGCCAGCCCGCTCAGGAATTGCTAATGCTGTACGGTGGTGCCGGTGAATTGCACGGCCTTTCTTTGTCAACCTTGTTGCTTTTGCCCATTATGGCGGGACTCTTGGGGTTACTAGGCGCCTTCCTGGCGGTAAGTCGTCATATTCATGATATCGAGCCGCGACAGTTCTGATATTTTACAATCACAGAATATTTTTTTGCCAAGTGAGATGGTTGGTAACGCTTTCTGGCGGCTCGATATCACCATATATTGTAGAAGACAGTGGGTGAGATCACTAGAGATTGCGTTTATAACCAAGACCTTGTGTTGTCCGACATAAGGGCGCTTATTGTTGCTTCGGCTTAAGTGAGTCTCTATAATCCGCGCTTCAAGTAGTTGGCGATCTCTATAAACACAAACTCAGTGTTTACAGCGGTCCAAAGCAGCTCGATCGGCGCTCGGGAACGGTCATGAAAGCAACAGATACCGCTACCGACAATAAAGCGCGCCAAAAAGCCCTCTGGTGGGTGATCGCAATTCAGCTGTTAGCGTTGATTGTTTTAGGGCTCATTTTTTGGCTCGATCAATGTGTCGCCACCAAGTCGTTGTTGCTGGGTGCAATGGCAACGGCTTTACCGCGAAGTTGGTTTATCGGTTTTGGTTTGCTGACCTGGAAAATGCAGAGCACACCTGATCGAAAAACACATCGCCTTTATCGCGGTGAAATACAACAGTTTCTCATGACGGCTGCATTTTGTGGTGCAGCCTTTGCAGCAGATACGCCGCTAAATGCAGCGGTGTTTTTTGCAGGATTTCTGACCATGATGCTGCCGGGTTGGGTGTTACCCGCCTGGATAATGTATCGACCAAGTCAGAGTGAACCACAGTAAGGAACAAGGCGAAAACATGGCGGCAGAGCACGCGGCAGAATTGACGTCCAAAGAATATATTACGCACCACCTTACGCATTGGACTTGGGGCGAACTTCCCGCCGGCTTTGTGCGTGATAACGGTAATGTGCTGGATCATGCTTCTTGGGTAATGGCACATTCACCACGTGAAATCAGCGCCATGGGCTTCATGTCGATCAACGTCGATACCATGCTTTGGTCGCTCATTCTCGGCGTTGTTTTCTTTGTTCTTTTCCGTTTCGTTGCTCGCAAACCCGCCACTGGCGTCCCCACCGGCTTCCAAAACTTCATCGAAATTGTTATTGAGTTCGTTGAAGGCTATAGCAAGAGTATGTTCCCCTACAAAAACCGTATGGTTGCCCCCATGGCGCTATGTATTTTTGTGTGGATCTTCTTGATGAACCTGATGGACAACATAGCTGTCGACCTGATCCCCTGGATTTCCGGCCTTATTGGCCACAGTGTCTTTGGCATGGATCCGCACCACGTCTACATGAAAGTCGTGCCGAGTGCCGATCCCAACGTCTGTATGGGCATGGCATTATTTGTCTTTGCCTTGATGCTCTATCATTCCATTACGCAGAAAGGCGGTTATGGCCTTGGCTTCCTGAAAGAGCTCACACTGCACCCCTTCAGCAACAAAAACCCGATCATCCAAGTGATCTTCATTCCGATCAACTTCATTTTGGAATCTGTCAGCCTGGTATCCAAGCCGGTTTCTTTGGGGCTGCGACTGTTCGGCAACATGTATGCCGGTGAAGTGATCTTTATTCTGATCGCCCTTACTTACAGCAGCGGCATCTTTATGGCCTCGCTGGGTGGCGTATTACAAATTGCCTGGGCGATGTTCCACATTTTGATTATCACGCTGCAGGCGTTCATTTTCATGGTGCTTACCATTGTCTACATGAGCATGTCGTACGACACGGGTGAGCAACACTAAGGGTTCCATCTACCACCAACCAGCAATCGCAACACGGGAGTTAGCAAAGTGACTGACCTATACATTCTGGCAAGTAGCATTCTTCTTGGCCTTTCCGCAATTGGCGCCGCTATCGGCATTGGTGTCTTGGGCTCCAAGCTGATCGAAGGCGGTTTCCGTCAACCAGAGCTGTTTAACAAACAGTTTGGTTACTTCTTCGTCCTCATGGGTCTGGTAGACGCGGTTCCCATGATCGGCGTTGGTTTGGGCCTTTACGTGATGTTCGCCCTCTAAACTGACCTAATATTCATTAAAGGCGGAGAAGCAGCGTGAATTTCAATCTAACGTTAATCGGGCAGATGATCGCCTTTGCGGTGTTCATCATTCTGACCTGGCGTTATATCTGGCCGCCCTTGGCGCAAGCCATGGAAGAACGGCAACAGCGCATCGCCGACGGGCTAAGTGCAGCAGACCGGGCACATCGTGATCTGGAACTGGCACAAGAAAAAGCCGCTGGCGACCTGAAAGAAGCCAAGGCCAAAGCAGCCGAGATCATTGATCAGGCAAATCGTCGTGCCACGCAAATTGTGGAAGAGGCGAAAGCCGACGCCCAAGCAGAAGGCGAGCGTTTGGTTGGCCAGGCGCAAAATGAAATCGGGCAGGAAATCAACCGAGCACGGGAAGAGCTGCGCAAAGTGGTTTCTAGCCTGGTTATCGACGGCGCTGGCAAAGTATTGGGCAGCGAAGTCGACGAAAAGGCGCACAAGCAGCTGCTTGATGAATTGGCCGCACAGATATAAGGCAGAAGAGTCATGGCAGAATTGACAACCTTTGCGCGACCCTATGCAAAAGCCGCCTATGCTTTTGCGGTCGAGCAAAATGCCGTTGATGCATGGGAAAACATGCTGACACTGGCCGCGCAGGTGGTAGTGGAGCCAACCATGAGCCGCTACCTCAGCAAGCCGGCATTGAGCGCAACAGATCGCGCACAAGCCATTGCTGAGGTGTGTGGTGACCAGTTGGACGCCTCGGTCACCAACCTCATTACACAGCTAGCCGAGCATCATCGTCTGGCGGTGTTGCCACAGGTGGCGGAGTTATTCCGCATCTTGTCGGCTGAGGCCGAGCAAACTGTCGACGTAGAACTGACCAGTGCCTATACGCTGGATGAAGCGGCAACACAAAAGATTGTCGCCGCACTGAAAGCCCGGTTGCAACGTGACGTGCGTGTCACCAGTCAGGTCGATGAGAGCCTGCTGGGTGGCATGATTATCCGTGCCGGAGACACCGTAATCGATGGTAGTGTTCGTGGCAGGCTACAACGCCTTACCGAACAACTGCAATCTTGAGAGTTTGAGGAATAAGCAATGCAGCAACTCAACCCGTCCGAAATCAGCGACGTAATCAAGCAGCGTATTGGCAAGCTTGATCTGGGTACCGAAGCCCGCAACGAAGGCACTATTGTTTCCGTTGCCGATGGTATTGTGCGCATCCACGGTCTTGCCGACGTAATGTATGGCGAAATGATCGAATTTGACGGCGGCCTTTACGGCATGGCCCTCAACCTCGAGCAGGATTCTGTCGGTGCGGTAGTCTTGGGCGACTATCTTGGTTTGGCCGAAGGGCAAAAAGCCCGTTGTACCGGTCGCGTATTGGAAGTGCCCGTTGGCCGTGAATTGCTGGGTCGCGTGGTAGACGCTCTAGGCAATCCCATTGACGGCAAAGGCGCACTCAATACCAACGAAACCGACAAGGTTGAAAAGGTCGCACCTGGCGTAATCTGGCGTAAAGAGGTGGATGAGCCGGTACAGACGGGTCTGAAATCTATTGATGCCATGACTCCAATTGGTCGTGGTCAGCGTGAGCTGATTATTGGCGACCGCCAAATCGGTAAAACCGCTGCAGCTATCGATACCATCATTAACCAGAAAGAGTCTGGCATTAAGTGTATCTATGTAGCCGTTGGTCAGAAGCAATCTTCTATTGCCAACGTAGTGCGCAAACTCGAAGAGTTTGGCGCCATGGAATACACCACCGTGGTTGTAGCGTCCGCCTCTGAAGCGGCTTCGCTGCAATTCCTGGCACCTTTTGCCGGTGCCACCATGGGCGAATATTTCCGCGATCGTGGCGAAGACGCCTTGATTGTCTATGACGATTTGACCAAGCAAGCTTGGGCTTATCGTCAGATTTCCCTGTTGCTGCGTCGTCCGCCGGGACGTGAAGCGTATCCGGGTGATGTTTTCTATCTGCACTCCCGTCTGCTGGAGCGTGCGGCGAAGGTCAGCGAAGAATATGTCGAGAAGTTCACCAACGGTGAAGTGAAAGGTAAAACCGGTTCATTAACGGCTTTGCCGATCATTGAAACCCAAGCAGGTGACGTATCCGCCTTCGTACCGACCAACGTAATTTCTATTACCGACGGTCAGATCTTCTTGGAAACTGCGTTGTTTAACGCCGGTATCCGTCCTGCAATGAACGCTGGTATTTCGGTATCACGTGTGGGTGGCTCTGCTCAGACCAAGATTATTAAGAAACTGGGCGGCGGTATTCGTCTGGCCTTGGCACAGTATCGTGAACTGGCGGCATTTGCCCAGTTTGCTTCCGACTTGGATGACGCTACCCGTGAGCAGTTGGAACACGGCCAGCGCGCTACCGAGTTGATGAAGCAGAAACAATATCAGCCGATGAGCGTGGCAGAAATGGGCGTTTCCTTGTTTGCCATTAACGAAGGCTTCCTCAAAGATGTCGAGCTCAACAAGGTTGGCGATTTTGAAGCCGCCCTGCTGGACTACATGAAGAGCGAGCATAAAGCGCTAATCGACAAGATTAACCAATCTGGCGGTTACGACGACGACATCAAGACCGGGTTGAAAGATGCCTTGACCAAGTTCAAGGAAACGCAAACCTGGTAACTCGATTAAGAGGTTGATTCATGGCTGTCGGTAAAGAAATTAAGACCAAAATTGCCAGCGTACAGAGTACCAGCAAGATTACGCGCGCAATGCAAATGGTCGCTGCCAGTAAAATGCGCAAAGCGCAAGATCGCATGGCGGCATCAAAGCCCTATGCACAGCAAATGCGTGAGGTTATTACTCATCTGGCAGCCGGTAACTTGGAATACCGGCACCAGTATCTCGAAGAGCGTGATGTAAAACGTGTCGGCTATATTGTCGTCACGTCCGATCGCGGCCTTTGTGGTGGCCTCAACATCAACGTACTGAAGAAAGTGCTAAACGCCTCACGTGATTGGAAGAAGCAGGGCGTTGAGTCGACTTTTTGCTTGATAGGAAGCAAAGGCGAATCTTTCTTCAAGTCAGTTGGCGGCAACGTGGTGGCTACCACGAGCGGCTTGGGTGATGTACCCCAGGTTAAAGACTTGATTGGCGCCGTTCGCGTGATGCTGGAAGACTTCGAAAGCGGCAAGATCGACAAGCTGTATCTGGTGAGCAACGAGTTTGTTAACACCATGACGCAGAATCCGAAGGTCGAGCAACTGCTGCCTTTGCCAGCCGATGGGCAAGAAGAGTTGAAAGAGCAGGTTTGGGATTATATTTATGAGCCCAGCCCACAGGATCTGCTAGACGATCTGCTGGTTCGTTTTATCGAATCACAGGTTTATCAGGGCGTAGTAGAAAACACGGCATGCGAAATGGCGGCGCGCATGATTGCCATGAAGGCAGCAACCGATAATGCCGGCAACATCATCAAGGAATTGCAGCTGGTGTATAACAAGGCGCGTCAAGCTGCCATTACCCAGGAAATTTCCGAAATCGTAGGTGGTGCTGCCGCGGTTTAAGCACCCACAGCACACAAGCTTGAGAGGATCAAACATGAGTAGCGGTCACATTGTTCAGATCATTGGTGCGGTAATCGACGTGGAATTCCCACGCGATGCAGTGCCGAAAGTCTATGACGCGCTGAACGTCGGCGGTACTGAAACGGTATTGGAAGTCCAGCAGCAGCTGGGCGACGGCGTAGTTCGTACTATTGCTATGGGTTCCACCGAGGGGCTAAAGCGTGGGCTGGAAGTCACCAGCACAGATAACCCCATTAGTGTTCCTGTGGGTACTAAAACACTGGGTCGCATTATGGACGTCCTGGGACGCCCCATTGACGAGTGTGGCCCCATTGGTGAAGAAGAGCGCATGCCGATTCACCGCAAAGCGCCTACCTACGACGAGCAAGCTAATTCATCCGAGCTGCTTGAAACCGGCATTAAAGTGATCGACCTGATTTGTCCTTTCGCCAAGGGCGGTAAAGTCGGCCTCTTTGGTGGTGCCGGTGTGGGTAAAACCGTGAATATGATGGAGCTCATTAACAACATCGCCACCGAGCACTCTGGTTTGTCCGTATTCGCCGGTGTGGGTGAGCGTACTCGTGAAGGTAACGATTTCTACCACGAGATGCAGGAAGCTAACGTGGTTAACACTGACAACTTTGAAGAATCCAAAGTTGCTATGGTTTACGGTCAGATGAACGAGCCGCCGGGAAACCGTTTGCGTGTTGCCCTGACTGGCTTGACCATGGCCGAAAACTTCCGTGACGAAGGCCGTGACGTATTGTTGTTCGTCGACAACATTTACCGTTACACCCTGGCTGGTACCGAAGTATCCGCCCTCTTGGGTCGTATGCCTTCTGCGGTAGGTTATCAGCCCACCTTGGCCGAAGAAATGGGTGCCTTGCAGGAGCGTATTACCTCCACCAAGACCGGTTCTATCACGTCCATCCAGGCTGTATACGTGCCAGCGGATGACTTGACTGACCCGTCTCCGGCGACCACCTTCGCGCACTTGGATTCCACCGTGACCTTGAGCCGTGATATCGCCTCTAAAGGTATTTATCCTGCGGTTGACCCGCTGGACTCCACTTCTCGTCAGCTGGACCCGCAAGTGGTGGGCCAAGAGCACTATGAAGTGGCACGTGGCGTACAAACCGTACTGCAGCGTTATAAAGAGCTTAAAGACATTATCGCCATCTTGGGTATGGACGAATTGTCAGAAGAAGACAAGCAGGTCGTTGGCCGTGCACGTCGTATCGAGCGCTTCCTGTCACAGCCTTTCCACGTGGCCGAAGTGTTCACCGGTATGCCCGGTAAGTATGTGCCGTTGAAAGACACTATCGTTAGCTTCAAAGCGATTATCGACGGTGAGTACGACCATATTCCCGAGCAGGACTTTTACATGAAAGGTACTATCGAGGAAGTCGTCGAAGCGTACAACAAGCGCGACAACTAAGGTACCGAGGACATTATGGTGATGACGGTGCAATGTGATGTGGTCAGTGCAGAGCGCCAACTCTTTTCCGAGTTGGTGTCTTTGATAACAGTGTCGGGTGAAGAAGGTCAGCTGGGTATTACGCCCGGCCACGCACCTTTGCTCACCCGCCTGAAGCCTGGCCCCGTCCATCTGACCAAGCAAGATGGTAGCCATGAGATTTTCTATGTCTCCGGTGGCTTTGTTGAAGTA
The DNA here is from genome assembly GCA_964456185.1 of uncultured Alcanivoracaceae bacterium. Taxonomy (GTDB): domain Bacteria; phylum Pseudomonadota; class Gammaproteobacteria; order Pseudomonadales; family Alcanivoracaceae; genus CAYVZZ01. Next base: position 24,441 of record CAYVZZ010000021.1, read on the forward strand.
CAGCCTCGCCATGTCTCGGTGCTGGCAGATGCCGCTGAACGCGCAGAAGATGTCGATCAGGCCGCAGCTGAAGAAGCCAAACGCCGTGCAGAGGAACTGCTTGAAGGTAAAAACTCCGAGCTGGATTACACCCGCGCCAGTACACAATTGGCACAAGCCATTGCCCAGTTGCGCACGGTGGAAGAGCTGAAACGCTTGGCCCACCAGTAAAATTCCGAGCCGTTATTTGGCTTCAGGTAGAAAGGCGGCAAGGATGCCGCCTTTTTTGTTGTTGGGCTGTGTCAGAGTGACGAGCCTCCTAGCAAGGACGCCCATGATTGCCTATCATTTTCCCACTGGATAGAGAGGAAAATTATGTCACTTGCTGTTGTTATCCTGGCTGCAGGAAAGGGAACCCGCATGCGTTCGGCCTTGCCGAAGGTATTACACCGTTTATCAGGCGAGCCCATGGTGCAGCATGTCGCCAAAGCGGCTCAATCATTAGCACCGGAAAGCGTCAACATCGTGTACGGCCATGGCGGTATAAGACGGCCTACCCGGAAACAGTGTAAAGCCCGGCCCGCAATGGGACTTGGATGGGCTAAACA
>CAYVZZ010000022.1:0-24303 GCA_964456185.1 uncultured Alcanivoracaceae bacterium
GCGCGGTGAAGTTGTAATCCATCAAATCAGGGAAGGACTCCACTAGACGATCGGTCACAATATCGCCCATTTTTTCGGCATAAAAACGGCGTTTCTTCTGCTCCACATAGCCGCGTTCCTGGATGCGCGAAATAATGGCGGCATAAGTAGATGGCCGTCCAATACCACGCTTTTCGAGCTCTTTCACCAAGCTGGCCTCGGTGTAACGTGCCGGCGGTTTGGTGAAGTGTTGTGTCGACTCAATCTTGTCCAGTTTTTGCTTATCGCCTTCACTTAAAGCAGGCAGAACAATATCGCCCTTTTTACTGCTGGCAGGCGGCATAATGCGCGTCCAACCATCAAACTTCAGTGTGCGGCCGCGAGTTTTCAGCTCATAGTCGCCAGCTTGGGCAGTGAGGCTGCTGCTGAGGTATTGCGCATCCGGCAGCTGACAGGCAATAAACTGACGGCGAATCAGATCATAAAGGCGCTGTTGATCACGCTCGACTTTCAAATTCTCGGCGCGCTTGGTGACATCAGACGGACGAATGGCTTCGTGCGCTTCCTGCGCACCCTCTTTGCTCGAATAAACTTTAGGTTTGTCCAGCAAATACTTGTTTCCTAATTCATCTTCAATCCAGGAACGACAAGTCTCAACCGCCTCTTTACTCAAATTGGTCGAGTCGGTACGCATGTAAGTAATGTAGCCAGCCTCGTACAAGCGCTGCGCCAACATCATGGTTTTCTTGACACCAAAGCCCAGCCTGGTACTGGCGGCTTGTTGCAGTGTTGAGGTGGTAAATGGCGGATAGGGACGCGACTTGGTGGGCTTGTCTTCACGCTTTACAATCGCCAGCTCACCGGCTGCTTTTAATGCCGCTTCGTGGGCGCGCGCATCCTTTTCATTGTTGGGGCGATATTTTTCACCCGCCGCTTTGGCCACTTGCCAACGTACCGGCTGCTTCTCGCTTACACCGGTATCGGCATACAGCTCCCAGTATTCCTCGGGATTAAAGGCGCGAATTTCACGCTCACGCTCGACCACCAGCTCAACGGCCACCGATTGCACGCGGCCAGCCGATAACCCCCGGGCAATTTTGCTCCACAGTAACGGCGACACCATAAAGCCGACGACTCGGTCGAGAAAACGACGCGCCTGCTGCGCCTCAACATGTTTCATGTCGAGATCACCCGGTGTTTTAAAGGCTTCCTGAATGGCGTTTTTGGTGATTTCGTTGAAGACCACACGAGAGAAACGGCTGTCATCACCGCCAATCACTTCGCGCAGATGCCAAGCGATGGCCTCTCCTTCGCGGTCCAAGTCAGTGGCGAGATAAATACGATCGGCATTTTTGGCCAAACGCGTTAATTCATTAATGACCTTTTCTTTGCCTGGCAAGATTTCATAGCGGGCTTTCCAGCCCCTGTCCGGGTCAATCCCCATGCGCTGAATCAGTTTTTTATGCGCTTTCTTACGCTTGTGAACCGCCCGTTCGGCCGGTGGCAGCGAGCGGGTATAAGCGGCTTCTTTGGCACGCTCGGCCGGTGTTGTCTTTTTGCCGCCACCACGCACCGGCAAGTCACGCACGTGACCGATGCTTGATTTCACCACGAAGTCGTTACCCAAATAGCGATTAATCGTTTTCGCCTTGGCTGGTGACTCGACAATAACCAGAGATTTGCCCATTTTGTTCTCTCTATTACTAGCGTTTGCGCTATCTTTAACACCGCTTAAAACAGCCTTTAGCACGCCACATAAAAGGTCGGCACGCACTATTACAGTATTGCAACGCGCCTCGACCACTTGTCAATAGGGCGCTATTTAGGCAGTAGTCAGGGGGCAAGGTCAAGTGCTTGTATAAAAAGGTGGCGTCTTTTATGGATTAATGCTCGCAATAAACGTCCGTTTTCAGTATCGTTTTGGCAAGAGGCATTTCTGTGATACTAATAACGAGAAGGATGCCTACTGCCAACAAGGCAGCCATCTCGCGATAACGACAAGACGTATTTGGAGCTTACTTCATGAAGGCGAAGATTCTGACTCTGGTTTTGCTGATGGGCTTGGGAAGCCTAGGGTTCTCAACATCCGCATTAGCTGCTAATGATGACAATACGGCAGCGGCCACCGCAATGCGAAGCCTAAACAAGCTTTCCATCTTGATGAACAAAGCCACCATGGCCTATCAAATGTTCAAACTAGACCAGGGTAACCCGCAATATGGTGAAGACTTGGATAGCGCAATGCAGCGTATTCATGAACTTTACAAAGATTACCAGCAGCCTGTTGTTGATGCGGGCAAATCTGAGCAACTCAACAAACTTAACCAGCTGGTAAACACCTTCACGAAAAAAATCACCTTCAACCAAAAGAAAATCGCTTCCGGTGGCTTTGAGTCTTACGCGGTGTCCAGTGACATGTACCAAGCCATGTCAAAAGCACAGAAAATCGCCGAAAAACTCTATGATGCCGTACAAAAATCGGCTGACGTAAAAGTTGAAGAGCCCGTGCAGAAAAGCCGTGATATTGCCACCCTCTTGCAGTTGATGGCATCCAGCTATATCGAACAATCCGTCAGCGTATCGGGTAACGCGTTACGCGGTTCAGGCAACATGGCGCTGGACAAGGCCGCCGAGAAACTCAGCAACAAGCTCGATAACTTCGACATTCACAGCGACAAAATCATTACCATTAACGTAAAAGTTCGCGATGTGAAAAACAAATGGATCTTCCTGAAAAGCTCCTTTGTTCATTACAAAGAGCGTGTCGTACCATTCCTAGTATACCGTTACGCTGACCACATGGTAGACGACCTGCTTGCGATTGATGAGCTCTACGAAAACCGCAACAAACAAAAAATCAAGCCACCGACAATTGGTGGTGCCACCTTGGCCAATGGCGTACCGCTGCCGACTGGCATACCGGCAGCCAAAGACGCTAAAACCAAACAAGGGAAGTAAAGGCCAAGTAAGCAACCTAGTCGGCAGTCAGCATTAGCTGGCTGCTGCACCATTGCCACAACGATGGAGGTTCATCATGGGTCATTACAACACCATTCTCGCGGCAATCGACTGCAGCGTTAACTCCACTCGCGTCATTGAGCGCGCCACCGCCCTCGCCTCGTCAGGCGGCCAGCTCCATCTTATCCACGTCATTGAACCCTTGGCACTGGCCTATGGTGCCGACATGCCATTAGAGCTGGGTGACTTACAATCTACCCTGCTGGATCGTGCCCGCAAAATGGTGCAGGGTTATGCCGATAAGTTGTCACTTCCCGATACGCAAACTCACGTCGAACTAGGTGCCATCGAGCGCACTATTCAAAACAAAGCCGAAGACATTTCAGCCGATTTAATCATTGTCGGCTGTCATACGCGTAGTGGCCTGGCACTACTGCTCGGCTCGACCGCACGTGGCATCGTGCCTGGTGCCAAATGTGATGTACTTGCCGTCAAGGTTGATGAATAACGCCGCGAGCAAACTCTTCAGCGAAAAAGCTTTCAACCCGCTGCCAGCTATCTTCGGCGGCGGCTTCATCATAGGTCGCATGTAACGGCGTATGCTGGCCGACATGCTTAAACACAAACGTATCATGCTGGTTCATAAAGGAATGACCAGCATACTCATAGGTTTTAATATCGTTGCGTATGTCCTGACAGCACAGGTGCTGTTTTAGACGCTCGCCCCCTTTGCCATATACCTTGTCACGCGCGCCCCAACCGCCCACAGTAGGACACATACAGGCCACTTCTTCTGCCTTTTTGGGTACATCACCATAAAAAGGCGCAACCACCGTTAAAGGCGCACGGTTGGCGTACAGAATGGAAAATCGGCCACCCATGCAAAAGCCCATCATGCCCACCTGCGACACGTCATCTTGCTCTAATAACCAACGACGGCAAGCTTCCAACTGTTCAAAGGCGTAGCCCTTACCCGTCTCGTGGGCTTTAAGGAACCTCTGAACAAGTCCTAGCTGTTCGCAGCGAGGCATAAAGCAGGCAATCACAAGGCGCATTACGCAGAGAAAGGTCATTCCCTTTTCAAGTGATGCAACGCAGGGAATGCCTACTTTATGAAAGCCTGCGGCCGCTACGACTTGTTCAGAGGTTCCTTAAGTGTTTTTACCACACACAGCGCTTTTAAACCGGGCTGATCGTATAAGTTGGGCGCTAACACCGCATACCCCAAGCTCGCCATACGTTTGGCAATGCGCTTAATGTCATCAGTAAAACCGAACACATCGTGTAGAACGATCACGGCTGCTTGCCAGGGGTTGGGACGATCGGGTTGAATCCAAAGCGCCTCCATCTGCCGCCCACGGGTGGTAGGAATTGCCAACTCTGTTGTCTTCACGATAGGTCTCCGGAATAATAAGCCGTCGCTAAAGACTAACAGGGAACCCCATGAACGCCGACAAGCGAGCAGCGATTTTTGCCCGTTTGGCCGCACAACGGCCTAATCCGACTACCGAGCTTAACTATTCCTCGACCTTTGAGCTGCTAGTCGCGGTGATTTTGTCGGCGCAGGCTACCGATGTTGGCGTTAACAAAGCCACCGCCAAGTTATTCCCAGTGGCGAACACGCCGCAGGCTATCGCCGATTTGGGGGTTGACGGGCTAACCGGATACATCAAGACCATCGGTTTGTTTAACAGCAAGGCCAAGAATGTCATCAAGACATGCCATATGCTGCTGAAACAGCATGATGGCGAAGTGCCACGCACCCGAAAGGAGCTGGAGGCCTTACCCGGCGTCGGGCGGAAGACCGCCAATGTGGTGCTCAATACGGCCTTTGGCGAGCCGACGATTGCCGTCGACACGCACATCTTTCGCGTGTCCAATCGCACCAAACTGGCCACCGGCAAAACGCCTTTGGCCGTCGAGAAGAAATTATTGAAAGTGGTGCCGGATGAATACAAACGTGACGCCCACCACTGGTTGATTTTGCATGGGCGCTATACCTGCATTGCCCGCAAGCCGAGATGTGGCAGCTGCATCATTGCTGACTTGTGCGAGTATCCGCAGCGACTGCGGCCGGACGACTAGGCAGGCATCCGGCCGGCTCCATGATTGTAGGTTTTGCAGAATACCGGTTTCCTGCAACAGGTAATACACCGCAATAATGGCAATTGCCATGATGGTGCCGGTAAAGCGCATTTTCGGCTTGGGCGGTTCGTTGTTATCGCCCTTCTGCGTATCCGGTTTGTCGTTAAACGGGTTAGACATGATGTTTCTCCTGTAAGCGTGCAACCAATTTCTGGTGAATACCACCAAAGCCCCCATTACTCATCAGCACCAAGTGGCAAGGGCCTTGGGTATTCGCGACCAAATCAGCCACTAGCGAATCAATATCTGTCGCCACAGACGCCGGTACCGGGCATTGCTCGGCCACCTGCTGTAACGACCAATCCAGATGTGGTGGCTGGAACCAAATCACTTCATCGGCTTGCTGCACACTGTCGGGCAAACGTTGCTGGTGAGCCCCCTGCTTCATGGTGTTGGATCTTGGCTCGATCACGGCCACGATGCGCTCATCGCCTACGCGTTGACGCAGCCCGTCCAACGTAGTCGCAATCGCCGTGGGATGGTGGGCAAAATCGTCATACACCTTAATGCCATTGACCTCGGCCAGCAATTCCATGCGGCGTTTCACGCCCTGGAAATCAGCCAGCGCTTTGGCACTTTGCTGCAAGGTCACCCCCACATGACGCGCCGCCAGCATGGCGACCACGGCATTATTCACATTGTGCAAACCACACATCGACCACTGCACTTCAACCGTCTCGCCCGTGGCATCAGTCACTGCAAAAGCGCTGCCGTCTGCTTCCCGCACGGTCACGCTAAAATCGGCAGCCTCACCAAAGCGCTCAACTTCACTCCATACGCCCCGCTCCAGCACCCGCTCCAGAGCCGGTTGGTCATTCGGCAAAATAATGCGTGCGGTCGACGGCAAGGTGCGCACCAGATGGTGAAACTGCCGCTCGATGGCCGTCAAATCCGGGAAAATATCGGCGTGGTCAAATTCCAGATTGTTCATAATCAAAGTGCGCGGCCGGTAATGCACAAACTTGGAGCGCTTATCGAAAAAGGCCGTATCATATTCATCGGCTTCAATGACAAAAAACGGCGTGTCACCCAAGCGGGCAGACACCGGAAAATTGCCCGGCACACCGCCAATCAAAAAGCCCGGCGACATGCCGGCCGCCTCCAGCAACCAGGCCAAAATGCTGCTGGTGGTGGTTTTGCCGTGGGTGCCTGCCACCGCCAGCACCCAACGCTCGGGTAATACCGTTTCGGCCAACATGGCCGGCCCCGAGGTATAGCGCAGCCCTTTATCCAAAATATATTCCAACTGCGCATTGCCCCGACTAATGGCATTGCCCACCACATAGCAATCGGCCTGCGGCAAATCGGCCACCTCGAAGCTCTCAATCACGGCAATATCAGCTGCGGCCAATTGATCCGACATGGGTGGATAAATCGCCTTGTCTGACCCGGTGACTTCGTGTCCCTGGGCTTTCACCAGCTGTGCCAGCGACCCCATAAAAGTGCCCGCTACGCCCAAAAAATGAATTTTCATTAATGTATTGTCTCCTTCACCTAAAACAGGGCATTGCCTACCGACCGGTTAGCGTTAGACAGAGCGGCCATGTAAAATGCTCACTCGCATTTCCCATCAAAATTCGGTGACCCATGACTGCTAAAAATGCCTTTTACGCCCAATCGGGCGGTGTAACTGCCGTTATCAATGCCAGCGCAGCTGGTGTGATTCAAGCTGCTCGTCAACACAGCGACATCATAGCCAATGTTTATGCCGGACGTAACGGTATTATCGGTGCTCTCACTGAAGAATTAATCGATACGTCAGTCGAAAGCGATGCGACTATCGAGGCATTAAAGCACACACCGGGCGGTGCTTTTGGTTCCTGCCGCTTCAAATTGAAAGGTCTGGACACCTCACGCCGTGAATATGAACGCCTCATCGAGGTCTTTAAAGCCCACAACATCGGTTACTTCTTTTATAACGGCGGCGGCGATTCCGCCGACACCTGCCTGAAGGTTTCGCAATTATCCGAAAAGATGGGCTACCCCATTCAAGCCATTCATGTACCGAAAACCGTCGACAACGACCTACCGTTCACCGATGCCAGCCCCGGTTTCGGCTCGGTGGCCAAATATACCGCAGTGAGCTGTCTGGAAGCGGCCCACGATATTGCCAGCATGTGCGCCACCTCGACCAAAGTGTTCATCATGGAAGTCATGGGACGTCACGCCGGTTGGATTGCCGCTGCAGCCGGTTTGGCAGGCAAGGATAGCACCCAGGCACCCCATATCATTCTGTTCCCGGAAATTGCTTTTGATAAAGCCGCTTTCTTAAAGCGCGTGGATGACTGTGTGGCCAAATACGGCTATTGCGTCGTCGTGGCTTCGGAAGGCGCACGCCACGCCGATGGTACCTTCCTGGCCGATGCGGGCAGCGTCGATGCCTTCGGCCACAAGCAACTGGGTGGTGTCGCACCTTTCCTGGCCGAGATGGTGAAAGCCGAGCTGGGCCACAAATACCACTGGGCGGTAAGTGATTATCTGCAGCGCGCTGCACGCCACCTGGCCTCGAAAACCGATGTGGAACAAGCCTATGCACTGGGACGTGCGGCAGTCGAAAAAGCGGTTGAGGGCAAAAACGCCATCATGCCGGCGTTAGTACGCGACCAGGATTCGCCCTATCAATGGCACATTGGTGAAGCACCGCTCGCCGAGGTGGCCAACGTCGAAGAGATGATGCCACGCGATTACATCAGCGAAGACGGCTTTGGCATTACCGATAAAGCACGCACCTATTTGGCTCCGCTAATCGAGGGCGAGGATTATCCTCCCTACGAAAACGGCTTGCCGGTATTTGCCCAGCTCACCAAACAATTAGTCGACAAGAAACTCGATCCGTTTGAACTCTAGTTCGTCTATCCTGTCTTTATGGCAAACAGGAGATACGTCATGCGCCTTATGCTCGTGCTGTTCGGTGCATTACTCTTTTGCGGTAATGCACTAGCGGCTTTCCCAACGGCTTCGCCATTCGGAAATCAACGTTCCATTCCCACCGTGCAAGAGGCCATGCCGCTCTCCGTGACGCAGGAAAACGGCGTTATCAGCTTGCGCTTCACGCTCATGGACAATGTCTATCTGTATCGGCCGCAAATCAAACTGGTGCCCTATTCCGCCGCCGACAAGGCGCTGCCCTTCCCCAAAGCGCCCGCTTTACCGGAAGGCAAGCCCCACGAGGACGCCATTTACGGCAAAACCGAGGTGTATTTCCATCAGCTGGTACTGCAAGTCCCCAAAGCGGGCTTGCCGGACAACACGGCTTATTTACGCGTGCACTATCAGGGTTGCCTACAAGACGTGCTTTGCTACCCACCGCAACAGCATGACATTGCCATCAGCGCCGATTCAGCTAGCAACCAGAGCATCACTAGCGCATCCCATCCGACCCAAGTGGAATCTCCCGATGTATGGCAAGTGCTGCAAAGCGGTGATGCCAACCAGTTTGCCAACTGGGCGCAAAGCCAGTCGCTTGCCTATGTGTTGCTGCTGTTCTTTATTGGCGGCCTATTAATGGCGTTTACGCCTTGTGTTTTCCCCATGTTCCCCATTTTGCTGGGCATTTTGGCCGGCAATCGCAATCCGCACCCCGCCAGAGGCTTTATCATTAGTCTGGCCTATGTGCTGGGCATGGCCGTGCCTTTCATGTTGCTGGGTTTGTTGGTCGCACTCACAGGTGCCGGGCTAGATTTGAAAGTCTGGCTGCAACAACCTCTCGCCATTTCCATTGCCGCCATTATTTTCGTGTTGCTGGCGCTTTCCATGTTCGGACTATATGACCTGCAATTGCCCGGTTTCTTGCGTCCCAACCACCAAGCCAACCCGCAAGGCTCGCTGCCGCAGGCTGTCATCATGGGCGCTGTTTCAGCCTTGGTGGTGTCACCTTGCATTACCCCGGTGCTAGCAGGCGCGATGATTTTTGTCGCCATACAAGGCAACTTGGTCACCGGCATTCTCGCTTTCTTGTTCATGGCCATCGGCATGGGCGTACCGCTGCTGATCATTGGTGCCGGTGGCGCCAGCTTGTTACCTAAAGCGGGCGATTTCATGAACGACATCAAGCACTTTTTCGGTTTGATTTTGTTGCTCATGGCCATTTGGCTGCTGGGGCGCATCATCGACCCCACCCTGTCACTCTGGCTATATGGCGCCGTGTTATTGGTTTACGCCGTGACGCTGGGTGCATTTGGTGGCGTCAGCCGTTTCCGCCAGGGCATCGCCGTATTGATACTGGCTTATGCCAGCTTATTGCTGGCAGGAGCCGCCACTGGGGGCAAATCGCTATTTACCCCCTTGGCCACCCTTCAACCCACCTTCCCGTCAACAGGCGTGCAAGCGGTTAACTCCCAAACAAGCACAACTCAGAGTGCTTTTACCGAGGTCGCGCCCAACGGCCTGGCCGCCACTTTGGCGGCTGCTGCCCGTGACCATCGCCCCGTGCTTGTCGACTTTTATGCCGACTGGTGCACCGCCTGCAAAGAACTGGAAGAGACCACCCTTTCTGACCCAGCCGTACTGGCCGCCATGCAGGATATCACCCTGCTGCGAGTGGATATCTCCGAGATGACAGCCGTGAATAGCCAACTCATGCGGCAATACCATATCCTCGGCCTTCCCTGTCTGATTTTCTTTGATGAGGATGGCGAAGAAATCACTTCCGCGCGCGTATTGGGTTATATGGACAGCGCCCAGTGGTTAAAGCACCTAAAAATGCACGTAAATCCTGCGATCTAATCGTTATTTTCGGCCAATTTCGTAAAATGGGCTTTTTATCCTTGTTGTCCGTGGTTATTATGAGGCGTGAAAGATAACGACTGTTATCGACAAGATCGTGAATTTTCACGCTAACGAGACAGAACAAGGATAAATAGTGGCCACCATTCTGGTTTTGCAGGGTCCCAATCTGAATCTACTGGGCAAACGGGAACCCGACACCTACGGCAACACCACGCTAGCGCAGCTGCACGCCGAGCTGGAAAAACAAGCGCAAGCGGCGGGTCACCACCTCACCACTTTCCAAAGCAACTCTGAAGGTGCTTTGGTCGATCGCATTCATGCGGCCCGCGAAGACGGCACCGCATTTATCTTATTCAACCCGGCCGCTTACACCCACACCAGCGTTGCCCTACGCGATGCACTTTTGGCAGTCGAGCTACCCTTTATCGAAATCCACTTGTCTAATGTCCATCAGCGTGAAGCCTTTCGGCACCACTCCTATTTCTCCGACATTGCCACCGGCACACTTGTCGGCCTGGGTAGCCACGGCTACCACTTGGCATTGTCCGCCGCCATTAAACGGCTAGACGCATAAGGCAAACCATCATGGATATACGCAAAGTCAGAAAGCTCATTGAGCTACTTGAAGAATCCGGCATTAACGAACTCGAAATCCACGAGGGCGAAGAGTCCGTTCGCATTACTCGCGGCAACCAGACAGAAGTCGTCACTCAGGTTGCTGCCGCACCGACTCCTGCACCGGCCGCTCCCGCGCCTGTCGCACCACCTGCCGCAGAAAAAACTGAATCCGCGCCCAGCGAAAAATCCATTTCGGGTCATCAAATCAACTCTCCCATGGTGGGCACCTTCTATCGCTCTCCATCGCCCGATGCGGCACCTTTCGTTAAAGTCGGCCAGAAAGTCAAAGCCGGTGAAGTGCTTTGTATCATCGAAGCCATGAAAATGATGAACCAAATCGAGGCCGACAAGTCAGGGGCTATTGAAGCCATTCTGGTTGAGGATGGTGAACCGGTTGAATTCGACCAGCCCCTTATCGCCATTATTTAGGCCAAGCCATGCTGGAAAAAATTATCATCGCCAATCGTGGCGAAATCGCACTGCGTATCTTGCGCGCTTGTCGTGAGTTGGGCATTCGCACTGTCGCCGTTTATTCCCAAGCCGACCGTGACTTAATGCACGTTAGGCTGGCCGACGAAGCCGTCTGCATTGGGCCGGCCGCCTCAAGTCAGTCGTATCTCAACATCCCCGCTATTATTAGCGCAGCGGAAGTTACCGACGCTGACGGCATTCATCCCGGTTACGGTTTTTTGGCAGAGAGCGCCAACTTTGCCGAATGCGTCGAGCGCTCCGGCTTTACCTTTATCGGCCCGCGTGCCGACACCATTCGTATGATGGGTGACAAGGTGTCTGCCAAGGCCGCCATGAAAAAAGCCGGCGTACCCACCGTGCCGGGCTCTGACGGTGCATTAGGTGACGATTCAGACACCATCATCAAACAAGCTGAAGCCATTGGCTTTCCGGTGATTATTAAAGCCGCTGCCGGTGGTGGCGGCAAAGGCATGCGCGTAGTTGAAGACAAACAGCACCTGCTAAACGCCGTGACCTTAACGCGCTCGGAAGCCAAAAACGCCTTTGGCGATGCCACTGTTTACATGGAGAAATATCTCAAGCAGCCCCGTCATGTCGAAGTGCAGATTTTGGCAGACCATCACGGCAATGTGGTGCACTTGGGCACGCGCGATTGCTCCTTGCAACGCCGCCATCAAAAGGTGGTAGAAGAAGCGCCTGCTCCCGGCATTCCGCTTGAGTTACGCCAGAAAATTGCCGAACGCTGTGTTACTGCTTGCCAAGAAATTGGCTACCGCAGCGCAGGCACTTTTGAATTTCTGTATGAAAACGGCGAGTTTTATTTCATCGAAATGAACACCCGTGTTCAGGTCGAGCACACCGTCTCGGAAATGGTGACGGGTATCGATATTGTCAAAGAACAATTGCGTGCCGCATCTAATATCGAATTGCCATTTAAGCAAGATGACATTCAGATTAAAGGGCATGCATTAGAGGCACGCATCAACGCCGAAGACCCAATCACTTTCGTGCCCTGTCCGGGTCGCATCACCCATTTCCACTCGCCGGGCGGCAACGGCGTACGCATGGACTCACACATCTATTCCGGCTATAGCGTGCCGCCTTATTACGATTCCATGCTCGCCAAACTTATCACTTGGGGCGATGATCGCGACACCGCCTTGGCACGCATGCGCCAAGCCTTGGAAGAAATAGTCATCGACGGCATCAAGACCAACATCGAACTACACCGTGAGCGCATCTTTCGTGATGATGAATTCGCCAAAGGCGGTGTGGATATCCACTATCTTGAAAGCCGGTTGCTTGCCTAATGTCTTGGTTACAGTTCCATATTCCAACCCACAAAGACACAGCAGCAGCCATAGAAGAAGCGGCCAATGAAGCCGGTGCCGTTGCCGTAACTCTGACAGATGGCGCTGACGAGCCGCTATTTGAACCACCCCCAGGCTCTACCCCACTTTGGCAGGACACCGTCGTCACCGCGCTTTTTTCGGAAGAACAAACGGAAAGCGACGTCATCACACAGCTTCGTAAAAGCAGTGGCTTACCCTTGGCAACGTATCATGCAGAGTGTTTGGAAGACCAAACTTGGGAAAGAGCCTGGATGGACGACTTCAAGCCACTCTGCTTTGGCGATCGCTTGTGGGTGGTTCCCAGTAATCACACGCCGCCAGATACCAACGCCGTCAATCTACTGCTTGATCCCGGCTTGGCATTTGGCACCGGCACCCACGCCACCACCGCCATGTGTTTGCAATGGCTGGATCAAGCCCAGCTCGACAGCAAAACACTGCTCGACTTTGGCTGCGGGTCGGGCATCTTGGCGATTGCCGGTTTACTCTGTGGCGCGAAAAAAGCACACGGCTGCGACATCGACCCACAAGCCATTACCGCCAGTCAGGACAATGCCGAACACAACCAAGTGGCGGACAAACTCAGCCTATCCTTGGCCAATGCCATGCCCGACATGCAGGCAGACGTGGTGTTAGCCAACATTCTGGCAGCACCACTTATCGAACTGGCAGGTACCCTAGCTGGCTATGCCAAACCGCAATCCGATTTGGTGTTATCTGGCATCTTGGCCGAGCAAGCCGCCGATGTAAGTGCTGCCTACGCCCCTTGGTTTGAGATGAATGCGCCCATCCAAAAAGGCGACTGGGTGTGCCTAACCGGCAAACGCAAATAACCCCCTACTCGTCGTTGCTCACCCCATAGGGCACGTGCCCAGCCGCCACAAAGCGGCTGGCACTTTCACAACGATTGCGCTGATCATCAAAGAAAATATCCGCTGCGAACGCCTTCAAGAATTCCGACTTATCCAAGCCACCTAAAAACAGGCTCTCATCAATACGGATATCCCAATCGCGGAAGGTGCGCACCACCCTTTCGTGCGCCGGTGCCGACCTGGCTGTCACCAAGGCCGTGCGTATCGGACAGGTGTCTTCATCAAACTCTTGTTGTAAATGGTGCAGCGCCTGAAGAAACCCTTTAAAGGGTCCGGCATGTAAAGGTTCGTGTGCAGCCTGCTGCTCATTGGCCGCAAAAGCCTCCAGCCCCTTCTCTTGAAAAATGCGTTCGGACTCATCCGAGAACAACACCGCATCACCATCAAAAGCAATACGCAAACTATCGTCTTCGCTGTCGATGCCACTGCCACCTAAAATAGTCGCCGCTGCAAAGCCCGCTTCAAGAGAGTGACGCACATCTTCCGGGTTAGTCGACAAAAACAAATGCGCACCAAACGCTGGCACATAACGGTGCGGGCTATCACCGCCTGAAAACACAGCGCGCGTAATCGGCAGCCCATAATGCGTAATGGAATTAAACACCCGCAAGCCTGTATCTGACGTGTTGCGCGATAACAAAATCACTTCAACCCGTTGCTTTCCCAACTGCTCATTAAGCTGCAACAATTTCTTCACCAAAGGGAAGGCATCGCCCGGCTCAAGCGGCTCATCTTCATGCTCGCGTTGAAAGGCACTATAGGCTTCGAGGCCCTGCTCACGAAAAATCTGGTGGCTCGCATCAAGGTCAAATAATGCCCGTGAACTCGTCGCAATAACCAGCTTGCCATCAAAAGAAATGCTCATTAATTTGCCATAAAAGTTGTCATTGGTCATTTTCTAGCTTAGTGTCATGCTATCACCAATAAAAAAAGAAACGGAGTCAGTCATGGCCGCACCGCAAGTAAAGAACCAAATTGACGACCTGAAAAAATCCATGCGCAAGCTTGCCGACAGCGTTAACAAAGAACGCGAACGCCAGCTTAAAGCACTGGAAAGACAGCTCGACCGTTTGAAAAATTTCATCCAACGTGAAGTGGAACGCCGCAAAGAACTGACTCAAAAAGTGCGCGACTTGCAGCAGCAATATAAAACCCAAGCCAACAAGCGCATTCAAAACCAAATCGAACGCGCCAAAAAAGCCAAGGACGATGCACGCGACGCGGTGGAAACCAGCCGGGCGCGCAAGAAATTTATTGAAGCGCAAATCAAAGTACTTAAAAGCACCTCCAAGCACGCCAAAAGCATCACCAAGGTGATAAGCGATTATGAGAAGGATCTTGAAAAAGAATTATCCAAGCAGGAAAAAGCGCTAAAGAAAACAACACCCGCGAAGAAAGCACCGGCTAAGAAAACTCCTGCCAAGAAGACCACGGCGAAAAAGTCTCCGGCGAAGAAAACTGCCGCCAAGAAAACCACTGCGGCTAAAAAGAAAACTACCGCGAAGAAATCCACGACGAAGAAACCCGCCGCAAAAAAAACCACTAGTGCCCGTAAGACCACAGCTAAATCGGGGACGAAAAAAACCACCAGTAAAAAACCGGCAGCGAAAAAGCCTGCGGCTAAAAAATCAACCGCTAAGAAACCGGCGGCCAAGAAGACAACCGCTGCTAAAAAGTAGCCCTACCCTAAGACCAAGGCGGCCAATCAGCGCCGCCTTTTTTATTGCCTGTACGTTATAATTTAACTGCAGGGGAACCAACCCAGCACTTATAAGGTCAACTGTCTCACACACCTCACCGAGAGCCGCATGCCAAGCTGGTTAGCCCCTCTAGAAAACCTGTTACACACCTGGTGGCCTGTCATGCTGGGTGCCAGCGTTTTGATGTTGGTGATATCGGCCTTAATGATTCCCTGGTTTATCCTGCGATTGCCAGCCGACCACTTTTCATCACCGCCAGAAATAGACCAACGCTCCCCTGCTATTCGTCATAGCATATGGCTAGCGCGCAACCTGGTTGCCCTTGTCTTGCTCACTGCAGGCATATTAATGCTGGTGCTGCCCGGACAAGGCATGCTGACCATTTTCATTGCGTTGGTTATTGCCGGTTTCCCCGGCAAGCACCAATTACAAAACCGTATCGCGCGCAACCCAGCCGTCTTTAAGGGCATCAACTGGATCAGAAAACGCTATCACCGAACGCCCTTTATCCACCCGGATACGTCCAAAAAACAAGCAAACCCTAAGCAAGCGCCCCTTTCCTAAACAACCATTGCGAAAGGGGTTTGCTTTCTCTGCATCAGGCTCATAAAATACGCGCCATTCGGAGTATAGCTCAGCTTGGTAGAGCGCCACGTTCGGGACGTGGAGGTCGTAGGTTCGAATCCTGCTACTCCGACCAACATACTCCCTCCCTGTTCCACTTTCTTCATCAGTTTTATATTGTGACGCCGTGTTCACTATCGCTCTTTACATTGCGGTAAGCGTGCACTGCTTCACTGGCTGCTATCGGCACCAACAATGCTTGGGCAACGATCGTCCAAAACACATACTCTCCTGCCACTGAACCCAATGTAGCGGTGGCGACCATGGCAACTGCGGCCAGAATAAAAGCAACAACCTGTTTAACGGTATCAATGCGTAAAATCATTTTTGATCTCCTTTGCGACCTGCATGTTGTTAACATATGTTCACTATAACAGCTCTTTTTACAAAGTAAACACCTGTACACAAATTTATTATCACAGAGGAGCATCAATGCCCAAACAAAAACACCGGCTCAAGGCCGGTGCAGTGAAAGGACGGTTTGGTACCAAATATCTCCCCTAGTCAGAACTCCATATTCGCTCGCACGACTGTAAGCGCCGCCATATTAACGATGCGCCGCACGGTGGCACTTGAGGTAAGGATATTGACCGGCGCATTCACCCCTAACAAGAAGGGGCCAATTGCCATATTGCCGCCTGCCGATGTTTTCAACAGGTTGTAGGCAATATTGCCTGATACCACATCCGGGCACACAAGCAGATTGGCGGTGTGCTTAAGCGTGCTGCAAGGCATGATTTGCTCACGAGTATCCAAATCAAGAGCGCAGTCGCCGTGCATTTCACCGTCTACATCCAGCTCGGGCGCACGCTCACGAATCAAAGCCAAAGCGTCACGCATTTTCTTGGCCGACGCGCTATCACTCGTCCCAAAGTTAGAGTGCGACAAGAGCGCCGCATGCGGCTCGATGCGCAGGCGTTGCAACTCTTTTGCTGCCGCAATGGTGTACTCGGCTATCTGCTCAGCGGTGGGAGCATCATTAATGTGCGTATCCACCAGCGTCACAGTGCGCTCGGGCAGCAGCAGCACATTCATGGCCGCATAGGTTTCAGCACCCGGCGCGCGGCCAATCACTTGATCCACATAGCGCAGGTGTTCATTAAAGGCACCGACTGTGCCACAAACCACGCCATCAGCCTCGCCCAGACGTACCATCATGGCACCAATGAGCGTCATGCGGCGGCGCATTTCGGTTTGTGCCATGCCGCGTGTAATGCCGTGGCGGCAGCGCAGCTCCCAGTACTCCGTCCAGTAGGTGCGGAAGCGCTCATCCTGTTCAGGATTGGTCACTTCGACATCGACACCCAAACGGAAACGCAAACCCAGCTTTTTAACGCGTGCTTCCAGTACGTCGGGACGCCCCACCAAAATGGGATGCAACAGTTTTTCATCGACAAGTGTTTGCACCGCGCGCAACACCCGCTCGTCTTCGCCTTCGGTGAACACAATGCGCGATTTACCACCGGCCTTCACCAGTGATTTGGCGCGTGAGAACAGTGGCCGCATAAAGGCGCCAGAATGGTAAACAAACTGCTTCAGCTGCTCGGTGTAGGCATCCAAATCTTCAATGGGGCGAGTCGCTACACCGTCATCCATCGCGGCTTTAGCGACAGCCGGTGCGATGCGCACAATCAAACGCGGATCAAACGGCTTGGGGATGAAGTAATCCGCCCCAAAGCCAGAATTTGTGCTGCCGTATGCCTTTGCTACGCGTTCGTTTTGTTCTTCTCGGGCAAGACCCGCAATGGCGTGTACTGCTGCCTTTTCCATGCCACGGGTAATGGTGGTCGCACCGGCATCCAGCGCACCACGGAAGATATAAGGAAAGCAAAGCACATTATTGACTTGATTCGGGTAATCCGAGCGCCCCGTCGCCATGACCACATCATCGCGGGCCGCATGCGCATCTTCCGGCATAATTTCCGGGTAGGGATTAGCCAATGCCAAAATCACCGGATTAGCGGCCATCTTCTTGACCATGTCCGGTTTAAGCACATCACCTGCCGATAAGCCAAGGAACACATCAGCATCGTCGATGACCTCATCCAAGGTGCGCAAATCGGTATCTTGCGCAAAGCGCTCTTTATCGGGGTCCATCAACGCTTTGCGGCCTTTGTAAACAACCCCTTCAATGTCGGTTACCCAGACATTTTCGATAGGTAGCCCCAAATCCACCATGAGATCAACACAGGCCAAAGCCGCCGCACCCGCACCGGATACCACCACTTTAATCTTATCGATTTGCTTACCGACCACTTCCAGCCCGTTAATAAACGCCGCACTAACGGTAATCGCCGTGCCGTGCTGATCATCATGAAAAACCGGAATGCTCATGCGCTCACGCAATTTGCGCTCAACGATAAAGCACTCGGGGGCTTTAATGTCTTCGAGATTAATGCCGCCAAACGAGGGCTCTAAAGCCGCGATGACATCGACCAATTTATCCGGGTCATTCTCATCCACTTCGATGTCGAACACATCGAGGCCGGCAAACTTCTTAAACAATACCGCCTTGCCTTCCATGACAGGCTTTGCCGCCAAAGCACCAATGTCACCCAAGCCTAATACGGCGGTGCCGTTACTAATCACCGCCACTTGATTACCGCGATTGGTATAGCGGAACGCAGCGGTCGGATCTTTAACGATTTCCTCACACGGCCAAGCCACGCCAGGTGAATAGGCCAGCGCCAAATCGCTTTGGTTACTCAGGGGCTTGGTGGGGGTGACAGATGTCTTACCGGGAACCGGTTTTTCGTGATAATCGAGGGCGATTTGGCGTTTATTATTGGACAAAACAAGGCTCCTGACACAGCTGCAAAAGTGGGGAAACAACCGATTCGAATACTACCCTCATTGAGGGCACATTTCATCGCTCTAACGACAAGTTAGCTGTTATTTGCTAACGAAAGCACGCTCTATGACAAACTGCCCCAAGTTGGGGTTGTGGGTTTCCACAAAACCCATACCGGTCAGCATATCGCGCAAATCCTTCAACATGGCCGGACCACCGCACAACATAAAACGATCGTCTTCAATAGTAGGCTCGGGCAGCCCCAAATCACTAAACAAAACACCGCTTTCGATAAGGTGGGTAATGCGCCCGCGATGACGAAAATCTTCGCGCGTCACAGAGGGATAATAGAGCAATTTGTCGCGCACCATGTCGCCAAAATATTCGTTATTGGGCAAGGCGTCGATAACGTCGTGATAGGCCAAATCGGAAATATGGCGCACGCCATGTACCAAGATCACCTTGTCGAATTGCTCGTAAATTTCAGGGTCTTTGATGATGCCAAGGAAAGGGGCTAGCCCGGTGCCGGTGGCCAATAAATACAAATGTTTGCCCGGCAAGATATTACTCGTCGTTAAAGAGCCGATGGGCTTTTTGCCTATTAGCACCTCATCACCCACCTTCAAATGTTGCAGGCGGCTGGTTAACGGGCCGTCTTCCACCTTAATGCTGAAGAACTCCATTTCTTCTTCATAGTTGGCGCTGGCAATGCTGTAAGCACGCAGCAAGGGTTTACCGTCAACCTCCAAGCCCACCATGGTGAAGTAGCCATTGTGAAACCGAAAACCCGGATCACGCGTGGTGCGAAAGCTGAACAGAGTGTCGTTCCAATGGTGCACATTGGTGACGGTTTCACGGTTCAGTTTTGGCATGGAGTGGTTCTCCCTATACATTAGAAAAGCGCCACATTATAGGCGCTAACACACATTTACACTACAGTTGCACCAGCTCATGCTGTTACAATACCCCTTTTCAAGCTTTAGGAGATACCTTATGAAACGCATTCTTGGCCTTCTGCTTGTGCCACTTTTATTGGTTGGTTGTGCAAGCCAACCTGAGCAAAAAGTCACAATTAATCCGGTGTACCAACACAGCACCTACAAAGGCACTCTGCCCTGCGCCGATTGCGCGGGCATTCAAAACACTCTGGTGCTTTATCGTGACCAATTCGGCACACCCACCCGCTACAAACTCACCGAGAAATACATCGGCGGCAGTGAAAACCTAACCGTCATCAACCACGGTGACTGGAAAATCAAACAGGTGAAAGGCCAAGACGAAATTTTCGTTCTTAGCGCCAAAGACCCGCAAAGCCGCAAGCAATTTGCCCATACTGCGGTAAACGCCATTGAGCTTCGCGGCGACAACGGCCAGCCGGCTCAATCGAACCTCAACTACACGCTATTGTTAGTTAAATAACACCCTAGACGTGTACAAAATGGCACCCGGTGACTGTCGTCCCGGGTGCCATTTGATTTATACTCAGTAAAACAATAACAAACGATATGGCTGAATCGCCACAGAGCGAATACAGCCCCAAAAACAACCATGACAGACCACATTCTTGCCGAAAAGCGTGCCGTTTTGGGCGCCCAAGCTCCACTCATCACACAACTTACCCAGCGTCACCTAGCCAATCGTCGACTTTGGTTTCCCGGCGACATCATTCCTGCTAGTGAAGTCATGAGTGACAAGCAGGCGCAATTATTAGCCGAATTGCCCGATGCCGCCAAAGAGCTTCCCGATGCCGCTCGCATCTCTGTTGCGCTCAATCTGCTTACCGAAGAAGGCCTGCCCCATTTTCACCGACTAATTGCCAGCCACCTTGGCGAAGACAACGGCTACGCCGACTGGAACAACCTTTGGACCGCCGAAGAAGACCGCCACGGCAACCTGCTACGCGATTACATTCACGCCGCCAGACTGTTTGATTCTGCCGCACTCGACAAAATGCAATACGAATACATCGCCGCTGGCTTCAACCCCGACTGGGAAAAAGACCCTTACCGGCTACTGGCCTACACCTCATTGCAAGAACGTGCCACTCAGCGTTCACACGCGAACACTGGTCAGCTTTGCGGCCGACATGAACCCTTACTGCAAAAAGTATTTGGTCGCTTAGCAGCCGACGAGAAAAATCACTACGAGTTTTATCGTGACCTGTTTGCCGGCATCCTTGCCGATGATCCCAATCAAGCCTTGCTCTCGCTTTACAAGGTCATGCCGCTATTGCAAATGCCCGGTCACACCGTGCCGGGTTACGACGACATGGCACAAATCGTCTACAAGGCCGACATTTACGGTCCGCATCAATATCGCGACATTGTCGAGGAATTGCTGAAATACTGGGGGATTGGTCGATTGACCGGCCTCAGCGCCGAGGCAGAAAAAACACGCGACAAGCTTATGTCACTACCGCAACGTTTACAGCGTCTGGCGCGCCGCATGGACCGCAACAGTAAGCCTGCTACGTATCAATTCGCCATCCTTTATCATCGCGACATTACCTATTAAGCCGTTAGATAGCACCTACCCATGAGGTAATGTCGTTATCTTGCCCTCTCCTCTTCAACCGGTGGCCCAACAGGGTCATCTGGTGAGAGCTTGTCTTTCAATCGTTCAATCGCCTTTTGTTCTTTGCTCACCGCCTTACCCGCTTGCTCGGCCACAAAGTGCTGCTGGTTTTGCACCCGTAACGCATGCACCTCTCCGCCGTTACCATATTGCTTATTCAAATGGTCTAGCTGTTGCCCTTTTGCTTGCCTAATCGCTTCAATATTTGACTGGTGTGC
The DNA here is from genome assembly GCA_964456185.1 of uncultured Alcanivoracaceae bacterium. Classification (GTDB taxonomy): domain Bacteria; phylum Pseudomonadota; class Gammaproteobacteria; order Pseudomonadales; family Alcanivoracaceae; genus CAYVZZ01. The sequence continues at coordinate 21,031 of CAYVZZ010000022.1, forward strand.
TTCAATCTTTTCTTTAATAGCTGCACGCGTCTGCTGCCGCTGCCATCGCGCCTCGGCGGCCTTCAAATCCGCATCGGTAATACCGCTCGTTAAAGCATGACCATCAATCACATTCGCCGATTTCATCTCAATCTTCTTAGCCTTGTCGCCACAGGGCTGATCGGAAAACACTGGGTTGCCCCACTTATCGTGACACTGGTAAACCGGCGCCGCCCAAGCCAGCATAGGCAAACAACACACAAACGTTAAAAGCCACTTCATATTGAATCCGTTTTTATTAAAGGCTTAAGCCAAAAGATAACCGAATACCCACTTACTGACTAATGGGAATTTCACCGTCAAACTGTATAGTAAGTCTTATTCCCATCAAAGGAGATCACAAATGACAAATCGCCAGCAAGTTACCTTTACCGGCAGCCAAGGCGACCTTCTTTGGGGGCAACTGGACATCCCGCAAGGCGAGATACGGGGATGGGCGCTGTTCTCCCACTGCTTTACCGGCTCAAGCAGCACCAAAGCTGCCGCTCATGTATCGCGCTCGCTAGTGGAAGAAGGCTTTGGCGTGTTGCGCTTTGATTTCACCGGCCTGGGGCGCAGCAAAGGCGATTTCTCGGATACCAACTTCTCTTCCAACATCGCCGATATCGTTGCCGCCTCCGATTGGCTGGCACAAGAATTCGAAGCACCTTCAATACTCATCGGCCACTCACTCGGCGGTGCCGCCGTGCTTGCCGCAGCCGACCAGATTCCGGCTGCTCAAGCCATCGCCACCCTTTGCGCGCCCTTTGACCCAGAACACGTCACGCGCTTGTTCGGCGACCATATCGACACCATTAAAGAAAAAGGCGAAGCCGAAATCACCCTTGGTGGACGTCCCTTTGTTATTCGCAAACAATTCCTCGACGACCTGGCCAAACAGCCGCAAGCCGAACGCATCCACAAGCTACGCCGTCCACTGCTCGTGCTGCATTCCCCATTTGATGAAGTGGTATCCATCGACAACGCAAACGGCATTTTCCAAGCCGCGTTACACCCCAAATCATTTGTGTCATTGAACAAAGCCAATCACCTCATCACCAACGCCGATGACGCCCACTACGCCGCCAACGTCATCGCCGCCTGGGCCAGCCGTTATCTGCCCGATAACCGCAACGTCAAAACCACCAGCCAACGCCCAGCCGACAACACTATTTACGTTAGCGAACGCGGCACCGGCCCCTTCACCGTGGCAATCGAAGCCGGTGGCCACAGCTGGCTCGCCGACGAACCCAAAGACGTCGGCGGTGACGACCTAGGCCCCAACCCCTACCAAATGCTCACCGCCGCGCTAGGTGCCTGCACCGCCATGACCCTGCGCATGTACGCACGCCAAAAGAAATGGCCGCTAGAGCATGTATCCGTACAACTCAACCACGAGAAAATTTACGCAGAAGACTGCACCAGCTGCAGCACAAAAAGCGGTCAAATCGATCGCATAGAACGACTTGTGACACTAAAAGGCGAGGAGCTAACCGATGAACAGCGCACTCGCCTGCTGGAAATTGCCGATAAGTGCCCAGTGCATCGCACGCTGCATTCAGAAGTGGAAGTGGTGACTAGGGAGGCGTGATAAATGCGAAAGTGTGGATGCTACTGGGCAGCCATCAGTGAAGACCGGACTTGGAAAACACATTGAGCACAATCACCCCGGCCACGATAAGCGACATGCCTATGATTGCCGGAAAATCGAGCGTCTGGCCGTAAAGAAACCATGCAATCAGCGCAATTAATACAATACCAATGCCAGACCAAATCGCATAGGCCACGCCAACCGGTATGGTTTTGAGCGTAAGTGAAAGAAAATAAAAAGCCAGTGCATAGCCAATAACAACAATAACCGAAGGCCAAAGGCGCGAGAAACCCTCCGACGCCTTTAAAGCAGACGTGCCAATCACCTCGCTAACAATCGCTGCGGCCAGAAATATCCAATGCATTGACTACACATCCTCACATGCTTAACGCCTGAGCTCACCTGCCGCTTTGGAGCGTAGCAAAATAGCGGTCAGGCGCAGCGCGATATTAGCTATTTTTGTATACATCACGTCGATGCCCGATTTTGACTACAGTCACAACAAGCTGTTCTTCCTGAATCTCGTAAAGTATCCGATATACACCCTGCCGAATACGATACCTTTCTTGGGCTGTGAGCTTTTTCGCTCCTACCGGTCGTGGGTTATCCGCTAATGCGAAAATACGGGATAGTATTTTTCGAACATCTTTCTTTGGTATTGGCCGCAAATCCTTCTTTACGGATCGCTTGAATACAATCTCAAATCTTGCCATGCGCCTTGAGATCGTTCAGTAGTTCCTCATAGGTTACCGTTGGCTCGCTCTGGCGAGCCTCAAAAGTGGCAAGATCCTCTTGATCTTCGGCAAGTAACTGACGTACCGCTTCGTTCACCAATTCTGATACTGAACGATGGGTAGACGCAGCCTTGATTCGAAGAGCATTGTGAATATCGGATTCAAAATAGACAGTTGAACGCCTAGATGCTGTACTCATGGCTAGTACCTCCTAGGCACACGATGACGCTATAACGTTATGACGTCAAGTGGTCATATAGCTAACGCCCGGCTCACGCGCCGGTTTGGAGCCATGAAACGGCGGAAAATCGGTCGCCGTGCAGTCGTTGGTTATGTTTTGCCTTCATCGAGTTCGGACATCCGCAATAACTGGCTACTGCGGCGCACAGTCAAAACATCAACCTGATCTTTGACGCTGTAAATAACCCGATAGGCTCCAAATATCAGCTCCCTGATGCGAGGCGACTTCACCTCCGGAACCATACGTCCACTTTCAGGAAAATCAGCTAACCGCTCTACTTTGGCAAACAAATCATCAACCCACCGTACCGCAGCATCAGGATTGTCTTCTGCAATGTACCGAGCGGTTTCCTCGACACGTTCCAGCGCAAGCGGGGACCAAACAACCTTCATCGGAGCAGCGCGCTTAAAACCCGGTCCTTCGCGTCTTCGTGCGCAACACCATTCCCGGAAGCTATCTGTTCTTCTGCCTTATACACCTCTTCAAGTATTTCCAGGCGTTCTTGCATCTTCTCGTACTCGTGAACATCCACCAGCACAGCAACGCCACGCCCCCTTTGTGTCAACACCATAGGACGGCGACTTTCATGGAGTTGCTTTACAAATGTAGCTACTCCTGCCCGGAATTCAGACATAGGCCGGATATCTTTATCCACACGAACCCTTGACATGGATGCATCTCCTAGTACG
>CAYVZZ010000023.1:0-9108 GCA_964456185.1 uncultured Alcanivoracaceae bacterium
ATGGAACCCATGCGGCGCAGCTCGCGGGTGATGGCGCCACCGGATTCGGCTTTCCATTTCCAGATTTCGTCAATAAAGGCATCGCGACCCAAGTCGTGGCGCTTTTTACCCTGAGCGGCCAAGCGGCGCTCGACCACCATTTGTGTGGCGATGCCGGCATGATCGGTGCCGACTTGCCATAAGGTGTTGTCGCCTTTCATACGGTGCCAGCGTACCAAGGTATCCATGAGGGTGTCCTGAAAGGCGTGCCCCATGTGCAAGCTGCCGGTGACATTGGGCGGCGGAATCATGATGCTGAAAGGTGAGCCTTTGCCGCTGGCTTTGAAATAACCGGCGTCTTCCCAATGTTGATACCAACGTTTTTCGATGGCATCTGGCTGATAGGTCTTGTCCATGGTGTCCAAATACTGTGTTGAAGGAAAAGAAAGGTGAGCAGGCGATAGGCTGCACGAAGGCGCGATTATAGCTTGAATGCGTGACGAATTCACGGTCGCGGGCAAGCTGTTGGGCGTTTGGTCGCGCGATTTAAGAGGCGTCGTCGGCGCGCCGGTTGCGACGGTGCAGTGCCGCCGTGAGATGGACGCGCAAGGTTTGTTCTATGTGCGGTAAACAGGCGTTAATAACGTCGTCAACCAGATGGCTGATTTCGCTGTCGGTAAAGCGGGTGGCAGGCTGTTTGTCTGACGTCGCTTCAGTGCGGCGCGATCGTTGTTGCTGCGATGTGTCGGTATTGGCGTCGGCAGCATGGCGCTTGGCCGATTGTACTTTAGGGTGTTGCAGAAACGGATTGATGCGCGAGGCAAGGGCGTCCTTAACATCAGGTTTGCGGGGTGCTTCAGCTGTGCTGGGCGCGGTGTGGCGAGGTCGACGCGTCGCTTGTTTGGCCGACTTTCGGGGAGGCGCTTGTTGAGGGCGCGCTGGCGTTTCTGGCTGTAACAATGGCAGTTGCTCTTCGTCCATAACACTATCGGCATCGGCTTTGAGCAAAGGCAGATTGTCTGCTTCGGTCGACTCGTCGCCAAGCAGGCTGTGTAAATTGTCCAAGTCATCCAGTAGATCTTGGCGATTGTCTGGTGTTTTTTTCATTATAGAGCCTCTTTATAGACGTTCCCTAAACGTCTTGACGTTCATCTCAGTGAGTTATACGTCAAATTTCTTCATTTGATAACCACGTTGCTGGTAATACTGCCAACGCTGTCGTCCAGCGCGGCGGCTATCGTCACGCCCAATGATTGGCTCGACCACACGTTCAAAGCGGCCAAAAAAGTTAGGCGCTTCGGCTGCCAAGTTAACGAGTACATCGTGTTGGTCGTCGGGTGCCTCGCCATGCCCTAATTGTATCGGTGCATTATCACCAATGGCATGGGGTAGAAAGCTGCCAGCCGGCTCGCACCATAGCCGCTCGTCGAGTTGTTTGCATTGCGTTGCGTCACAGCAATGAATGTATACGCGGCGTTGTTGTTTGTGGGCGGCACGCGCCAATCGACCCACCAGATCAAACAGTGCGCTGTCGCCATCGGCCTTGCTTATATAAAAAAATACTTCGGTCATAACGCCACTATTGTGAAGGGTAAAAGTACTTGCACTGATCAAGGTAATGTTTTGTTACCAATAGAGCAATCGCCAGCGGGAAGAATTTTGCCCCCGCGTCAGGTTACAATGGTCACACTTTCCTTTGCTTTACTGGCGGATATTCGTTGGTTCTCGATCGTTACATCCATCGACAATTGTTTAGCACCACTATCGTCATCGGCTTTGTGTTGACGCTGGTAATGGTGGGCGGGCGCTTTATTCGATACCTGTCGCACGCAGCCAGTGGCGATATCGCTGCCGATGCAGTGTTTAAAGTGCTGATTTTGCGGCTGCCCGAGTTTATGCAGATGCTGCTGCCTTTGGCTTTGTTTATCGGTATTTTGCTGGTATTCGGTCGCATGTATGTGGACAACGAAATGGCTGCATTGCGAGCGGGTGGTGTTGGCCCTTGGCGTGATGCCCGAACCGTATTATTGCCGATTATCTGCATGACCGTACTGATGGGCTGTTTTAGCATGTGGCTCTCGCCCACGGGCGATCGCGAGGCAAAACGGGTATATAACGCTCAAGCATCTCGCTCGGTGCTGGAGTTGGTGACGCCGGGGCGTTTTTTGGTGCGCGGTAGCGATGATTCGTACCGGGCAATTTATGCGGGCGGCGTCGATCGCGAAGCGGGCGTGCTAACCGATTTGTTCATTACCGAAACGCGCTATGGCAGTGACGATAAATCGTCGGAAGTGATGACGGTGCGCGCCGCAGAAGGGCATATCGAAACGCATGACAATGATATTAGTTATTTGGTGCTAAAGGATGGCTACCAATACCGTGGCCGCCCCGGTGATGCTGACTATACGGTAATGGCGTTTGATAGAGCTGAAGTACGTATCGATAAACGCGAGAATGCTGCCAGGCCGCCGCTGGTGCGGGGCTGGGATACGAGCAAGCTGCTGCAATCGGATCGTCCCGAAGCGATTGCCGAGTGGCAGTGGCGTTTGGCACTTATTATTATGACGCCGTTGATGGCGCTGTTGGCCATTCCCATGGCCAAAGTAAACCCGCGACAGGGGCGTTTTAACCGCCTGATCCCCGCACTATTCCTGTATTTGTTGTATTTCGGCATGTTGATGACAGTGCGTAGTTGGATTGCCGATCATGACGGGCCGATTCCTTATTACCTCAATTTAATGTGGGTGCATTTCGCTGCTGCCTTGGTGGTGGCCGGTATCTACCTGTGGCCGGTGTGCCAGCGTCTGCTTAGGCAGCGCAAGGCGGTGGCCGCATGAAGCTGATTCGCAGTTACGTGTTTCGTGCCGTGTTTGTGCCGGCATTAACCTGCAGCCTTTTATTGGTGGGGCTGGACGGCCTGTTTCGGTTTGTCGATGAGGTGCAAAGCTTGGGCGGAAATTACCAGGCGCTGCAAGCATTGCAATATACGTTAACGATTATGCCGGCGCGCTTTACGCTCTTTTTGCCCATTGCATTACTGCTGGGTTCATTGTTTGGGCTGGGGCTGCTGGCTAATAGCAGTGAGCTGATTGTCATACGCACGGCGGGGCCCTCGCTGCTGCGGCTCTGCTGGATGATCTTGCGGCCGGTCATCGTGTTATTGCTGGTGGGTATGCTGGTGGGCGAGTTTGTGGCGCCCTATGCCAAGCAGGTGGCTGAAAGTAATCGCACTATCCAGCAGGGAGGCGGTGAAATAATGCGCTCTGACTATGGCTTTTGGATGCGGCAAGGCGGCGAGTTTGTGCATATTAATGCGGTACAGCCCAGCGGCGTGATCTATGGCGTAACTCGCTTGATATTTAACCAAAAGCATCAGTTGGTAGAAAGCCAGTTTATCAAGCGCGGTCTTTATCAGGGCGATGGCAATTGGATGTTGCATGGAGTGGAAGGGTCGAAAATGACGCCTGAGCAGGTCACTACCTATCAGCGTCAGGGCGAGTTGTGGCACAACGCTTTAACGCCAGATAAGTTGTCCATCGCGATTGTTGACCCGAAAGACTTGTCGTTAACGCGTCAATGGCAGTATGCGCAATATCTGCAAAAGCAGGACTTAACGGCCGATGCCTATTTATTGTCATTTTGGCAGAAGCTGTTTATGCCGATAGCCACTATTGGCATGGTGCTGATTGCGATGTCGTTTATTTTTGGTCCCCTGCGTGAAATTAGCATGGGCGCGCGCTTAACCGCCGGTATTATTGCGGGTTTAATTTTTCATTACGGCCAGCAATTTTTTGGTAATTTGAGTTTGGTTTTTAACACCTCACCCTTCATTGCCGGTGCGCTGCCTGCCCTGTTGTGTGTAATCGTTGGTGTCTGGGCGCTAAGGCGGGTTCGCTAGTCATTTTTCGTTGTTTGTGGGTGGCGTTTGTGGTATAAATGCGCGCCCGTCGACGTGTGTCTGCGGTAAATACACACACCTTTCAACAACGCGGTTTCGGGTGCCTTGTCGTGACGGTCGTCGCGCTGGGTTGGAACAGCGGAAAGGTGGAGGCCAAACCCAAACTGGAGAAATCTAAAATGGCAAACGTAACAATGCGCGATATGCTGAAAGCCGGTGTGCATTTCGGTCACCAAACGCGCTACTGGAACCCGAAAATGAAGCCCTTTATTTTCGGTTCACGCAATAAAATTCATATTGTTAACCTGGAAAAAACGCTGCCGTTGTTTAACGACGCGCTAACCTACGTTAACAAGCTAGCTGCCAGCAACAACAAAATTTTGTTTGTTGGTACCAAACGCGCTGCTCAAAAATCCATTCGTGAAGAAGCCGCTCGCTGTGGCATGCCCTATGTCGACCACCGCTGGTTGGGCGGCATGCTGACCAACTGGAAAACGCTGCGTCAGTCCATTAAGCGTTACCGCGATCTGCAGGCTCAATCTGAAGACGGCACTTTCGACAAGTTGACCAAGAAAGAAGCCCTGATGAGCCGTCGTGAAATGGAAAAGCTAGAGCGCTCCATTGGCGGCATTAAAGACATGGGCGGTTTGCCTGATGCACTGTTTATTATCGACGTAGACAGCGAAGACATCGCCGTTAAAGAAGCGCGTAAGCTGGGCATCCCGGTGATCGCCGTTGTCGATACCAACTCTGACCCTGACGGCGTAGATTACATCATTCCCGGTAACGATGACGCCATTCGTGCGATTCAGTTGTATACGCGCGCTATTGCCGACACCGTGTTGGAAGGTCGCGAATACGCGAACAACAACGCCGGTGCTTCCGAGCAAAATGGCTTCGTCGAAGTAACCGAAGAAGAGCCGGCCGCCAAATAAAGGCACGCCGCCTCCGTACAAAAAGACCGGCACCGATGGGTGCCGGTTTTCCTGACACTTAATTTTGGAGAAGACGCATGGCTGCTGTTACTGCTGCTTTGGTAAAGGAACTGCGTGAGCGCACCGGGCTTGGCATGATGGAATGCAAAAAAGCGTTGGTGGCTGCGGATGCAGACATTGAAAAAGCAATCGAAGATTTGCGTAAAGCCGGTCAGGCCAAAGCGGCCAAGAAAGCCGGTCGTACTGCCGCTGAAGGCATCATCGTGGCGAAAGTATCCGACGATGGTAAAGAAGGCGTGCTGGTAGAAATCAATTCAGAAACCGATTTTGTTGCCCGTGATGACAACTTCTTGGCATTCGCCGACAAGGTAGGTGATCAAGTATTGGCGAGCGATGTAACCGACGCGGCCAAAATTGGCGATTTGGAGTTAGATGGCAGCACCATCGAAACCACTCGCCAGTCTCTGGTTCAAAAGATTGGTGAAAACGTTCAGATTCGCCGCATGGAGCGCATCAAGGCTGAGTCTGCCCTAGGTGCTTATGTACACGGCGGTCGGATCGGTGCCCTGGTTGCCCTCAAAGGCGGTGGCGATACCGAGCTGGGTAAAGAAATCGCCATGCACGTGGCCGCCATTGCACCGATGGTCGTGCGCGGTGAAGATGTGCCTGCCGACAAGCTGGAAAAAGAGAAAGAAATTATCCGTGCTCAGCCTGATATGGAAGGCAAGCCCGCTGAAATCGTCGAGAAGATTTTGGTTGGCCGCATCAACAAGTTCCTCAAGGAAGTGAGCTTGAACAACCAGCCTTTCGTTAAGAACCCGGATCAAACCGTTGGTAAGCTGGCGGCAGAAGCCGGTGCCGAAGTCGACACCTTTGCTCGCCTAGTTGTAGGTGAAGGGATCGAAAAGGAAGAAGTGGATTTCGCTGAAGAAGTGAAAGCACAAGCCGGTCTTTGATCGTGATACATCGGCAGTAAGCCGATGTGGAAAACGCCTTGCCGACCAGATTACTGGGGTGAGGCGTTTTTGTATATTGTCGCAAGGAAGCTGTTAGTATACGCAATGTAAAATAGGCGCGGTGTACGAAAGCGCAGTGTGAGAAAGGAGACGATATGGCGGTATCCGGGAAAGACAAGTCACCACGCTATCAGCGTATTCTGCTGAAGCTAAGCGGCGAGGCGCTGGCAGGCAGTAATAAAGTGGGTATCGATCCTAAAGTCCTCGATACCATGGCGTTAGAAATCGGCCAGCTTGTCGGCATTGGCGTACAAGTCGGTTTGGTGGTCGGCGCGGGTAATCTGTTTCGTGGCGCCGAGCTGCAAAGCGCTGGGTTAGATCGTGTTGCCGGTGACCACATGGGCATGTTGGCCACGGTTATGAACGGTTTGGCATTACGCGATGCACTGGAACGTTCTAATATCCGCACTCGCTTAATGTCGGCTATCCCCATGAGTGGTATTGTCGAGCACTATGATCATCGCCATGCCATTCGTTATCTAAAAAATGGCGAGGTTGTCATTTTCGGTGCGGGTACCGGTAATCCTTTTTTTACAACGGATTCCGCCGCCTGTCTGCGGGGCATTGAAATAGGCGCCGATGTGGTATTAAAAGCCACTAAAGTCGATGGGGTATACGACTCAGACCCCGAGGCCAATCCCAATGCCGTCAAATATGATCATCTAACCTATGATGACGTGCTGGATAAGAAGCTGGGTGTAATGGACCTGACGGCCATTTGCCTGTGCCGTGATCACGGTATGCCATTGCGGGTTTTTAATATGAATAAACGTGGCGCGCTGCTTGACCTGATGCTCGGTGAGCATGAAGGCACGCTGGTAGAAGCCAAATAGCAAATTGAGGTAATAGACGTGTTGCAAGCCATTCATGAAGACGCGCAAACGCGCATGAAAAAAAGCCTGGAATCCTTGGATAAAGCGTTACAAAAAGTGCGCACGGGTCGTGCCCATCCCAGCCTGTTAAGTGGCATTACGGTGCCCTATTATGGTGCCGATACACCGTTGCAGCAGTTGGCTAACGTCAGCGTGGAAGAAGGGCGTACGCTGGTTGTTAACGTGTTCGATAAGCAGGTCGTACCTGAAGTTGAAAAGGCGATCTTGGCATCCGATTTGGGGCTGAATCCGTCCACCGCAGGCAATGTTATTCGCCTGCCTTTGCCGCCGTTGACGGAAGAAACGCGTCGCGACCTGGTGAAGGTTGTGCGTGGTGAGGCGGAACAGGCACGCGTAGCCATTCGCAATATTCGACGTGACGCTAATGGCTCTTTAAAAGATTTACTAAAAGAGAAAGAAGTGTCTGAAGATGATGAGCGGCGTGCTGAAGAAGCTGTGCAGCAGCTCACTGACGAAATGGTGGCGAAGGTAGAAACCATGCTCAAGGACAAAGAAGACGAGTTGATGACGGTGTAGCGTCATCTTGGCTCTTCCTTGTCACCAGGTATTACGGTTTTTATGAACGACATTTCAGATAACCCATCACAAGCGCCGGATATCGATAGCCATCGACCGGGGCTGCCTCGTCATCTTGCCATTATCATGGATGGCAACAACCGCTGGGCACGGGCGCGAAACCTGCCCGGCGGAGAAGGCCACAAGGCCGGTGAAGACGCGGTCTATCACATTGTCCGATATTGCGCCGAGCAAGGCGTGAAGTTTCTTACCTTATTCGCGTTCAGTTCTGAAAATTGGCGTCGGCCACCGGCCGAAGTCGATCAATTGATGGCAATTTTCTTGCAAACCCTGAATACTCGTGTGGAAGAGTTGCATGAACAGGGCGTGCGTCTGCGTTTTATTGGCGATCCAACAGCCTTTTCCGACAGGATCCAACAGCGCATGCAAGAGGCCGAACAAAGAACCTATCATAATCAGCGTATGACCCTGGTGATTGCGGTGAATTATGGTGGTCAGTGGGATGTGGCTAATGCGGCCAAACAGCTAGCAGCTGAAGTGGCTGCGGGCATGCGAGAGCTTGACAGTATCGACTGTCGTGCCATGCAAAGTGTGATTTCCATGGGCGATTTGCCTCCCGTGGATTTGTTGATTCGCACCGGCGGTGAGTTGCGCATTAGTAACTTTTTGCTATGGCAAGTGGCCTACAGTGAATTTTATTTTTGTGATGTGCTATGGCCCGATGCCGATAGCCATTTGTTAGACGCCGCTTTTGCCGATTATGCGTCGCGACAGCGGCGTTTTGGGCGTTCCGGCGTTGAAATCACCAAACATCAAGAGAGCCAGACGTGCTAAAAAAACGTGTTATCACAGCCCTGATTCTGGTTGCCATTGTTTTGAGTGCGCTGTTCTTTTTACAGCGTACCGAGCTTGCTATTATTGCGGGTTTGTTTTTCCTTGCCGCAGGTTGGGAATGGTCGGGCATGATGGGGGCAGTATCTTACCCGTTTAGGGTGATCTGGCTATTGTCGCTGGCTGTTCTGATGTGCGCAGTGGAGTATTTTCATGCCAGCCTGGGCGGCATCAACTGGCTGGCATTGTGGTGGTTGTTACCGGCAGTGCTTGTGCCGCTTTATCCGCGCCTAGCAAATGCCTGGTTTCATCGCCCGCTAATGGTCATCTTGGGTTGGCTTTTGTTGGTGCCCTCGTTTGAAGCCGTTGTAAATTTGCAGGCGGCAGGTGCTGGTGGCATTGAAGGGCCATTGGCCTTGTTGCTGGTGTTGGTCTGGGTGTGGGCTGCCGATACAGGTGCCTATTTTACTGGGCGCACTTTGGGTAAAAATAAGCTTGCTCCGTCGGTTAGCCCCGGAAAAACCATCGAAGGGCTGGCCGGTGGTATTGTCTTGCCGTTGTTGGTGACGCTTGTTATTTGGTACGCCGCTTCGGTTGATGGCAGCCTATGGCAATGGCTGTTGATTACCTTGTTAACCGTGCTGGCCGCCGTGCTGGGTGATTTGTTTGAAAGCATGGTGAAACGTAAGGCTGGTGTAAAAGATAGCGGCAAACTACTGCCGGGGCATGGGGGCATGCTCGACCGCATTGATAGCGTAACCGCTGCTTTGCCCGTAGCGGTGGCGTTGTTTGCTGCCTTTTCGTTGCTTGGCTAGCCGATGCAAAGCCGTGCAAGGGAACCAACTGTGCATTGGTCAGTCGAAGCCCTAACCAAACCGATAAATTTAGAAAATAACATCATGAAGCGTCCGATTTGTCCGGCCGTCAGGGAGCGTGGCATTGCTTGAGTCCTTGTTGGCTTTTGTTGCAACTATTTTGATTATTGTGGCCTTTCACGAATATGGCCACTTTTTGTGTATGCGTTTATTTGGTGTGCGCAT
>CAYVZZ010000023.1:9118-24134 GCA_964456185.1 uncultured Alcanivoracaceae bacterium
GCATTCTGACCTACTCCATCGGGTTCGGTCCGCGTTTGTTGCATTGGAAGAGCAAAAAGTCTGGCACCGATTACGTGATCGCTGCCATTCCATTAGGTGGCTACGTCAAACCCTACGATAGTCGCGCTGAAGGCAAGTTGCTGGAAGGCGGGCAAGAGGGCGCAGAAGGGCGAGACGATGAAGATTTTGCCCAAAAGCCGGCTTGGCAACGTTTCATTACCTATGCGGCCGGTCCTTTTGCCAATTTCTTGTTGGCGTTTATTTTTTACTGGGTTATCTCTGTGCATGGTCAGCTTGGCATGGTGCCCAAGGTGGGGCAGGTGGCACCACAATCGGTTGCTGCCACAGCAGGCGTGCGGCCGGGCGATCAAGTTGTAGCCATTAATGGAGATAAGGTGGCAACTTGGCAACAGGCCACCATGGCGTTGTTTGGTCAGGTAGGCAGTGATCAGCCGGTAGTGTTTAGTGTCTTGCGCCAAGGGCAGCCGGTGGATATTCGCCTGTCTTTGGGAGAATGGGCGAGTAACCCGCAGCAATCTCCGCTGACCGTTTTAGGTATTACTCCCAAAGCCCCCGGGGCGGTCCTGGGCGATATTTTAGAAGACAGTGCGGCGGCAAAAGCCGGGCTGCAAGAAGGCGATACCATTCGTCAGGTGAATGGCAAGCCCATGAAAAGCTGGGGCGACTGGGTAAAGGTGGTGCGCAGCCATCCTGGTGATGAGCTGGATGTCACGGTATACCGTCAAGGCCAGCTGTTAACCCTGTCATTAACCCCCGAGCCGATTGATGCCAATGGTAAAACTATTGGGCGGGCGGGTGTCATGCTTGGCGGTTTAGCGATGATTCAATATGGCCCCCTAGAGGCCATTTCCGCAGCCTGGGATAAGCTGTGGCAAGAAACAGCCATGATTGTCAACTCGACGTGGCAATTGTTGGTCGGTGATTTGAGCCTTAAAGCGTTGGGTGGGCCGATTACCATTGCCGAGGCGGCGGGTGATACAGCCGCGGTAGGCATTGTGGTGTTCTTAGGCTTTCTGGCATTCTTCAGCATCAGTTTAGGGGTGTTGAATTTGTTGCCAATTCCTATGCTGGACGGCGGCTGGATGGTTTTTTGTGCCATTGAAGGCATTATGCAACGTCAGCTATCCGAGAAGTTTCTGGTTTGGGCGCAAGGCATTGGTTTCAGTTTGGTGATGGCGCTAATGGCGCTGGCAATTTATAACGACTTGATACGGCAGTTTGGATGAATTGGAATAAGAATTTACGGCAAGGGCAATATGCTCTGGCAGCAGGGCTGCTGTGTGCTTTGATGGGGTGGTCGTCCTTGGCACTAGCAGCCAAGCCGTCGCCGATGCAGCCCTCTTCTACCTCGTCTTCTGCTGCAATAACACCGGCAGCACCTTTGCCGTTTGTTGTTAAGCAAATCAAAGTGACCGGGCTGCAGCGATTGCCGGCTTCACGGGTGTATGGGCTGTTGCCCATTCATGTGGGCGACAAGGTGAACCAGGCTGACATTAGTGGTGCCATCGAGGCACTTTTTCAAAGTGGTGATTTTGAGGATATTCGGATGCTGCGGGATGGCAGCACCTTGCTTATTTCCGTGTCTGAACGTCCATCGATTTATAAGGTGGAAATTGAAGGCAATAAATCCATTTCAACGGATGATTTGCGTAAGGGATTGAAGGCGGCTGATCTGCTGGAAGGTGACGTATATAAGCGCTCGACACTGAGCAGCATTACGGGTGAATTGGAGCGCCAATACGTCGCCCAGGGGCGCTATGCCGCCCATGTGGAAACTGACGTCACGCCGTTGCCGCGTAATCGGGTCAAGCTGACCATTAAAGTGTACGAAGGTGATGCGGCCCGCATTAAAAACATCAACATTGTCGGCAACCACAAATATTCCGATGAAGTGCTGCTGGAGCAAATGAAGCTCAAAGCCAGTCACTTTTTCTCCTTTTTCACGGGGGACGACAAATATTCGCGTGAGCGCCTGTCGGGCGATCTGGAAACACTGCGCTCTTGGTACCTGGATCGCGGCTATATCCGCTATAACGTCAAATCGGTGCAGGTATCTGTTACCCCCGATCATGAGCACGTGTTCATTACCATTAATATAAGTGAAGGCGACCGCTATTCGGTGGGTAAAGTATCACTAGAAGGTGATTTGCCAATTAATCGTGATCAGCTGGAACCCCTGTTGATTATGAAGAAAGGGCAGGTGTACTCACAACAGATCCAAACCTATACGTCAGATTTGTTGACGCGCCGCCTCGGCAACGCAGGCTACACCTTCGCTGAGGTGAAAGGCCATCCGGTAATACATGACGATGATCATACGGTGGATGTCACCTTCCTGGTGAAGCCGGGCAAGCGGGTTTATGTCAATAACATCGCCTTCAAAGGCAACCACAAAACGGCCGACAAGGTGCTGCGCCGAGAAATGCGCCAGTTTGAATCGGCACCGGCCAATACTGCGCTAATTAATTTATCCAAATCACGCCTGATGCGTTTGGGCTTTTTCAGTAAGGTTGATGCGAATACCGATGTGGTGCCAGGCACTGATGACCTGGTGAATGTCACCTATGATGTGGATGAACAGCCATCTGGTTCTATTGGTGCCAACGTAGGCTATTCCGATGCCAATGGCATTATTTTTGGTGCCAGCATCAGTCAGAACAACTTTATGGGTTCGGGTAACCGCGTGTCCTTTTCTTTACGCCGTTCTGAGATTTCCGAAAGATACAGCTTCTCGCATTACAACCCCTATTACACGCCAGATGGCGTAAGCCGTGGTTTCAGTCTGCATTACAGCAAGATTAACTACGATAATGCCCGCGTTGATATTGCCCGCTACGCAGCAGACCGCATGGGCGGAGCGGTGACTTACGGTTACCCGGTATCGGAATATTCGCGTATTAACTTTGGCTACAGCCTTGAGCGCATTGATGTCCACAGCGGCAACTTCGTGCCTTGGAGTATTTACCACTTCTTGCAGCGCGAGGGTGATCGCTATAACGAATTTAGCTTGAATCTGGGCTTGTCGACTAGCACCCTAAATAGCGGCCGCATGCCGGACCGCGGCTGGTCGCAGAACACCTCGCTAGAGATTGCTACGCCGTTGGGTACATACTCCTACGCCAAGCTGACGGTTAACGCCCAGCGCTACTTCCCCATTCATGGCCATTGGGTGCTGCGCACCAGCTTGAAAGCAGGCATCGGTATGGGTTATGGCAATGACGAAGATGCCGACGGCAAGCTGCCGTTCTTTGAAAATTACTATTCGGGCGGTGTCGGCTCTATCCGTAACTATCGTGCTTATTCGCTTGGGCCGCGCTCGCAAAGCTGGGCTTATGTACAGGCGGGCGTTACCGATTACAACCCCGACCCTGTCGGTGGCAATGCGGTAACCGAGCTAAGTGCCGAATTGATTTTCCCAACACCCTTTGCGCCTGACTCGCGTAGTGTGCGCACCTTCTTGTATTTTGACGCCGGTAACGTTTTCCAACTGGGAAATCGTCCCGCATATACGTATTATCCGGATGGGCTGCGTTATTCAGCCGGTATTGGTTTGGCGTGGCTAACCGCTATCGGGCCGTTAAGTTTCAATATTGGCCGTGCCTTGAATCCGGAAGACATGGATGACACCGAAGTGTTCCAGTTCTCGCTTGGGCGCATGTTCTAGCAGAGAACGTATTGTTTCAAACCGCCGTATTACAAAACAGGAGATAAAGATGCGGAAATTAAGTTTGATTGCCTTGCTGGCAGTTTTTCTACCCTTAGCAAGCTATGCCGATTCACGTGTGGCTGTGCTGGATCCATTGGCCGCCGTGGTCAATACGGATTATGTGCAGAATCGGCAGCATAAGTTGCAAGACGAGCTCAAAGATAAGCAAGCCAAAGCGAAAAAATTGGCCGGTGAGTTGCAGGGGCTGCAGAAGAACCTGCAGCGTAATGCCGCCACCATGAGCCAAGAAAAAAAGCAGGACATGCAAGATGACTTCACTACCAAGCGGATGGAGTTCCAATCTATCCAGAAGCTCATTAAGCGTCGAGTACAAACGGATCAGCGTGATGTGATGCAAACCATTCAGCCGAAGTTTCAGCAGGTGCTGAAGCAGTTTGTTGAAGACCATGACATCGACGTGGTGATTAATGCACAAGCGGTAATGTACGTACGTCCTGACATTGATATCACCAAGGCCATTACCGCCGAGCTCAACAAACTCGATATCGAATAAGCAACCGGGGGGCAAGATGGCGACACTGACGCTGGCGGACATTGCCGATAAGCTGGGGGCAGAGTTAATCGGTGAAGGGGATCTGCCGGTTGATCGCATCGGTACTATTCAGTCCGCTGACGGTCGTTCGTTGACCTTCTTGGCCAACCCGCATTACCGCAGCTACTTGGCGAATACCCAAGCGGCTGCGGTATTATGCCGTGCCGACATGGCCGAGTTATGTCCGGTTCCTGCCTTGGTTGTTAAAGATCCTTATTTGGCCTATGCACAGATTAGTCACCTGTTCGACCAGCGCCCCGTGCCTCAAGCGGGAGTGCATCCGACTGCCGTAGTGGCGGATGATGTTCAGGTGCCAGCCAATGCGCACATTGGTGCTCAAGTCGTTATCGAAAAGGGCGTCAAGTTGGCCGATGGCGTTATTATCATGGCGGGTTGCTATATCGCCGAAGATTGTCAAATCGGTGAAAATACCCGGATTTGGCCGCATGTGGTGCTGTATCATGGAACCCAGTTAGGTGCGCGCGTTACCATTCACGCCAACACGGTAATCGGTGCCGACGGCTTTGGCTTTGCGCCGTCCGCCCAAGGTTGGCAAAAGGTGGCGCAGCTAGGGCGCGTGGTAGTCGATGACGATGTGGATATCGGCGCTGGCACCACCATTGATCGTGGCGCGGTAGATGATACCCGCATAGGTCAAGGCGTGATTATCGACAATCAGGTGCAGGTCGGCCACAACGTGGAAATTGGCGATCATACGGCATTAGCCGGTAAAGTCGGTATTGCCGGTAGCGCCAAAATTGGACGTTTTTGCATGCTTGGCGGTGCCGTGGGCGTGAGTGGTCACATTGAAATCTGTGACAAGGTACAATTGTTGGGCATGACATTGGTGACGGGCAATATTACAGAGCCTGGTGCCTATGCGTCGGCTACGCCAGCCGACAAGCAAAAGAGCTGGCAACGGAATGTCGTGCGGTTTCGTCATCTGGATGACATGTATCGACGCGTACGTCGCTTGGAAAAACAGAGGGCCTCCTCCGAGGCGGGGAAGAAATAGAGACAATGATTACGATTGAAGATGTTAAGCGCTTGTTGCCGCAGCGCTATCCTTTTCTGATGGTCGATCGGGTGGTCGATGTAAAAGAAGGGGAATCCATTGTTGCCATTAAAAATGTCAGTATTAACGAGCCTTTTTTCCAGGGGCACTTCCCCAATAAAGCCGTTATGCCGGGTGTTATGCTCATTGAAGCCATGGCACAGGCTGCCGGTATCTTGGGGTTAGTGACCCGTGGTAAAGATTCCAATGGTTTTCTTTATCTGCTGTGTGGTGCGGAACGCACACGTTTTCGGCGGCAGGTGATTCCCGGTGATCAGGTTGAGCTGATCGCCCGTTTTGTGACCACCAAGCGCAATATACTAAAGTATGACTGTGAAGCACGGGTAGATGGCGACATTGTTGCCAGCACCCAATTAACCATTGCCGAGCAGGTGCTCGACGACCAACAGGACATGATTGAAGAATGATTCATTCAACCGCCATTATCGACAAACGTGCTGAGCTGGCGGATGACGTCGAGGTCGGGCCTTACTCTGTTATCGGTCCCGATGTCAGCATTGATAGCGGCACCGCTATTGGGCCTCATGTCGTAGTCGGCGGCCCAACGCATTTGGGCAAAAATAATCGCATTTTTCAATTTGCCTCGGTCGGTGAAGCCTGTCAGGACAAGAAATATAACGGTGAACCAACACGCCTTGAAATGGGCGATAACAACATCATCCGCGAATGCGTGACCATTCACCGTGGCACCGTACAAGACAATGGCCTGACTAAAATTGGTAACAACAACTTGCTGATGGCCTATGTGCATGTGGCACACGATTGCATTGTCGATGACGATTGCATCTTTGCCAATAACGCCTCCATCGCCGGACACGTCCACATGGGTAAAGGTGTCATTCTGGGCGGCATGACCGGCGTACACCAGTTTTGTCATATTGGCAAATATGCCATGACGGCGGGCTGCTCCCTGGTGCTTAAAGATGTTCCGGCTTACGTTATGGTGGGCGGTAATCCGGCTGCCGCTCACGGCATGAATTACGAAGGCATGAAGCGTCGTGGCTGGGACAAAGCCTTGCTGCGTACCATGCGTCACGCCTACAAAACCGTTTATCGCCAAGGCAATACATTGGATGAAGCCTTGGCAATCCTCGAACCCCAAGTGAAAGAGTGTGCCGAGCTTCAGCCTTTCATTGATTCCTTGAAAGGTTCTACGCGCGGCATCGTACGCTGATGCGTTGCTATCTGGTAGCAGGGGAAATCTCCGGCGACCGCTTGGGCGCCGGCCTGATGACGGCGCTGAAAAAGCATTATCCCGACATTGAATTTCGTGGTCTGGGTGGCGAGCAGATGCAAGCCGCCGGACTAACCAGCCTGTATCCGCTTTCCACTTTATCCATCATGGGATTGGTCGAAGTCTTGGCGCATTTGCCGCGCCTGTTTCGCGTGCGCCATCGTTTGTATCGGGATGCGTTGGACTGGCAAGCCGATGTGTTTATTGGCATTGATGCGCCCGACTTCAATTTGGGCCTGGAAAAGAAACTGCGCGAGAAGGACGTTAAAACCGTCCATTATGTTAGCCCGTCTGTTTGGGCTTGGCGGGAAGGGCGCGTCAAAGGCATTGCCAAAGCCTGTGACTTAATGCTGGCCTTTTTACCCTTTGAAGCTGAATTTTACCGCCGCCATCAGGTGCCGGTGGCCTTTGTTGGTCATCCCCTGGCCGATAGCTTGCCATTGCAACCCGACACTCAGGCCGCCAGAACCGCACTGCAGCTGGATGATGCCTCCAAGGTGATTGCCATGTTGCCGGGCAGTCGGCAAGGCGAAGTGAAGCGTCTGTTACCCGATTTTTTAGCCACGGCTCGACTGCTATCGGCGCGTTATCCGGCGGCGCGTTTCGTAATTCCGGCGGCAACAGAGTCATTACAGCAATTTATTCAGCAACAGGTCGACAAGCAAAGCGTCAATATCGATGTCACCTTAGGGCAAGCCAGTGACGTCATGACTGCCGCCGATGTGGTGTTGCTGGCCAGCGGCACGGCCACCCTGGAAGCCATGCTGCTGAAAAGGCCCATGGTGGTGGCGTATCGTTTGTCATCGGTGAGCCACGCCATTATGCAGCGCTTGTTGCATGCCCCTTACGTGGCGTTGCCGAATATCCTGGCCGGCGAGCCATTAGTGCCCGAACTGTTACAAGATGAATGCAGTCCTGCCCGTTTGGCACAGGCCGTGGCGCGCTGGCTGGATCACCCCAAAGAGAGCGAACAACTCAAGGCGCTCTTTGCCGAACAACACCAGCAATTGCGCCGTCAGGCAAACAAACAGGCGGCGGAAGCCGTTGTCGAGATGATGGAGTCGGTATGAAGGCTCCTTTTGTCGCCTATCCGTCCGCTGCGGAATGGCTGCCGGAGGCCTTTAGTTGGCAACCTGGCATGCATCTGGCAGGCGTCGACGAAGTGGGGCGTGGGCCTTTGATTGGCGCCGTTGTCACCGCTGCCGTCATTCTTGACCCGAGTCGTCCCATTGAAGGACTGGCCGATAGTAAACGGCTGACAGCCAAACGGCGCGAGGCGTTGGTGAGTGACATCAAAGCCAACGCCTTGGCCTGGTCATTAGGCCGTGCCGACGCCGACGAAATCGACGACATCAACATTTACCAGGCGACCTTTTTGGCCATGAAGCGGGCGGTAGCCGGGCTGGATATAGCGCCCCATGCCGTCTTGGTCGATGGCAATCGCAGTCCGGATTTTGGCGTGCCTGCACAAGCCATCGTCAAAGGTGATGGCCGCATTCCGGCTATAAGCGCCGCCTCTATTTTGGCCAAGGTAGCTCGCGATGCCGAAATGGTTGCACTGGATGCCGAATACCCTGAATATGGGTTCGCACAGCATAAAGGCTATCCCACCAAACAGCATTTTGCAGCCTTGGAAAAACATGGGCCGTTAGCCAGCCACCGGCGCTCATTCAAGCCGGTGGCGCGCCTGTTAGAACCAATTACCACCAACTCGTAGCGACATTTTTTCATGGCCGAACCGCAATTTGTTCACCTGCGTCTTCATAGCGACTTTTCACTGGTCGATGGTGTGGTGCGTCATAAAGCCCTCACTGCGACCTGCCAGGAGAAGGGGATACCGGCGGTAGGGCTAACGGATGATTCCAATCTGTTTGCTCTGGTGAAGTTTTATAACGCCGCTCGCAGCGCCGGGGTAAAGCCCATTATGGGCGCGGACTTATGGCTGGAAAGCACCTATTTGGGCGAGCCGATGCCGGTAACGGCGCTGGCTATGAACGCCACGGGCTACCATCATTTGGTCTTGCTCATTTCGCGTGCCTGGCAGCATAACCAGCAGGGCGAGCGTGCCGTGATCAAGCCGGAATGGATCGAAGAATGGCACGACGGCCTCATCTGGCTAACCGGCAGCGCCCGCAGTGAGCTGGGGCAACTGCTGCTACAAGATAAGCCGCAAGAAGCCAAGCAGCTGGCGCAACGCTGGCAGGCGCTTTGCCCAAATCGTTTTTATTTGGAAGTGATGCGCACCAACCGTGAAGGCGATGAAACCTGTCTGCACCAATGCGTGGCCTTGGCCGAGCAATTACAGCTGCCGGTGGTTGCCACCAACGATGTGCGTTTCCTGAAAGCGGAAGACTTCGATGCCCACGAAGCCCGTGTTTGTATTCATGACAGTGACACGCTGGAAGACCCGCGCCGCCCCAAGCGTTATAGCGATCAGCAATACCTGAAAAGCGCCGACGAAATGGCGGCTTTGTTTGATGACCTGCCGGAAGCCCTGGCCAACAGTGTGGAAATCGCCAAGCGTTGTTCTTTGACGTTGGAGCTGGGGAAGAATTATCTGCCCGACTTCCCCATCCCCGATGGCATGTCCATCGACGAGTTTATCCGCGATGAATCGCAAAAAGGACTAGACGAAAAACTCGCAGATATTATCGACCCGACTGATCCGCAGGCCGACTCACTGCGCCAGCGTTATCAGGAGCGCTTGGAATTCGAGCTGGATATTATCTTGCAGATGGGCTTCCCCGGTTACTTCCTCATCGTATCCGACTTCATTCGCTGGGCAAAACAAAATGGCGTGCCCGTGGGGCCGGGACGGGGTTCCGGTGCCGGCTCGGTGGTGGCCTGGTGTTTGCACATTACCGATTTGGACCCTATCGAATATGACCTGCTGTTCGAGCGCTTCCTGAACCCCGAACGGGTATCCATGCCCGACTTTGATGTCGACTTCTGTATGGATAACCGCGACCGTGTGATTCAATACGTCGCCGATGCCTACGGCCATGATGCGGTAAGCCAGATCGTCACCTTTGGCACCATGGCCGCCAAGGCGGTAGTACGCGACGTGGCGCGGGTGCAGGGCAAGCCTTATGGCTTGGCCGATAAGCTCTCGAAAATGATTCCCGGCACGCCCGGCATGACCTTGGCCAAGGCCATCGAAGAAGAGCAAACGCTGCATGATTTCCTCTATTTGCAAGACAGCGGCAACAGCGACCAGGAAGCCGCCAACGAAATCATGGATATGGCCTTCAAGCTGGAAGGCCTAGCGCGAAACACCGGTAAACACGCTGGTGGCGTGGTGATTGCACCGGGCAAACTCACCGACTTTGCGCCCCTCTATTGCGAGCCGGATGGCAGCAACTTGGTAACGCAATACGACAAAAACGACGTCGAAGCCGCCGGTCTGGTGAAGTTCGACTTTTTGGGGCTGAAAACCCTCACGGTGATCGACTGGGCATTGCAAGCCATCAACAAACGCAAGCCGGTCGATGAACAGGTCGATATCAGCACCATTCCGTTGGACGATGAGCCCACCTTTGAGTTGCTTAAACGCGGTGATACCACCGCTGTCTTCCAGCTGGAAGGCTCGGGCATGAAAGAGCTGATTAAAAAGCTCAAGCCGGACGTGTTCGGCGACATTATCGCGCTGGTGGCCTTGTATCGTCCGGGGCCGTTGGAATCCGGCATGGTGGACAACTTCGTCAAGCGTAAGCATGGCGAAGAAGCTTTAGCTTGGCCTGACCCCAACTATCAGCATGAGTGCTTGCAGCCTATTTTGGAATCCACCTACGGGGTCATCCTTTACCAAGAGCAGGTGATGCAAATCGCCCAGGTGATGGCCGGTTACAGCCTCGGCGAGGCGGATATCTTGCGCCGAGCCATGGGTAAGAAAAAGCTCGAAGAAATGGCCAAGCAGCGTGACGTATTTAAAGCCGGTGCGGTAAAAAACGGCATCGATGCTGAATTGGCCATGAAGATTTTCGATCTAGTAGAAAAATTTGCCGGTTACGGTTTCAACAAATCCCACTCGGCTTGTTATGCGTTGGTGGCCTATCAAACCGCCTGGTTGAAGGTGCATTATCCAGCGGAATTCATGGCGGCTGTTATCTCTGCCGATATGCAAAACACCGACAAGGTGGTGACCTTCATTAACGAGTGCCATGAAATGGGACTCACCGTGCGCCCGCCGGCGGTTAACGAATGCCAGCACCACTTTACGGTGAATGATGCCGGTGAAGTGGTGTTCGGCTTGGGCGCTATTAAAGGGCTGGGCGAAGGGCCGGTGGATGCCATCGTCAGTGGTCGTGAATCCGGTCCTTTCAAAGATCTGTTCGATTTTTGTCGTCGTGTCGACCAAAAGCGTATCAATCGCCGTTCTCTGGAAGCGCTGGTGCAGGCCGGTGCGCTGGATTTACTCGGACCCAATGGCAATTTCGACGACCGTGCCACCTTGCTGGCCACCTTGCCCGATGCCATTAAAGCCGCACAGCAAGAAGCCAGCAACCAGGCTGCCGGTATGCTGGATATGTTTGGTAATGCCGAGGCCGACACGGCCAACATTGCGGTGAACTGGATAATCGCCAAGCCCTGGCGAGACGACCGCCGTCTCAATGGCGAGAAAGACACGCTTGGACTCTTTTTGACCGGCCACCCGATTGACCAATATGAACATGAGGTGCGGGCGTTTGTCGGTCAGCGTTTGGACAAAGTACAACCGACCGAGAAGCATCAGCACACTATTATTGCGGGGTTGGTCGTTGAGTTGCGTATCGCGCGCAGTAAAAAGAACGGCAACAAAATGGCCTTTCTTACGCTGGACGACAAGCGCGGGCGGTTGGATGTCTCGGTGTTTGGGCGCACCTTTGCCGAATATGGGCACCTAATCGAAAAAGACGAGCTGCTGGTCGCCGTTGGCGGTATTCGCTATGACGATTACAGCGGCGGTCACAATATGATCGCTGACGAACTGCTCACTATCACCGAAGCACGGCAGCGATTCGCTCGACAAATTACGCTTAACTGTGGACTGGATGAGCAACTGCCGGAACAGTTGCAGCGCTTGCTACAGCCCTGGCAGGGCGGCAACAGCCCCGTTATGCTCAACTTGCAAAGTGAGAAAGCTCGCTTTGCATTGCGCTTAGGCAAGGCGTGGGATGTGACGCCGGAAGAAGCATTGCTTGACCAGTTGCGCGAGCAGCTTGGTAAAGACGCCGTGCAGGTAGAATATTAATCCCACTTGACGTATTTGCCGCCAGACCACAACATCACAGACGTATGACAGCTTGCTCAGGACAGAATGCATGAACCCCAATTATCTGGATTTTGAACAGCCCATCGCCGAGCTGGAAGGCAAAATTGACGAGTTACGCCTGGTCGGACACGGCAATGACGTCAACATTGCCGATGAAATCAGCAAGTTGGAAGAAAAAAGTCGCAACCTCACGGCGAGCATTTTCAAGAGCCTAACGCCCTGGCAGGTGTCGCAAATGGCGCGCCATCCCCAGCGTCCGCACATGCTCGATTACTGCAAATTCATTTTTGAAGACTTTGATGAGCTGCATGGTGATCGCGCCTTCGCCGATGACGCCGCCATTGTCGGGGGGATTGCCCGTCTGGACGATAAGCCGGTGATGGTCATCGGTCAACAAAAAGGCCGCAGCATCGAAGAAAAAGTGCGCCGTAATTTTGGCTCGCCACAACCCGACGGCTACCGCAAAGCGTTGCGCCTGATGCAAATGGCCGAGCGTTTTCACTTGCCGACTCTGACCTTTATCGACACCGCAGGAGCCTTCCCCGGCATCGAGGCCGAAGAGCGCGGCCAGAGTGAAGCGATTGCGCGCAATTTACTCGTCATGTCACAACTGAAAACACCCGTCGTCGGCACCGTCATCGGCGAAGGTGGCTCCGGTGGCGCCTTGGCCATTGGCGTGTGTGACCACTTACAAATGCTGGAGTATGCCACCTATTCGGTGATTTCCCCCGAAGGTTGTGCGTCCATTCTTTGGCGTGATGCCAAAAAAGCGGCCGAAGCCGCCGAAGCCATGGGCATTACCGCGCGCCGCTTACATGAATTGGGGCTGGTCGACACAGTAATCGATGAGCCACTGGGCGGTGCACACCGCCAAGTGCAAGAAGCCGCCGAGACCATCAAAAAAGGCATCTTGGCCGCACTGGGTGAATTAAACGGCCTATCAATCGATGCGCTGGTGCAGCGCCGCAATGAGCGCCTACTAGCTTATGGCCGGGTCGAACAAGGAACCGGCATCGACGGCTAATCTCATGGATAGCGATCGCCTGCTGGATCATATCCGCAATCAAATTCGACACCTGCCGCGCCCGCTTTTTTTAGGGCTGTCTGGCGGGGTAGATTCCTTATTTTTACTCGATGCACTGAGTCGGCTGCGTGAGTCAGTCACGGTCATTCACGTGCATCATGGGCTGCAAGCCAACGCCGACGACTGGGCGGATCACTGCCGCCAAGCGGTCGAGCAACGTGGGTTTGTGTTTCATCTTGAATATGCGCAAATCAGCGAACAGGGCAACATTGAAGCGCAAGCACGCACTGCACGTTATGCTGCCTTTAGACGAATCATCACTCACGGCACCTTGTTGCTGGCTCACCATCAAGATGACCAAGCTGAAACCTTGCTGTTACGCCTCGCCAGAGGGGCTGGGGTTAACGGTTTGGCTGCCATGCGTCCACAGCGCGATGACGGTGGGTTTACCGTCGCCCGCCCTTTGTTGGACATTTCCCGACAGCAAATCGAGATGTTGGCACGTCAGTGGCAACTCAACTGGATAGAAGATCCCAGTAACCAAGATAAGCGCTTCGAACGCAACTGGGTAAGACAGGATCTATTGCCGTATTGGTCGGCAAAAACACCGCATCTGAAACGGCGCTTGGCGCAAACGGCGCACCATCTACAAGAAGCGACTGATTTGCTAGACGAGTTGGCCAAGACTGATTTGCGCGGCATCTGTGCCCAGCAAACCAGCTTGTTATTGCCCAAACTAATGGCCTTGTCGAGCAACCGGCAACGTAACCTACTACGCTATTGGTTAGCGGATAAAGAACCCTGGCGTCCCAACGACAAGGTGCTGGAGCATCTTTACCGGGACGTCATTCAAGCTGCCCGCGATCGTCAACCGCAACTGGCGCTGGTTAATGGCGTGCTAACGCGCTTCCAACAGCGGTTGTATTGGGTGGATAAGGCGCTATTCGAACAGCCGCCAACGGGCAGTATACGCTGGTTATTGAATGAACCCATGTCATTTGGTCCACTCAAATTTACCCCTTGTCAGCAAGCCCCTCAATTACGCATTGCAACTCATGTACAATGGCTCGATATCCGCTTTCCTCGCGGTGGCGAGCGCATGTTGCGCCATGGTCAACATCAGCGCTTAAAAGAGTGCTGGCGTGTGGCAGGCGTGCCGCCTTGGATGCGACGTTGGATGCCGCTGTTTTATTATCAGGATACGCTAGTTGGCGCGGCCGGTGTCGGTGTGGCCGACGGTTGGCAACCGGATGAAAAGGAAAAGAATGCCAACGCTATTAGCTGGCGACTCGCGACCGGTTTTAGCATGGATTAAGGACAAATACTTTCATGACAAATGAACAGTCTCACCCCAATGGGTTGAGTCGATTGGTTAACTTTGCCCATTGGCAACTGTACTTGGCGGCCTGCTTTTTGGTATATCTGGCTGGATTTTATCTGGCTCCGTCAATGGAAGGGCAGCAACGCTGGTTTTATTACACGGTCGCTGTCATTGCTGTATTGATGTTGGTGTTTAAAGGGCGTGAAGTTTTTGCCGAACCAAGAGGACGCCCGCTAAAGTGGGTGCTTGGCTTTATCCTGCTGTTCTTTTTGCCATTTTTGTGGACGCCAGATGCGGACTATACGCGTACCGTTCGCCATGGCGTCGAGCGGGGGATTTATGTGCTGGCTTTTGCCGTCGCCGTGCTGACGTGTGCCAAGTGGTCGTCATTGGTTGAGAAATGGATTCCCCGATTGTTGCTGGCCTGCGCACTGATTGGTTTGCTGTTGTGGTGTATTAAAGGGCTGCAGGCTGACCGATTTGTCAATCTATCGGGTATGTTGATTTTGGGGCTTAACCCCAATCACACGGGGCTGCAGTTTGGTGTCGGTGCCTTGATGGCCTTGTCACTCTGGGGGATGGGGCGTCCGACAATCGGCCGCAGCCTGCTTTTTGGTGGTGTCGCATTGCTATTGGCAGTAGGGGTGTATTACACCAACGCCCGCTCGGCTCAGTTGGGGCTGCTGTTTGCCGTTGTGTTGCTGTTCAGTCTCAGGCTGCGTTGCAAATGGCTAATGTTGTTGCCTTTCGCGGCTTTGGCGGCTGCCGTGGGTTTTGTTTTCTATCATGAGGTCCAGCCAGTTCACTATATGTTGTCTGGTCGCATGCTAA
>CAYVZZ010000024.1:0-24065 GCA_964456185.1 uncultured Alcanivoracaceae bacterium
GACAGGGTCCGCTCCTACCGTATGATCAACCACTTACGTAGGAGCGGACCCTGTCCGCGACAAAACCGTCAACCCACAGCACCCTTACTTAAACACCCCACAACGCCCTCACAAAACGCTACCCCTTCTTCCTTTCACCCCGCATAAACCAACGCACCAGAAAATCGGTCGATACACGCAGTAACCCCGGAAAATGCCGACTAAACCAGGCCGACATCTTTGCCTGCCAACCCGGCACCAGCATAAACCGACGCTTCGCCATCCCTTTCAACATGGCATCGCACGCCTTGTCCAAAGGCATCTGCCCGGCAATTTGCTTGAGTTTGATACCCACCGGATCCAGCCCCTCGCGTTCTCGCTCGACCAGGGGCGTAGGGATTTCACCCGGGCAGCATACGCTAACATCGATGCCATCCGGTTTGAGCTCCGTGCGCAGCACTTCAGCCAGGCCAACAATGCCGTATTTCGAGGCGCAGTAGGCACCATAGGCGTAGTTGCTCAACAGACCGGCTAGAGAGGCCACCAACACCAGCTGCCCTTGGTCACGCAAGTGTGGCACCACCTTGGCCGCAAAATGCTGGCTGCCTTTGAGGTTGATATCCACCACCTTGTCAAAATCGTCACAAGGCTGTTCGCGGAAACGACCGGGAATCTGAATGCCTGCCGAGTTAATCGCCAAATCGGGTTGACCGATGGTCGCAACGGCTTCGGTAAAGGCAGCTTCCAGCGATTGGGGTTGGCTGACATCAGCTCGCAAGCTGATAAATTGTTGACTGGAAGAGGATGCGAGCGCTTTTAACTCGGCGATTACACTTGATGCATCTGAACGATTAAAAATCGCCACATTGGCGCCGCTTGCCGCCAAGCGCTCGGCAAATTGGCGGCCAATGCCCGAGCCACCGCCACTGATAAAGGCGCAACCCCAAGGCAATTGAGTGGCCATGGTGCAAACCTCCTGACAATACAGTAGAAAGCTGCATTCTACTGTAATTTTCGATGGAGGTTATGGAGCTTGGTAACAGATGAGTGATTGCACTACAGGACGCAATGCAATCATCATAAAGGTCAGTGCAGAGAAGCTAGTATGTCTTGAGCTAGCTTTTTCGCCAGCAGACGATAGGCATTTTGTTGTACGCGGCTGCTGATATCAGTTGGCATGCCACGCTTACTCATGGGCTGAGAGTCGCTTACTTCTGCCCGAGCCGTCACGTCTACGGTGCCGGTTTCGGTATGAACCAAGCGCGCATTAGCTGCGAGGTAGGTAATACGCGTGCGCTCTGTGCCCAAGTCGTAGGGCAAGTCACGTAACGTGACATGAGATGTCGCCTGCGTAATAGCACCCAGTAAGAGATAATCGGCACCCAGCAATTTGCCTAGCCGCATGGACTGGCTCGGATCGGCCAACTCGCTTTTACTCAAATTGGCCTCATCCATAATACGGCTGATTTGTTGGCGTTCTACAACCGTCACTTTCCCAGACTGCACCAGTTCATGCACTAGTAGGTTGGTAAGCAGGTTGGTTTCTGTGCTAACGCGTACTCGCGTAGTTTCCGAACCGGCATTATCACGCTGCGTTTTTTGCAGCTGCAGGCTGTTACCCACCGCGAAATCAAACACCGCAATGCGCGGGCCGGCGGCCAGAGCCGGTTGGGCTGAAAGCACCAAACCGGTCAGCAGAAAGTGAAGAACGAAACGATTTAAATAGCGCATAATAGTTAAGCACTCGGCAGTGTTTTGACTAATTCTTTAATTAGCTCGTTGGCCTGTTCTTGGCGCTGCGGCGTCATGTAACTACCTGCAATCGCACCACCGGCACCACCAACAGCACCACCGACCACGGTGCCACCATAGCCTGTGTCATCGACTTGATGCCCCACTACTGCGCCACTAACGGCACCCAATAAAGCGCCTGCTGCTTTGTTCAGTCCTGAGCCTGTGCTAGCAGATCCGTTCGCACTCCAAATAATGGCAGCAGTATCTACGTCAACCATCTTCGCACTCATCTCCATCACTTGGCCGTAACGGGGGATGTTGAGAATGATGGCCGCGTCAACATTAAGAATGCGACCCAATTTAGCGGCACCGGCTGTGGAGGTATAAGATGAATGTGAGAAGTTTTGCTCATCAATCACCGCTTTGATCTGTGAGCGTTCAACAGGGCTGTAGCCCTTGGTCATCAAATACTGGTTAAAAATATTGGCAATGGCATTTTGAGCGGCATCGCGGTTATGCACAGACGCCCCTTCAACGGCGACAACAGCGACGCGCTTTAGCGTGCTGAAGTCATAGTTTTGATTATGCGCACCTGTGGCGTTGGTTGATGCACAACCCGCTAATACCAGTGCAGTCATCATGAATGACAAAGTCATTAAATATTTAATTGAACGGATCATGAGCAAATTCCTTGGTGTCGTATTGTCTTGGTATTCAGGCATTCACCGCCGGAGCAACTTGCCTGCCTGTTTTTATTTGCCGCTAGCAAACGGAGTGTGATGCAGCACGGCCTTTATAATTTTTACCAAAAACAATTAACTATTGGCACCACCCGTTTGGGGGGGTATCCCAAGGAAAATTACATTGCGACGATCTTGGCCGTTTCTTTTTGTGAAAGGCTACTGTACGAGACGAGCTCGATTTTCCCATCAAAGGTTTCAACCAGCGCAGTGCAATGTTCCACCCAGTCGCCGCAGTTGTAATACATCACGCCGCCCATATCGCAAATTTCAGGGTGGTGGATGTGTCCACAAATAATGCCGTCATAACCACGTTGGCGACATTCGTGGGTCATTACATCGACATAATCGGCTACCAGTTTGCCCGCTGTCTTGGTGCGCCGACGGGTAAAAGATGACAACGACCAATAGGAATACCCCAGTTTGACGCGCAGCTTATTGAACTCGCGGATGCACCGGCGCATACCGCGATATCCCAGTGAACCAATGCGCGATAACACACTGCGGTAACGCACCTCGGCATCGTAGATGTCGCCATGCATGACCAGAAAATTGCGCCCGCAAACCGTTTCGTGTTTGAGGCTATTCACGATTTGGATATTGCCCAACTGCATTGTCGGCTGAATGAACTTGCGCAGAAATTCATCGTGATTGCCGGCAATCCAATACACCTGGGTGCCATGGCGAGACTGCCCCAAAATCTTGCGGATCACATTGGTGTGCGCCTGAGGCCAGTAAAAATCGCGTTTCAGGCGCCAGCCATCGACGATGTCGCCCACCAGATACAACTGCTCGCAAGAGTGGGCATCCAAAAAGGCACTGAGTTTATCGGCCTGGCAACCTCGCGCACCCAAATGCACGTCTGATATCCACACGCTGCGATAGCGGGGCGGTTGGCTGTTGGCCGGTTTTGATGAGGGATTAGTGAAGTTTGAATTTTTCATGCGCGCAGTATGGCGCATCAATGTGACAGTTTTATGACACTGAAAACATTGATTTTTTGACATATTTCTGTAACAAATCGGTCATAGCATGCGCCTCGATGACGGGTCACTTCGGGTGACTCAATTCATTCAACATCGAGGTAAATATGACATTAAAACAACCCCCACTAGGCGGCAGAATCAGATGCCTGCTAAGCACGATGGCAATTGCCTTATTGCTGGTTCCCTCCCTAACCCAAGCCGCCGACACCACCCTCGACCGCCTTTCCAAACAGCTGGTCGATTTACGCACCCAGGTGCAAACCCTGAGTGAGGAATTACAAACCGCGAAAACCCGCCATAAAAATCGTTTAGGTGCATTAGCACGCCAGCAGGGCAGTGCCGAAGTGACGTTGGGGCAAGCCCAAACGCAGTTGAAACAGTTACAAGACAAGCTGGCCGAACAGAAAGCACAGGCCGAGGCCAGTGGCTCCAGCTTGCAAGCATTGCAACAGCAAGTCGAGCAGCTGCTGGCTACCACTCGCCAACAAGTGCAAGCCAGTTTGCCATTCAAACGCGAGGCGCGTCTGGCACAGCTCGACGAGTTGAAACGCCAACTCGCTCAACAATTGCTGACGCCACAGCAGGCCATGAATCGGCTTTGGGATTTTTATGCCGATGAAATCCGGCTGACCCGTGATTTAGGGCTTTACCGTCAAACCGTCAAGGTAAATGGCCAGGAACGACTGGCCGAGGTAGCGCGTTTGGGCATGGTGGCCATGTTCTATCGCACCGAAGACCAGCAATACGGCAAGGTGGTGCGCCGGCAGGGCGAGTGGCAATACCAACCCGTCGATGCCGCCAACAATCATCTGGTGGCCGCCCTCTTTAAAGCACTGGAACAACACAAAAGTCACGGTTATTTCCTTTTGCCCAACGTACTGGGCGAGCTCACTCAACCTCTGATTCACAGCGGGAGCGCCTCATGAAAACGACGACCTTTATGCCATCTTTGGGAACTGTCTTGTTCATCGTGCTGAGCCTGCTGTCATTGCCTGCCTTGGCGGCCGATGCCAGTGCCAAGGCCACAACAGCGAGCTTGCCGCCCGAGCCGAGCAAGGCGGATGTAAAGCAGCAGTTGATATCCGCTTATGAACGCGAATATGCCTTTCTGGTCGAGCAGAAAACGCAGCTTCAACAAAAGCTCTCGCAATATCGTTCGGAAAGCGCCCGAGAATTGCGCCAGCTCAAGGACAGCATTGCCGCATTACAGCAACAGCTATTAAACACCCGCGCCCAGCAGCGTCAGGCCAAAGCCGATTTGGCCGAGCTGCAAGAGAGCAACCGCAACCGCGTGAGTGTGGAAGCCGCCACCGGCCGCCTCCTGGCCAGTGCCGGTGCCCTGTTGGGGCAATATGGCATTGAGTTGCCGGCAACGGACAACAATGCGCAAGCCATCAATCAGGCATTTACCCGAGCGCAGCAGCTATTGGCCGAGCAAAGCCGCATTCGCGTAGAGCAGGGCAGATTCTTTGATGCCCAGGGCGTAAAGGTAAACGGCGAGCTAATTAAAGTGGGCGGGATTGCCGCCTTCGGTATCTCGCCCAAGGCCAAGGGTGTGCTGGCACCGGCCGGAGGTGGTGAATACAAGCTGTGGGCCACACCGGCCAGCGCCAAGGTGGCAGCCTTGGCCAAGGGGGAAGCCCCCGCCCTGATGCCGCTTTACCTATATGAGTCGCTGGACGAGGCAGCCGATGCGCCAGACTCCAAAACCGCCCTTGAGCACATTGCCAGCGGTGGCGTGGTGGCCTGGATTATCTTTGCCGTGGGCATCACCACACTACTGTTTATCCTCGCTCGGGTGTTTCTGCTCTGGCGTGCGGCAACGCCTGCCAAGGCCATGCAGCGCCATGAGCAGGAGCTGGGGCAGCTATTGGCGCAAAACCGCACCGACGATGCCTTGGCGCTATGTAAGCAAATCAAGGGTGCCGCCGGCGCGGTGCTGACCACCACGGTGCGCCACATTGCCCGTGAGCGTGAGCAACTGGAAAACCTCGTCAACGAAACACTGCTGCAGCAACGCAGCCGCCTCGACCGTTACGGTTCGCTGATTATGGTGATTGCCACCGTGGCGCCCTTATTGGGACTACTGGGTACCGTGGTGGGCATTATCACCACCTTTGAAATTATTACGCAGGTGGGCACCGGCGACCCCACTCGCCTGGCCGGTGGTATTGCCATTGCGCTGGTGAATACCGAGTTGGGGCTGGCGGTGGCGATACCGGCACTGCTCATTGGCAGCATGCTCACCGGTTGGGCAGAGCGCATTAAGGACCGCACCTTAAAGTCGGCATTGCGCCTGATTAACCAACGCGATGTGCGTCAACCGGAATTCACCCTGCAAAGCGGAGCCGCCTAATGATGCCACTGTGGATGGAAACCTGGTTGCAGGGACTGATGCGCTTTTTTACCACCGGCGATGAAGTGATGTGGGCGCTATTGGTGCTGGCAATACTGCTGTGGTTTGGCCTGGGGTATCGCTTGGCGGTACTGCTGCCGCCCAGCCGCCAGCAGCTGCGCCAGCGTCTGCAAGGGTTAATGGCGCAGCCACCCAAGGCCAGCACTAACCGCGCTAGTAAGCCCTTGTTAACCGCGCTTGCGGTTTGGCGGCAACGCCCGCGGCACCTGCGCGCCCAGCTCGACCAGGCGTTTGCCCGCTGGGAGGCGGAAACCCAACACTACCACCGGGTGATTGGTGCCATTGTAATTGCCGCGCCTTTAACCGGCTTATTGGGCACTGTGGTGGGCATGGTAGACACCTTTGATGCCATTGCCGCCAGCGAAGCCATTTCCTACGGCTCGGGCATTGCCGCCGGCATTTCAAAAGCCCTTCTGGCCACCCAAATTGGATTGGCCGTGGCGATTCCCGGGCTGATTATCAACAGCCTGCTGGAGCGCAAAGCACAAAAAATTCGTGGCGAAATTGAACAAGTAAAAGACTATCTATGCGCCACTCAACCAACGGAGTTTGCTGCATGCTAGGACAACTCAATCAAGGCGCAAGCCAAGAAACCCAAGATATTGGCACCAGCGTGGTGCCGCTGATTGATGTGATGATGGTGTTGCTGATTTTCTTCATCGTGGCCACCAGCTTTGTGCAGGACATGAGCCTCGACCTTAACCGGCCGCAGGCCAGCACCGCGGTATCCGCCTCGCCGGAGGCCATCCGCCTGTATCTGGATGCCAATGGCAAAACCTATGTGGGCGGCCACGAGGTGCAGCCCTGGGTGCTACAAACCGAGCTCGGCGAGCTGTTGGACTCCAGCGGCAGCAACAGGGTGCTGGTGGTAACCGATGGCAGTGTGCCGTCACAACAGCTGGTATGGGCGGTGGACCAAGCCCGTATGGCCGGTGCCGGTCAGGTGGGGGTGGCCACCGAAGCGGACACGGGAGGCGCCTAAGATGCGGAGCAAACCCTATGTGGCCGCAGCGGTCAGCATGGTGCTGGGGCCTTTCCTGCTGTTTAGCTTAATGGTGCTAATTTACCAAGCCGCACAACCCCGCTTTACCCAGGAGCCACAAACCGTCAGCCAGTTTGTGATCAAGCAAATCACCCCGCCACCGGCGCCCACCACCAGCAGCACGCCGGAGCCTCCACCGCCGGCTAAACCCCTGGCACCGCCCAGCCCTTTGGAGGGTTTGGGAGCACAACTGCCGGGCTTGCAGCTGAGCCTATCCAGCGGCCTGGGTGATTTTATCAATGCCGAGGATTCACTACTGGGCGACACCCGCGATGTGGCCATGACCGGTGACACCGTGGACCAGCCGCCGCGTGCCACGCAACAGGGTGGCGTGGTGTACCCGCCGGCGGCACGCAGCAAGGGCACCGAAGGCTATGTGCTGCTGAATGTGCTGGTGGATAAACAAGGCCAGGTGCTGCAAGTGCAGGTGTTGGAAGCCCAGCCTGCGGGCGTGTTTGAAGAGGCCGCCATTCAAGGGGTGCGTGGCTGGCAGTTTTCCCCCGCCCGTTATCAGGGGCAGGCGGTGAAAACCTGGGTACAACAACGTATCAGTTTCAACTTGAGCTAATAAAATGACAGAAAAGCACAAAACACTTATACCCTTTCGCTGGCGGCCATTACCCGAAGACGGCCTAAAGGTGACACTGCAACAAAGCGTGCAGCTATTGTGGTGGCTGGCTGCGGCCTTATTGCTGTGCATGTTGCTGGTGGCCAATGCCGAGGCCAACACGGCACGACCAGCGGCCAATGTGAATAGCTTGGGGCTTGCCGCCTTGTTAATTAGCGATGGTCATTATCAACGTGCCGAGCAGGTGTTAGGCGCGTTGGACAAGGCACAAATCGACGCCAATCCGGCACGCTACCACACCCTGCAGGGCTTGCTGCAACTGCACCAACAACAATGGCAGGGCGCCATCGATGCCTTTGAGTTGGCACGCAAGGCCGGTGCCAAACAGGCCGCCATGGCGGTGTACTTGGCGCAGGCACACTATCAGCTCGGGCATTACCGGCAAACACTGGCCGCCATCGAGCAGGTGGGAGTGGCCGCCGCTCAGTATCCCGGGCTTTACTGGCTGCGCGCCCAAGCCCAT
Organism: uncultured Alcanivoracaceae bacterium; assembly: GCA_964456185.1. GTDB lineage: Bacteria > Pseudomonadota > Gammaproteobacteria > Pseudomonadales > Alcanivoracaceae > CAYVZZ01. The sequence goes on from CAYVZZ010000024.1 coordinate 7,989, forward strand.
TGGCAACTACAGCAACCGGTGGCCAGTTTTGTGGCATTAAAAACCGCCGCCACGGCCTGGCCCGAGCAGGCACGCTTTGTGCGCCAGCAGGTATTTTATTTGATGGAATTGGGGGCTTATCGCGAGGCCATCAAACTGGGTCGAAGTTATCTGTCACAGGCTGAAGGTGAGCCAAAAGACTACTTGGCACTGGCCGTCGCCTTGCACCGTGCTGGTCAGAGCAAACAAGCCATTGCCTTTTTGGAGGCCGCCCGCCTGCGCTTTCCGCTCAATGCCGAGCTGGCCACCGCTCTGGCGCAAATTTATTACCAACAGGGCAAACAAAATGTGGCCGCCAATTTATATGCCCGCGCCGCCTGGTTGCACCCCAATCTAAGCCACGATGCCGCCGAGTTTCAGCGACGGGTGGGGCATCTGCAGCACGCCCTGAGCCTCAACTCCCGCGTGGAAGACCCCAAACAAAAGCTGCGGCAACGGGTGTCCTTGTGGCTGGCCATGAAGCACTACGGGCAAATTGCCAGTGCCGCCTCGGCCCTGGAAAGGGTGGGGTTAATGGATGACCAGTCGGTGCGTTATGCGCTGGCCTATTCCTACGTGCAAACCGGCCAGTTTGCCCAAGCGCGCCAGCATCTCAACCAACTTACCGAGAGTCGCTTGGTGCGTCAGGCCAGCCAGCTTCGTCAATACATGCAGCAATGCCAGCGCCAACCCCTGCGCTGCCAATAATTGATTAAACAGGAGAATTCATGTTGATACGCAAGTGGATAAGCCTTGCGGCGCTACTGCTCATTTCGACCATGGCGCAAGCACAGCCCAGTCAGCAGGCAGAACTTTGGTTGTTTGTCCTGCAACAGGGTCAACCGGTGGCCAATGTAACAGTTAGCCTAAATGGTGACGTCATCGGGCAAACCAATGCCGCCGGTACCTTGCACCAGTGGGTGGCACCGGGGCGCTATGCCTTAAAACTGCAACAGGATGGGCAAACGCTGCTGCAAAAGCCCAGCTTGGCACTGGCGAAGGATGGCAATGTGCGGTTGTTGCTATCCATTGCCGCCGATGGTGAACAGCAACTGGCCATTCAGCGCGCCAAACAGCCCCAGTCTCAGCAAGCCCAAGCCGTGGCCGCCTTGCCGCCGGGCTTGCTGGAAGGTCAGGTGGTATCCGCCGAAGACGGCTCGCCTTTGGCGGCGGTGCAAATTTTTGTCGCCGGTAGCGACAAACGCGCCTTGAGTGATAGCCGTGGCCACTATGCATTGGAGCTGCCACCCGGTGACTACACCTTATCCATCGTGGCACCGGGGTTTGCCGTGCGCACCCTGGAAGGGGTCGCCATCAGCTCGCAAAAAGCCACTCACCTCAAGCTGGAACTCACTCCGGCCGGCGTTCGCATGGCCGACTATGTGGTAACCGCCCCCTATGTGGCAGGCTCCGTGGCCTCGGTATTGGCCAGCGAGAAACAAGCCAAGGCCGTGGTGGACATCATCGGTGCCGACCAAATGTCACGCACCGGTGCCTCCACCGCCGTGGATGCCTTGCGTCAGGTGAGTGGGCTAACCATCGAAGACGGCGAATATGTCATCGTGCGCGGTCAGCCGGAACGCTACACCACGGCTTTGTTTAACGGCTCACCCTTGCCCAGCCCCGACCCCATCCAACCGGTGGTACCGCTGGACTTATTCCCCACCGGCGTGCTGGGCAGCATCGAGGTGCAAAAAAGCTACACCGCCAATCGTCCCGGTAATTTTGCCGGTGGGCTAGTGGCCTTACACACCCGCAAAGCCCCAGCCGACGGCTTTGTTAAGCTGGGTATTTCCGGCAGCATCAACCCGCTTTACACCGGCGTAGACGGCCTGATGTACAACAGCGCACCGCAAGGCCTGCTGGACATCAACGCCGCCCCCGCCGGTTTGCCCAGTGGCATCGATGGTGTGAAGGACCTGTCGGCATTAAGTCAGGCCGAGCGCATTGCGCTGGCCAAAACGCTTCCCAACCAGTTTGCCGTATCCCCCTGGACCCTGCCGCCCAATATGGGCTTTAAGATTGCCGCCGGTAATCGTTTTGCGTTGTTTGGCGGTGAACTGGGTGTGTTGGCCTCGCTGGACCACGGGCGTGATGCGGCGTTTCGCAATGTCACCAAGCGCACCTATGCCTTGGGGCTTGACGGCCAGCTTATTCAACAAAGCGAAATCAGCCAGCAAACCACCAGCCAAGGCATGGACAGCAGTGTATTTCTTGCCGTGGATGGCGAGTGGGGCAATACCACGCTGGGCAGCAACACCTTTTATGTGCGCAAAACCACCGACAAGGTGCAATACACCGAAGGGGTCATTAGCGTCAGTGATGCCCGCTACGAAAACGATTTTGTGCTGGCGCATTTTGAGCGTGAATTGAAAGCCCAGCAATTGCTTGGCGAGCACCGTTTTGACTCGGTGCGACTCAAGTGGAGCGCCATGCTGGCCAAGGCCTCGCGTCAGGTGCCCGACCGCCGCCATTATGCCTACCGACAAACCGCTAATGGCGACTTCGTGCTGATTAGCCAGGCCGCCGTGTTGCGCCGCTTTAGCCAAACCGAGGACAACATCAACAACCTAACACTGGACGTGACCTTTCCGTTCACCGCCACCGACTGGCTGAGTGGCGAGCTGGCCGTGGGCGTAGCACGCTTCAGCCGTGAGCGCGATGCTGTCACCCGCCGTTTCCGTTACGATGTGGATCCCAGCGCCGATTTGTCACAACCCGTGGAGGACTTGCTGCGTCCCGACAACCTCGGCAACACGGTAAGCTTTAGCGAGCTCACCCAAGCCACCGACCACTACACCGGCCAGGTGGATATCGACGCTGCCTACCTGCAAGCCGACCTCAAACTGGGCGAGCAATGGCGGCTGATTGTGGGTGCCCGCAAAGAACAAGCCAGCGCCAAAGCCAGCACCTTCGTGCTAGCTGCCGGCGGCAAACAAGAAGTGGCCGGCGAATACCAGGAAACCTCGCTATTGCCTGCATTCACCCTAAGCTGGATGCCGTGGGACAGCGTAAAACTCAGCGCCGCCGCCAGCAAAACCGTGGCGCGCCCCACACTTAATGAAATCTCACCCGCCACCTATCTCGACCCCGACACCGGCTTCCACTACCAAGGTAACCCCGAGCTGGAACCCGCCAGCATCCAGTCGTTGGATTTTTCCGCCGAATGGTTCCTGTCGGATAGCGAAAAACTCTCCGTGGGTGCATTCAGCAAAACCTACGACAAACCCTTGGAAGTGAGCTTTATTCCCTCCACCGGCGGCACCCCACAGCGGCAAATCGTCAACGCCAAAAGCGCCAGCGTCAGCGGCATCGAAGCCGGCGCACGGCTCGACGTCAACCGCTTCCTCGGCTGGATTGGCCTCAACCAAAGCTGGCTCGCCCCCCTATACGTCAGCGGCAACCTGTCGTTAATGCAATCGGAAGTCACCACCGACCAACAAGGCGCCGCCACCCAAGCCAACCGCCGCCTGCAAGGCCAGGCCGACATCGTTTACAACCTGCAACTCGGCTACGACGGCGAACACCACGACGCCGCCTTACTCTACAACTTCGTCGGCGAACGCCTGGCCGCCGTCGGCACCGCCGGCAAACCCGGCGTTTACCGCCAGCCCACCCCGCGCCTCAGCTTCAACTACGACTGGCAAATTACCGACCACGCCAGCATCAACCTCTCCGCTGAAAACCTACTCAACTACCGCGTGGAATACACCATCGGCAACAAACTCCTCCGCGACTACGCCGAAGGCCGCACCTTCGGCGCCGGCTTCGAATGGAAATTCTAACCCTCGGGGACAGACCCCGGGGTCTGTCCCCTAGTCGGTAGTTTTGTGGGAGCTCAGCTTTGCTGAGCGAATGCGGCATGCAGGTTGTAAGGGTTTGGCCAGTAAGCTGTTACTTCAAATAATGGTTTTTTAGACGGACAAGTTTCTTTTTTTAGCAAGTAAGCGCGAACCGCTTATTTTAACTAGCCCAGTTGTATGTACAGTATTTCTTGATTGGGAGAATAATATATCAAGCTAATGGAATATTGATGTGTCGTACAACTTGTAACTTATTGAAGTCAATGATTTAATTTGACTCAATAAAACTTACGGTTTGGATTGTGGCGCGCAGCCTAATCACTGCTGAACCTGAATGGTGCAGATTGCGGAATGAACGGAAATTCATTGATTGACAAAAAGTTTAGCGGCAAGCTGGCGCTGGGCGAGGAATGTTCACACATAACTTTTATCTTATTGTATGAGGCTTGACAGATAATGACTACAGCCGACGATCAAATCCAGAGCGCCAGCGAGGTGATCTGCCGTAATATCGACTTACTCCCCGATCAGCGGGCATTACTTTCGCAGAATGTCCTCTCTCAGCTCCGGAACCTTGTAGAGGGAGTTATTGTTTTGGTGCACGCAGGCTCGAAAGGTGCATTATTCCACTACGATATTGTGGGGGCAGGGCTTGGCTTTGTCAGAAGCAACTCAAAACTTAACTTCTTGAGCAAGTTTCACAAGCTGCTTCAGAAAAGTGCTTCTCACTACACTATGGGTGGAGACGCCTCTGAGCGTTTGATGCTCAAATATTATGAGTATCTCCACCGGATACGTAGTTTACTCTATGAGCGTTGTGGGATAAGGGTGCTTGCAAACCTTGAGAAATTTCCGGTCGATCTCGATCCTTCCCTACGGGAATACTACGAAAAGATTGCAGAAAGAATTGAGGCTGCTCCACTAAATAGCAATACGGACAGTAAAGGACGGTATTACATCCACAAGATACGACCTTTTTTTGTGGGCGGAAGAATTTACTATGAAGTGACCTTTTATCCCGCTATAAATAAGGTCAGTAAATTTGATCGCATCATAGCTTTCACTGACATTGATATGACAGATAAGTATTCTGCCATGCTGACTCTCCGCCGGGACTCCATTCATGTGCTTGGTCAGACCATGCCAATTACAATTATTCGTGATTGGAGTATCTCAATTCGTCCATGTGAGCTTGATAATTTTGCTCGTCTTTTGGGCATTGATCTAAAAACAAACACTAGATCGATAGAATACCGCTACTTGATGAAATGGTTGACTGTGAATTCGGCCAATCTACTTGATTTGGTGGGAATGTGTAACTCTCAATATGCAATGCTTAGAGCGGCAGGAACAGCTGATATGGTTAAGCCGAGGCTTTTTCCTGTATTAGATAAAGTTCGTCACATCGTAGAGGAGGATTCACCAGGGCAAAACGTTTTGCGCTATCTCATGCTTAGGATGAATAACAATATCATCAAAGCCCAGTATGTTCGAGACACATGTTACCGCCTCTCTGATTTACGGCTTTCTTTTGGGTGCATTCCTTTCGATACAATGCCGTTTTGCACATCTTTACCTGGGCACAACCCTCGCTACTGGGATCTTATCGAGAGTCTTGATGTGGCCAGGCGAGAACATGAATTGTTAGCTCGATATGTGAAAAATAACGTTGAACGCCACGGAATTCTCTACACCCCCATAGGGGATCTCGAAGAGCTTGGGGACGTCAACAGCCTAGTGTCCATTTATAATAACGAGCTTTATCACAAGCACATGGAGCGACGACTTGTTATCGACAAGGGGCATGTCTTTATCTGTGGATATGAGAACGACACTGTGACCATCGTCGAAAAACTTCAGGAAATGGCATCTTCTGGGATAGCTGGCTATACCCAGGCTGTCGAGCAATGGCTCGATGAAACATCTCACGGCATAGATGACCTAACGAAGGTAGATGCGCTTAAACAGTTATTTAGTCAGTCACGCGTTGCTCTGATCTATGGGGCGGCAGGCACCGGAAAGTCAACGATGGTGAATCACATTGCGAATTACTTTAACGGTAAAGCAAAACTCTTTCTCGCGCATACCAATCCAGCAACTGATAATCTAAAACGTAAGGTTACCGCACAGAATTCAGAATTTCGGACAATCAATACCAAATTGGTAGAAGATCCTGCGCAAAGGAGTACGATCTCCTCATCATCGATGAATGTAGTACCGTTAGCAATGCTGCCTTGATTAAGGTTTTGGAGAAAACTCCCTGCAGGTTGCTTATACTTGTTGGCGACATCTATCAGATTGAGTCTATCCAGTTCGGCAACTGGTTCGAGGTTATTCGTTCATTTATCCCGCCCACATCAGTATTTGAACTTAAAACTCCTTTTAGAAGCACGAATAAATCACTCCTGAATTTCTGGAATAAAGTTCGGGATAATGAAGATGACCTTACTGAGGTTATGTCCCGTAATAGCTATTCGGCTGTGCTTGACAAAACATTGTTCGAGCCCCAAAGCGGGGATGAAATTATCCTGTGTCTGAATTACGATGGGCTCTACGGCATCAATAATATTAATCGATTCCTGCAGAGTAGCAATTCTAATACGGCGATTATCTGGCGTGAGTCTACCTACAAGGTTGGTGATCCTGTTCTGTTTAACAATAGCGAGCGCTTTCGCCCCGTGATCTATAACAACCTGAAGGGCTGGATTGTCGATATTGAGTATGACCGAGATTGGATTAGATTTGATGTGAAGCTTGATCGTCCGCTTAGCGAGTTTGATGTTAACAATTCTGAACTCGAATGGATGGGGGATTCAACGGTTCGGTTTTTTGTTCATGATTACGGTCACGCAAGTGATGAAGACGATGATTCACTGAACGCCACAGTCCCGTTTCAGGTTGCTTATGCTGTATCGATACATAAGGCACAAGGCTTGGAATATGATTCCGTTAAAATTGTTATTACCAATGCGAATGAAGACGACATTACACACAGCATCTTTTATACAGCAGTGACTCGGGCACGCCAGCAACTTCAGGTATTCTGGACGCCAGAGACACAACAAAGTGTTTTGCAGCGACTTAGTAGAAAGACCACTAAAAAAGACACCTATCTCCTGTCCAGCCGGCGTGACCTGAATCTTATCAGCGTATGAACCAAGGAAAAGGGCGGGTGTGTACTTAAGGGGACATTTAAATGAGCCCTTAAGCCGCTCCCTTCTTATGGCGTAGCTGAAACAAATCATATTTTGCCTGCATAGAAAGCCAAAATTCGGCTTTGCCCGCTCCGGCTTCTTCCAGCGCCAGTGCCATTTTTGGTGATACGGATGCGCTGCCGTTGATTACACGATTTAATGTATTACGGTGGCAGCCAAGTTGCTTTGCCACTTCGGCAATACTGTTAATCCATTGTCCATCTTCATCCTCTAGCAAACGCTGGCGGATAATGCGGCCTGGATGGGAAGGGTTGTATAACGTCATGGTGCCTCCCGCTAGTGATAATCACCGTATTCTAATAAATAAACATCGCCATCCTGAAACGCGAAGAATAATCGCCAATTGCCTGATACTGTGATGGCGTACTGTCCTTTGAGCTTGCCGCTTAATGGGTGAAGTCTCCAGTTACTTGCGGCAATATCATCCAGGTAAGTGGCTGCATCAAGCACAGAAAGCCGGTCGCGTAAGCGAGCTGCATGGTCAGGGCGTATGCCCTTGGTGATACCAGTGCGATAGAACAGCTTCAGTCCCTTGTGCTTGATGTGCTTAATCATCGTGTCACAAGATCATCCTTGATCGAATTATAACAAATTGGTCGCATGTCGCGCGACACGTTGCAATAACGTCATTCAAATCCCGATTGATAGTGTATTTGATTCTGGTTGGTTGATGCGCATAGGTTGGTATCAATAGCGCCTGTTGTTTGGTGCTATTATCAGACCATCTAATTCTGCTGAGGGCGCACGCTATGACAATCAAATTCTCGGAAGACGTGGTTCCGCTCACTGATCTGAAGGTTAATCCTGGTAGGATCACCAAACACCTTGCCAAAACCCACCGTCCGGTTTTGCTTACCAGCCGAGGTCGTGGTGTTGCTGTCATGCAATCTGTCGGCGATTACGAGATGGCGGAGGAAGAACGGGCTTTCATGCGTGCAGTGGTGGCAGGCCTGAATGATCTTGAAACAGGTCAAGAATCAACCCTGAAAGAAGCAAAGGCGCGGCTGGGGCTGTAGGCTAATGACCAAGGTGGCTCTCACTTTTTCTGAATCTGCGCTGCTGGATCTGGAAGAAATACAGGCTTGGTATGCAAACGAGTTGGTTACAGAGTTCAGACAACCCTATCTCTGGGAGCTTATTCATCCACCATTTCGCATAGTTTATAAGCGCGAAGCGAGAAAGGTTCGTGTTGTCAGGGTATGGAGGAGTGAACGTTTGCTGCATTTACCTGATGAGGCGGGTGTTTGAGCGTGGTAAAAAAAAGCCGACCGGTAAACCACGGCTTTGTTGTGGGTTGACTGTGGATATCTTAATCTTTGGGTTCGATCTTTAATGGGAATGCTAACTTTGTGGGGAGTTGGTAGCCCATCCTGTCATAAATCTTCATAAAACCGTCACAGAGTTGACATCTTCGTTGCCTAGCATGCGTTCACAACATAAAGAACGCAGATTTTGAAAACCAACGAGGATGATTATGAATCTTAAGCAATCCAGCAAGGCAATTGCACTTTTGGCCAGCCTGTCTTTGGCGGCCTGTGGTGGCGGGGGCGGCAGCAGCAGTAGCGGCGCGCCAACGCACAATAATAATGGCGGCGATGGTGGTAACGGTGGCACAGCGGCCAGCTTGCAGCAGACGGCCTTTGGTAATGGCCAGGTGCAGTTTCACAAGGCGTCTGCTTTGACGTTTAACGCGGCTACGCTGGCGGCAAACACCAGCCTAACGGTAGGCAGCACTGAAAGCTCGCTGGGCGCTACCGGATATTTCGGCGCGGTGGACCCGGCGGCAGCAACGGCCTGGTGGGACGGCTGGACTTACCAAGGCAATTACGATGGCGCTTTATCGACTACCGCTTTCCACCCGCTAGAAGCTGAGATTGCAGCTGGCACCCTTGCGCCGGCCAGTGCAACCTGTAGCCAGTTTGCCAGTGGTGGCACGGTGAGCGTGTTTGGCAAATCCTTCCCTGTGTGTGTGATTACCGATGACATTACAGCAGACACCACCTTAACCAACAATTATGTGTATGTGCTGAATGGCCCCATTAATGTGGGCGCAGGCGGTGTGGCTAACTATGCTGGCACAGGGCCGACGCTAACCATTGAAGCGGGCACGCAGGTTTATGGCAATGCCGATTCCGGCGGCTTTACCGGTTTGATCGTGACGCGTGGTGCCAATATCGACATTCAAGGCACGGCTGATCAACCGGTGATTATGGGCGGTGTGAGTTACACCAGCGGCGCGATTCAAGATAACCCTGCCGACCTGAGCGACAGTGGCAAATGGGGCGGCCTGGTGATTGACGGTTTCGCCAAAGTCAACGCGGCAAGCACGCCGGGTGGCGAGATTGCCAGTGAGGCCGTGGGCAGTGGTGCCACACGCTACTTTGGCGGCAGCGATGATGCCGATAACAGCGGCAGCATCAGCCACTTGGTGATTGCCGAATCGGGCATTGCCTTCCGTCCCGATGAGGAAATCCAGGGCTTAACGCTGGAAGCGGTCGGTTCCGGCACCAGCATTGACCATGTACAAGTGATTGGCTCGGGCGATGACGGCATCGAGTTCTTCGGCGGTAAAGTCAACCTGTCATACGTTGTTATCAGCGGTGTTGATGATGATTCGCTGGACATGGATCTGGGCTATCGCGGCACCATCGACCACGCCATTATCCGCCTAGGCGCTGCCAGCGGTAACCGTGGCATCGAAAGTGACAACAATGGCGACAACTTTGGTGCCACACCGGTTACTGCACCGACGCTTGCCAACATCACCATTCTCGGCAACAGCGGCTCGGATGACACCACCGGTGCGCTACACCGCGAAGGCTTCGCGGGCAAGCTCTACCGAGTGGTCATCGCCGATGATGCTCTGGCAGGCGGCCAATTCGATAACGGTTGCTTGGATGTAGACGACGTACTCCCCAGCGGTTTGGTTTACCGTAACAGCCTCTTCAACTGCTCGCCGTCGGATTTGGCGCCGTCAGACGACTGAGGCTTCCTCCTGCTCACAGGGATGTGACAGACCGGCACCGCCTTCGGGCGGTGTCTTTTTGTCTTTATGACGCCCTTGTCATAAAACTGTCACATTCGTCATCTACACTGCCTCTAATCAAAAAAGAGGACGTGACATGATGAAATTAATCTCTGCCTTGCTGACAGCCACTTTGCTGTCTTTCTCGTTTCAGGCGCAAGCCGCTGATGCCCAATTGAACGGTGCGGGTTCTACGTTCGTATACCCCGTATTTGCCCAGTGGGCGGCCACCTATTACAAAAATACCGGCGCGCAAATTAACTATCAGGCCATTGGTTCTGGCGGTGGCATTCGCCAAATCATTAAAGGTACGGTGGATTTTGCCGCCAGTGATGCGCCACTTACCGAAAAACAGCTTAAAGAAGAAAACCTGGTGCAATATCCGCTGATTATGGGCGGGGTCATTCCCACCATTAACTTGCGCGGCATTGAAGCCAACGAGCTCAAGCTAGATGGCGAAACACTAGCTGCCATCTTCGCGGGCAAGATTACCCAGTGGAACGACAAGCGCATTCAAGCGTTAAACCCGGAGTTGGAATTGCCCGAGCGCAAAATCACCGTGGTACACCGTGCTGACGGCTCTGGTACCACCTGGATTTTCACCAACTACCTGAGCAAAGTGAGCGAGTCTTGGGAGAAGAATATTGGCTTTGCCAAAGCCGTGTCCTGGAACACCGGCATTGGCGCAAAAGGTAACGCGGGTGTGGCCAACTACATCAACCGCATTCCCGGTGCCATTGGCTACTTGGAGCTGGCTTTCGTATTGGAAAACCACATGACGTCCATCAAGCTAAAGAATGCCGCCGGTAACTTCGTGGCGCCTACGCTGGATAACTTGGAAGCCGCTGCCGCCAACGCCGATTGGAAAGGCACACCAGGTTATGCCGTGATTCTCACCAACCAGCCGGGTGCCAACAGCTGGCCGATTACCGGCGCGACCTTTATCCTCATGCATAAGCCGTTGACTGGCGAGCGCAACCAAGTGCTGCGCAAGTTCCTCGACTGGAGCTGGCACAAGGGCGATGAAAAGGCGCGCGAGTTAGCCTATGTGCCGCTGCCGCAGTCGCTGGTGGACATGATTCTGGCTGACTGGCCGACGGCGAAATAATGAAAGGAAACACTATGACGGCAAGCGCACAAAGCGCCAATGCAGGAAAAAGCCTAACCGCACCGCATCGTTTCGGCGATGCGGTTTTCCGCCACCTGACACGCGCCTGCGCGGTGTTGTTGCTGATATTGATTGTGGCCATGGGCTGGGAGCTGGTGCACTACGCTTGGCCAGCGATTGATAAGTTTGGCTTGAGCTTCATTACCAGCAGCAGCTGGGACCCGGTGGCCGGTGAATTTGGCGCCGCTTCCTCACTTTGGGGCACCGTGGCTTCATCCTTATTGGCGATGATAGTAGCGGTGCCGGTGAGTTTGGGCGTGGCGATTTTTCTCACCCAAATGACACCCAATTTCATTCGTCAGCCGGTGTCCATGGCGGTGGAGCTGTTGGCGGCCATTCCCAGCATTATCTATGGTATTTGGGGTCTGTTTGTGTTGTCGCCCTGGTTGGCGTTTAACGTGCAGCCTTGGATTACCGAACATTTGGGCGGCTGGCCGCTGGTGGGCGTGCTGTTCCAAGGCCCGCCCTTGGGGATTGGCATTTTTACCGCCGGGCTAGTGCTCTCTATCATGATTATTCCGTTCATGACGGCGGTGCTGTGCGATATTTTTGCCACCGTGCCGAAAAACCTCAAAGAAGCTAGCTATGGCCTAGGTGCTACCCGTTGGGAAATGGTCACGCAAGTGGTGCTGCCATTTACCAAGGTGGGCATCGTCGGTGGCTTTATGCTGGGGCTGGGGCGCGCTTTGGGTGAAACCATGGCCGTGACCTTTGTAATTGGTAACGCTCACCGTTTGTCACCGTCGCTGTTTGAACCGGCTAATACCATTTCCTCAACCTTGGCCAATGAATTTACCGAGGCCACCAGTGAAATCTATTTGTCGTCTCTTATGTACTTAGGGCTGGTGCTCTTTATGTTGACCTTTGTGGTGCTGGTGCTGGCGCGTTTGTTGCTGTGGCATTTGTCATCGAAGGAAGGAGCGCGGAGCTAATATGCAAGTGAATAAAACCCGTTACTACAAGCGCCGCGTGATTAACGTGGTGGGACAAACGCTGGCTTTTGTTGCCACGGTGTTCACCCTGTTCTGGCTCGGCTGGCTATTGTGGGCGCTGCTGGATAAAGGTTTCGCTGCGTTGGACTGGTCGGTATTTACCGAAGATACGCCAGCGCCTGGTGTCGATGGTGGCCTGCGCAACGCCATTGTGGGTAGCTTAATGCTCTGCTTGGTGGGCGTGGGTGTGGGCACACCGGTGGGCGTACTGGCCGCCACTTGGCTGGCAGAATATGGCCGCGGTAGCCGCTTGGCCGCCACCATTCGTTTTATCAACGATGTGTTGCTCAGCGCGCCGTCCATCATTATTGGTGTGTTTATCTATGGCTTGGTGGTGGTCACCACCGGCGACTTCTCCGGCTGGGCCGGCGGCTTGGCACTGGCGATGATTTTGCTGCCTGTAGTGGTGCGCACCAGCGAAGACATGCTCACGCTAGTGCCCGATGCCATGCGTGAAGCGGCGGCTGCCTTGGGCGCGCCACGCTGGAAGCTGATTGTGTCGGTGGTGTATCGCGCCGCACGCGGCGGCATGATTACCGGCATTTTGCTGGGGCTGGCACGCATTGCCGGTGAAACCGCGCCCTTGCTGTTTACCGCGCTGAGTAACCAATTCTTTAGCCTTAACATGAACGAAGCCATGGCCAACCTGCCGGTAGTAATTTTCCGTTTTGCCATGAGCCCCTTCAATGATTGGCAAGAGCTGGCCTGGGCCGGTGCGCTGGTTATCACGCTAACCGTTCTTCTGATTAACCTGTTATCACGCTTGTTACAGCGTGGTCAAAATAAAGGACAATCCTAATGCAAACCGCTGTCTCGACATCGCCTGACGTGCAAACGGCACCTGCGGCTGCCACCAAATTGGAGCTGCAACAATTGAAGTTCTTTTATGGCAACTTCGAAGCCCTGCACGGCATCGATTTGAAACTCCCCGCCAACCGCGTAACCGCCTTTATCGGCCCGTCCGGTTGCGGCAAATCCACCTTGCTGCGCACCTTTAACCGTATTTACGCGCTCTACGCCGACCAACGTGCCGAAGGACGCATCCTGCTGGATGGCGAAAACATTCTCGACAAAAAGCAGGATTTGATTCACCTGCGCTCGCGCATTGGCATGGTGTTCCAAAAACCCACGCCTTTCCCCATGAGCATTTTTGATAATGTGGCCTACGGCATTCGCTTGTATGAAAAGCTGCCGCGCGGCAAGCTGGAAGAGCGCGTGGAATGGGCGTTGCAAAAAGCCGCACTGTGGGATGAAGTGAAAGACAAGCTAAAGCAATCCGGCATGCAGCTATCCGGTGGTCAGCAACAGCGGCTGTGTATCGCCCGCGCCTTGGCGGTGGAGCCCGAAGTGCTGCTGCTGGATGAGCCAGCCAGTGCGCTGGACCCCATCTCCACGCTAAAAATCGAGGAGCTCATCGACGAATTGCGCGACAAGCTCACGATTCTGATTGTGACCCACAACATGCAACAGGCCGCGCGCGTATCCGATGAAACTGTGTTTATGCACGATGGTCGCGTGGTAGAAATGGCCGACACCGAAACCCTGTTTACCAACCCGGCCAACAAGCAAACCGAAGATTATATTACTGGCCGTTACGGTTAAGGAGCAGATCATGCAAGAAGAATTTCAATCGCATATTTCGCAGCGCTTTAATCGCGACCTGGAAGCCCTTATTGAGCGGCTACTGGAAATGGGCGGCTTGGTGGAAGAACAATTGGCGCGCGCGGTCGAAAGCCTGCTGCAGGCCGATACTGGCTTGGCCAAAGCGGTACGCAGCACCGAAGAAAAGGTAAACCAGTTGGATATCGAGCTGGACGAAGACTGCACACGTCTGCTGGCGCTACAGCAACCGGCCGCGTCGGATTTGCGCATGACCTTGGCGATTAGCCGCTGCATTACCGACCTAGAGCGTGTCGGTGACGAGGCCAGCAAAATCGCCAAGATGACTCTGCAATTGGCCGAAGATGGCGATGCCCCCATCGGCTATGTGGAGGTGCGCCACATCGCCCAGCGTGCCGCGAATATGCTGCACGACGTTTTGCACGCCTTTGTGCGCCAAGATGTGGAGCAAGCGGTAGGAGTGGCCGAACGCGATGAGCTGCTCGACCGCGAATACGGCTCGGCCATGCGCACGCTGGTGACTTACATGATGGAAGACCCCCGCGCCATTGGCCAAGTGCTTAACATCCTTTGGGTGCTGCGCGCGCTGGAGCGCATTGGCGACCATGCGTGTAACATTGCCGAGCAGGTGCTTTACTTGGTGAAAGGGCGCGACATGCGCCACGCCAGCACCGATGAAATGGAGCAGCTGGTTCAAGGAGGCAAGACGAACGCATGAGCGCACACTTATTGGTGGTAGACGATGAAGCCGCCATCCGCGATTTGTTGGTGACCTCGCTGCAAGCGGCGGGGCATGACGTTAGCCAAGCGGCGGATATTCATGAGGCCAAGTTGTGTTTGGCGGACAAGCGCCCCGATTTAATCTTGCTTGACTGGATGCTGCCGGGCGTTAGCGGGGTAGAGTGGGCACGGCGCCTGAAAGCCGATAGCGACACGGCAGATATTCCCGTGATTATGCTCACGGCACGCAGCGAAGAAGACAGCAAGGTCCACGGGCTGGAGTCTGGTGCGGACGATTATGTGACCAAGCCTTTTTCCGTGCGCGAATTAAAATCACGCATTAAGGCCGTGTTGCGACGCCAGCAGCCTCATTTGGTAGAAGAAACGCTGACCTGTGGCGCGCTGCAACTGGACCCGGTGAGCCGGCGCGTCAGTATCAATGATGAAGCCATTAAAATCGGCCCCACCGAATACCGCTTGTTGGCCTTTTTTATGAGTCACCCCGAGCGGGTATATAGCCGTGACCAACTGCTGGACCGCGTCTGGGGCGGCGATGTGTATCTCGATGACCGCACCGTCGATGTGCATGTGTTGCGCCTGCGCAAGCTGCTCAAGCCCCATGGTTTAAACACCCTAATCGAAACGGTGCGCGGCAGTGGCTATCGTTTTGCGGGGGGCGCATGATTGCGCGCTTGCTACGCGATGGCTGGCGCATGCTCTGGCCATTGTTGTTGGCGGCCGGCATTAGCTGGGCGTTTAATCGCTGGTGGCCGGTGTTGGCCACTGCATTGGTGTTATTGGCCTGGCAGGTGTGGCAGAAATGGCGTTTGGCTCGCTGGCTAGAACGCGGCGAACTCCTTGAGCCGCCGTTTGCTGGTGGCCTTTGGGAAGACTATTACACCCGCTTAATGCACCTGTTTCGCGCCGAGCAAAACGCCCAGGATGCCCTGCGCTCGGTGATTGAACGAGTGCGCCACCATGCCGATTCTTTGGACACAGGCGTGCTGCTATTAACCGGCAAGGGCGAGCTGCAATACAGCAATCGCGCCGCACGGCAGCTAATGGGCATTACCGCTGCCGACCGCGGCCAGGTGCTGCTCAACCTAAAACGCCACCCCCAATTCCGCCAGTGGTTAGAAGCACGTCAGTTTGACGAGCCTTTCCTGCTGGCACCACGCTTTGGCGGCATCACCCTGCAATATCGTGCGACGGCATTGAGTAATCAGGAAACCCTGCTGCGCGTCGAAGACGTATCACACCAACAAGCCTTGGAAACCCTGCGCCGTGATTTTGTCGCCAACGTCAGCCACGAGCTGAAAACACCATTAACCGTCTTTAAGGGTTACTTGGAAATGGTGTTGGATAGCATGCCTGATGACCAGCCACAGTGGTCAAAACCGTTGCAACAAATGGAAGAGCAGAGCAACCGCATGGAAGCCCTGGTGCGCGATTTGTTGCTGCTGTCACGGCTGGAATCCACCGAAGTGAAGAACCGCCAAGCCATCAAGCTGGTCGA
>CAYVZZ010000025.1:0-23904 GCA_964456185.1 uncultured Alcanivoracaceae bacterium
CCGTTTGGCTCTGGCTAATTTGTCGTTGGATGATGAGACATCATTAGACCCCTTACAGATTATCCTGCCTCGCAAAGGTATTTTAGAGCTGTTGCGTTTGCTCAATGATAATACTGACGAAGTTGATGTCTTTTTGGCGCGCAACTTCATTCGTGTTGCCCTACCCCACTTCCAATTCACCTCCAAGTTGGTTGACGGCAAATTTCCGGATTATGAACGTGTCATACCGCGCGATAATTCCTTCATTGCAACCGCTGATAAAGAAGTATTGCGCCATGCTTTATCGCGTGTGCTGGTGCTTTCCAATGAGAAGTATCGAGGTGTACGTTTACAGTTTAGTGCGGGTAAGTTAACGCTGCAGACTAATAATCCTGCCCAGGAAGAAGCTGAGGAAGAAATTAGCATTAATTACGATGGGGATAGCATCGATATTGGTTTCAACATCACCTATCTGTTGGATATTTTAAACAACGTCAGCGGCACTCAGGTTACGCTTAATTTGGGTGATTCCAATAGCAGTGCGCTCATTCAAGATCCGGAAAACACCAGTGCAGTTTATGTTGTTATGCCGATGCGGCTTTAATCGAATCCGTAACGTGCCAAGCTTTTTTCTTGCTATCATCAAAGGCAAAGGCTGTTATTCACAGCCTTTTGTTTTATGTTGACGCGTCTTTTACTTACCGACTTCAGAAATTATACACAGGTTG
This sequence comes from uncultured Alcanivoracaceae bacterium, assembly GCA_964456185.1. Lineage (GTDB taxonomy): Bacteria > Pseudomonadota > Gammaproteobacteria > Pseudomonadales > Alcanivoracaceae > CAYVZZ01. Next base: position 708 of record CAYVZZ010000025.1, read on the forward strand.
AATTTCACCCCTCCCCCTCTATCACTTTGATTTTTGGTGAAAATGGAAGTGGTAAAAGTAATTTACTTGAATCTATCTACACTTTATCCACAGGACGAAGTTTTCGTCCCATTCGTGGTGCAAAGCTCATACGCCAAGGGCAAGACGCCTGCTTTCTTTATGCTGATGTAATCCAGGATAATAACCCGCACGGTATTGGAATGTCGCGACAGGCTGATGGCATTGCTGATCTCAAGATTGATGGTTTGCCTCCTTCAGGGTTGAGTGAGATGGCTAGGCTTTTGCCTGTTCGCATTTTTCATCCTAATTCTATTGAATTGGTGGTAGGCGATGCAGCTGGGCGTCGCTCATTTCTCGATTGGGGATTGTTCCACGTGGAACAATCTTATGTTTCGTTAGTAAAGGAATTCAGACATTCATTGAAGCAGCGCAATGCCTTGCTGAAGAATTCAGTTGTCGATGATCAATTGTTAGCGGTGTGGGATAAGCAACTGGTTGAAGTATCTGGTAGAATTGACAGGTTAAGGCGTAAGCATCTAAAAGAAATCCTGGCTAAGTTAGAGCGGCTTGATCTGTTCCAGCAGCGCTATCAATCATTAGGTATTTATCTGCATTATTATGCGGGATGGTCACGAAAAGAATCCTTCGATGAAGCACTCTTTTCACATCGGTTACTGGATAAAAAGAGAGGCTTTACCTCGGTTGGTCCGCAGCGGGCAGATTTCAATATTAATGCGCCCAATGCCAAAGCAAAGGATGTATTGAGTAGAGGACAGGCAAAATTGTTGTCTTATCTTCTCTTGGTAGCTCAGTTGCGCGTTGTGAAAAGTACAGTTGAACGTGATTTTTGTATTTTGGTTGACGACTTACCATCTGAGTTTGATGTGCGTACATCTGATGATGTCATCGCATTATTGATTGGATTGAAGCAGCAATTAGTCATTACGTCGATTACTCAACCCTCGTCGACCTTGTTGAGCGAGATTGACGATAACAATATAAAAATGTTCCACGTGGAACATGCCGGAAATAACGGCGGAATAGATAACGTCTCCATTTTGAAAGAGGTTTAAAATGTCGGAAAAAGATTACGATTCGTCGAGTATTAAGGTATTAAAAGGGCTCGATGCGGTACGTAAGCGTCCAGGCATGTACATTGGTGACACAGATGACGGCACTGGCCTGCACCACATGGTTTTTGAGGTGGTCGATAACGCCATCGATGAGGCAATGGCCGGTTTCTGCGATACCGTAGGCGTTATCATTCATGCTGATGAAAGCATTACTGTGACAGATAATGGACGTGGTATTCCGGTTGGCATGCATGAAGAGGAAGGTGTGTCAGCCGCGGAAGTGATTATGACAGTGCTTCACGCCGGTGGTAAGTTCGATGACAACACCTATAAGGTATCCGGTGGACTACATGGTGTAGGTGTATCAGTAGTAAATGCCCTATCCGAAGAATTGAAGTTGCGCATTCATCGTAATGGAGAGATTCACGAGCAGGTATATCACAACGGCGTTCCTCAAAATCCGCTGAAAGTAGTGGGCAAAGCAGATGACAGTGGAACACGTATTCATTTCAAACCCTCTGCGGACACCTTCACCAATATTAAATTCAAGTATGACGTCCTGGCCAAGCGACTGCGTGAGTTGAGCTTTCTCAATTCGGGTATTCGTATTGAGTTGACCGATGAGCGTACAGAAGAATCCGAAGTCTTTCATTACGAGGGTGGCCTATCCGCTTTCGTGAGCTATCTGAATGAAGCCAAAACGCCGCTAAACGAAGTCTTCCACTTCCAAACCGAGCGTGAAGACGGTGTCGGTGTTGAAGTGGCATTACAGTGGAATGACTCCTATCAAGAAAGTATTTTCTGTTTTACCAACAATATTCCGCAGCGTGACGGCGGTACCCACTTGGCGGGCTTCCGTGCCTCCCTTACCCGCACGCTGAATAGCTATATTGAAAAAGAAGGCTTTTTGAAGAAGGAAAAAGTTGCACCGGCTGGGGATGACGCACGTGAAGGAATGACGGCCATTGTGTCGGTCAAGGTGCCTGATCCGAAATTTTCTAGCCAAACAAAAGATAAGCTGGTGTCATCCGAAGTAAAAACAGCGGTTGAACAGGCAATGGGTCCCCTACTTCGTGATTATTTGTTAGAACACCCTGCCGAAGCCAAAACAATTGTGAATAAAATTCTTGATGCCGCACGAGCTCGGGATGCAGCCCGTAAGGCGCGGGAAATGACGCGCCGCAAAGGGGCGCTGGATATTGCCGGTTTGCCGGGTAAATTGGCCGATTGCCAAGAGAAAGACCCTGGCTTATCCGAACTCTATATTGTGGAGGGTGATTCGGCCGGTGGCTCAGCGAAACAAGGCCGTAATCGTAAGAACCAAGCAATTCTGCCCTTGAAGGGTAAAATTCTTAATGTGGAAAAAGCCCGCTTCGACCGCATGTTGTCATCCGCTGAAGTGGGTACATTAATTACCGCGCTTGGCTGTGGTATTGGTCGCGATGAATATGATATCGACAAGCTGCGTTATCACCACATTATTATTATGACCGATGCGGACGTGGACGGTGCACACATTCGCACTCTCTTGCTGACCTTCTTCTTCCGCCAAATGCCGGAATTAATTGAAAACGGTTATGTGTACATTGCTCAGCCACCTTTGTACAAGGTGAAAAAAGGGAAGCAAGAAACCTATATTAAGGATGATGCCGCTTTGGACGATTATTTGATTGGTATCGCCCTGGATAAAGCTTTTCTTTATCCCGGAAAGGATGTGCCTGCCATTTCTGGTGTGCCATTAGAGCAGCTAATCCATGAACATCGCAATGTGATGCAAATTGTTGAGCGCCAATCTCGCTTGATGCCGATTAATGTATTAAAGCAGTTGTTGTATGTGGCGCCGCTCAATATCGAACGCCTTAGAGACAAGTCATTCATGGAGGATTGGTGTCAACAATTGGCGGAGAAAGCTAACGCCATTGCTGATGCCAGCCAGCATTTTGTGATTCAACCCAAGCAGTTGGATGATGGTGATTTATTTATTCCTAACGTGGAATTGGAATCACACGGTGTCACGCATGACTATAAAATTACTGCGGAGTTTGTTTCCAGTCTGGATTACCAAAAGATTGCCGAACTGAACCAAAAGCTCGAAGGCTTGATTGATGAAGGAGCCTATGTCGAGCGTGGTGAGAAACAGCAAGCAGTTGATAAGGTGGAAGACGCCGTTAAATGGTTGATGCAGCAGGCTAAACGTGGGCTGAATGTACAGCGCTATAAGGGTCTGGGCGAGATGAATCCGGATCAGCTGTGGGAAACCACCATGGACCCTGAAAGCCGCCGCATGTTGCAGGTGACGTTGGAAGATGCAATTGCAACGGATCAGATTTTTAGCACACTAATGGGCGATCAAGTCGCACCGCGCCGTGAATTTATCGAAAGTAACGCGCTTTATGTGTCAAATCTTGATGTTTAATCGGCTTTTTTAAGACGAGCAAGATAAAACCCATCCCAGCCATCATGACGGGGCAGGAAATAACAACCTGCTCCGTTATTTTTTGCTTGGGAAAAGCTGGGCGTATCATCACTGGCGTCGGCATTAGCCTGCAGAAATTGTTCAATCTGCTGGCGGCCTTCGGCGAGACTAATTGAACAGGTGGCATAAACTAAGGTGCCGCCGAGTTTAAGTAACGGCCACAAAGTTTTCAACAACTTAGCTTGAAGAGAAACCAGCTGCTCAATATCGTTGGGTTTACGGTGCCATTTGGCATCCGGTTGACGACGGATAATGCCCGTTGCCGAACAGGGCGCATCCAAAAGAATGCCGTCAAAGGGAGTATTGTCCCACCAACTATTGGCTTGAGTGGCGTCGGCAGTATGTAACTTGGCAGCTAGTCCCATGCGGGACAGGTTGTCTTCGAGTTGCATTAAACGTGACGAATCGATTTCGATTGCCGAGATGTCGGCGTCTGGCCAATACTGACAAAGCTGGATGAGTTTTCCACCTGGGGCGGCACAAGCATCCAATAAACGTTGCCCCTTACCCTTCTCTGTTCCAAAATCAAACAAGCTGGCAGGCAATTGCGCCGCTTCATCTTGCACACTGCAACTGCCTTGAGAAAAACCGGGTAATTGAGAGACCGGCACCGGGCGTTGTAAATAAACAGCGTTATTGCCTTGCGTGCCTGCCCTTGCATCAAGTCCAGCAGTATTCAATGCATCGAGTAAATCTTGCCGAGATTGCTGTAAACTATTGTTATGCAAGGTAAATGGAGCGTGTAAATTGGATTCTTTTGCAATGCATGGTGCATCATCCGGCCAATCCTGTTGCCACTGATCATATAACCAATCTGGTAGGCTGTAACGAATTGCCGTCGGTTGCTGTTGCTGCCAAGCTGCAATATCCGTACGGCTGGCCTTGCGTAGCAGTGCATTGACCAGACCGGTTGCCCAATTCTTTTTAAGTCGTCGACAAACATCCGGCCAAGCATTAACGATGGCATGAGCGGGACGATCGGTAAACCAAAGTTCGTAAAGGCCACAGCATAAGGCAATGCGTACGACATGTGCGGAGGGCTTTAAACGCTTTTTTGTATGCTGATCCAACCAATGGTTGAGTAGTCGCCAGTGGCGACACACACCAAACAGCAGATCCAAAAACAAACCGCGATCTGCTGCAGCAAGGATAGACGTATCGGCTGCGATAAGGCCGGTACGAAGGCTTTTGCCTTCGGCTAGAGAAGCCTGTTTGGGTAATACATCGGCCAACAAGCGAACCGCTTTAAGGCGAATGTTAGGTTGAGTTTGGCTCAAGAGAAACGCTTTCCAGCTGAAAATAATATGCCATGGCCATTCATAATCGCAGCGGCGTCCATCGGTTTTTTCCCCTGTAATTGCAGGCGCTTTAAGCGAAGTAAGTGCCCACTTTTCGAGCCGCAAGCTACATCCACACCAGCCTTATGACAAGCGATAATAGTGCCAGGTGGTTGGTCAGTTTGATTATTGTCGCCCGCCTCGATGCAGTCCGCTTCCCAAAGGCGAACCCGTTTATTATCGATGTCGGTAAAACTCACCGGCCAGGGGTTAAACGCACGAATTTGCCGGTGAAGGGTTTCGGCAGGCAAATCCCAATCGAGACGTGCTTCCTGCTTTTTAAGCTTGCTGGCATAGCAGCTGGCAGCATTGTCCTGAGTTTCGCCGGACAGGGGTAATTGCTCAAGGACGTCTAATAATGCCTCGGCACCTAGAGTCGCCAGTCGATCGTGAAGGCTACCGCCGGTATCGGTCAGACTGATGGGAGTGGAGCGTTTCAGTAGCATGTCACCCGTATCGAGCCCGGCATCCATTTGCATAATGGTGACACCGGTTTCTTTATCACCAGCTGCTAAAGCGCGTTGAATGGGGGCGGCTCCTCGCCAACGGGGCAATAAAGAAGCGTGAATATTCAGGCAGCCAAATTTGGGCAGTGCCAATAACCAATCGGGAATCAACTGGCCATAGGCCACTACTACCATGACGTCTGGTGCCAACTCGGTGAGTTGTTGTTTGATCCCCTCATCTTTTAGGCTTTCTGGTTGCCAAATCGGTAGCTCGGCCGCCAAGGCGCGAGCCTTTACAGGGCTGGCACGCAAGCTTTTGCCCCGCCCCGCCGGACGATCCGGCTGGGTGAAAACACCAATAAGTTGGTGAGTGCTTGCTATCAATGCATCAAGGGGAACAACGGAAAAATCTGGCGTGCCCGCAAAGAGAATGCGCATAATTATCCCTGTTGCCGCTGGACTTTAAGCAGCTTCTTTTTGATACGCTGACGCTTCAGGCGCGAGACATAATCGACAAACAATTTGCCATCCAGATGATCTATCTCGTGCTGCAAACAAACGGCCAGCAGCCCTTCGGCGTCCATTTCAAAAGCTTTTCCGTTACGATCCAATGCTTCCACATGTACACGGGCGGGGCGGACGATCTTTTCATTGAAACCGGGTATAGACAGGCAGCCTTCATCGTAAGATTGCTGGTCATCGGTTAATGGGGTAATAACCGGATTGATAAATACCATGGGCTCACTTTGGTCTTCAGATACGTCCAGCACTAATAAGCGTTGATGGACGTTGACCTGAGTGGCCGCAAGCCCCACACCGGGCGCGTCATACATGGTTTCAAACATGTCATCAATCAGCGTGCGCATGGCGTCATCGACGGTTTCAACCGGCTTGGCAACGGTGCGTAGACGGGGATCGGGGAATTCCAAAATTGTGAGCTTAGCCATGAATTTGTCCCAAAGTTACAGCATTACAATAGATTTAGTTGCTAAATGTATGATGGCGTTGGTAATATCAGAATGGCAACCAAGCTGAAACAAGATCAGATTGGTACCGCGGTAATAATGATAAAAGGAATCCGGTAATGATCAAATCGCTTTTGCGCGTACTCATGTTGAGTTTATTGATGGGGACGCCTTTTGCCGCCATGGCCTCAGTCAATCTGAAGACTAGCCACCCAGATACCTATTATGTCAAACAAGGGGACACTTTGTGGGATATTGCGGGAAAATTCTTGCAAGAACCTTGGCAATGGCCCGAGATTTGGCAAATAAACCAAGATATTCCCAACCCTCACCTGATTTATCCGGGCGATGTGCTGCATCTTACTTATGTAAATGGCGAGCCGCGCATTACTGTTGAACGGGGTGAACAAGGTAAAGCGGCAAACAATGGCTACCCGACGGTGAAATTGTCACCCTCGGCAGAAGCCCAGCCACTTAACTCGGCGATTCCGACCGTGCCTCTGGCAGCGATTCAAAGCTTTCTGAAAAAAGGCCAGGTGGTGACCGAGAAGCAGCTGAAAACAGCGCCCTATTTGTTGGGGGGTCAGGATGGCCGCACCACCTATGCCGAAGGCGACATAGTTTACGTTCGTGATCCGATTAATCATTGGAAAAACAGCGCTCGCAGCTTTGGGATCTATCGCACTGGCGTGCGTTACATTGATCCAGAAACTCGTGAAGTGTTGGGTTATGAGGCTCTGCTTGTGGGTCATTTGAAGATGATCCGCAAAAAGGATGGTGTCGCTACCATGAAGGTGATTAACTCTAAACGCGGTTTGCACAAGGGCGATATCATCTTGCCTACCGTGCGTCATAAGCGTTTGGCACGTTACTTCCCTGAAACACCGGATCAAGATGTTCATGCTCAAATCATTCGTTTGTTTGGTGCGGTTTACAGTGTGGGTCGCAACAGTGTGGTCGTAATCAACAAAGGCAAACGGGAAGGTTTGGAAGAAGGTGATCTACTGGCCATTCGCCGTGATGGTGAAGTCGTGAAAGATCCCAAACTGGAGCAATTCGTTGAGTTGCCCGACCGCCGTATTGGTAGCCTCTTGTTGTTCCATGTATACGACAAGGTGTCTTACGGTTTGATTATGAAATCCGTCATTCCGGTACGCATGAACGATAAGGTAATTACGCCTAAGTAATAGCGAAACGAAAAGAAGGATGCCATGGACGGCAGAACCCTTAGGCTGGCATTGGCCTCAATCTATGCCGGCAGCTCCACCGCATTGGGCGCACGACTGCGCCCCTATTCCTCCATCGAAGCCGCTTGGGACGATTGGTCGCGTTGGTGTTTGAATGAATCCCCCAAACGCCAAGACGCATTGCGACAATTAGCCCATGACGGTGACTTTTCATCCAGCTGGCTGACGCAGAAAGACAGTGACCAATGGCAACTGGTGGCACTGGGCGATGCGGCCTATCCTCCTTTATTGGCGGAATTACCTGATCCTCCCGGTGTATTGTTTGTTCGGGGTGCGGTGGAGACATTGCAGCAACCCCAGCTCGCCATGGTCGGCTCTCGTGGCGCCTCCGCCGAAGGTCGGGGTAATGCGCGTCACTTGGCCACCGCCTTGGCACACAATGGCTTTGTGATTACCTCGGGGCTGGCTGCCGGCATCGATAAAGCGGCTCATGAAGGCACGCTGGGTGTAGGGCAAAGCATTGCCGTGATGGGCACCGGGCCTGACCGAATTTATCCCGCTCGTCATCGTGCGTTGGCCGATCAATTGGTTGCCGAAGGGGGTGCGCTAGTCACCGAGTTTCCACCCGGATCGCAGGCCAAACCCTTCCATTTCCCAATGCGCAACCGCATCGTCAGCGGCATGTCGTTGGGTGTCATAGTGGTAGAAGCCGCGCTAAAAAGCGGTTCATTGATCACCGCACGTTTGGCCATGGAGCAAGGCCGTGACGTATTTGCCCTACCCGGCTCTATTCGCAACCCATTAAGTCGTGGCTGTCATCAGCTATTGCGTGACGGTGCCAACTGGTTGGAAGAAACCAGCGATGTGCTGTCGGTATTTGACGGCATGAAAGCCTTGGCCGCCGGTGTCGATCAACAAGGCAAGTTGTTCGATGACCAACCGGAATTGGTTAATCACTTTTATACTGGTATTAACACGCTGGATAGTTTGCAAAAACGCACGGGACTTTTGTTAACTGACTTAATGGAACAGCTGGCCGATCTCGAATTGGAAGGTTGGGTCGAGAAAGCCCCTGGTGGATATCAACTGGCCGGCTAGTTTGATGTACGTCAAAAGCCAACCTGGATATTGCAGAAATTAATAAACTATCGATCATTTGGGGTGTACACTCACCCACAGCTCTGCAAATTGCGATACGAAGGAACCCATGTGGTCGAGTATTGAAGAAACGGCGGCTGCCATCCGCCAAGGTGGCGTTGTCGCCTATCCCACTGAAGGGGTTTTCGGGCTAGGATGTGATCCCGCAAATGAAGCTGCCGTGCAGCGATTGTTACACATCAAGCAGCGCCCGTTATCGAAAGGCCTTATCCTGTTGGCGGCCAGCACCGCTCAATTACAAGGTTGGATCGATGCTAGCCAAACGGAATGGGACACATTACAAGCCACCTGGCCGGCTGCCGTGACCTTTCTTGTCACACCCACATCACAAGTGCCAGACTGGATTCGTGGTGACCACAATAAAGTCGCTGTGCGAGTCTGCGCGCACCCCCTGGCGCGCCAATTAGCGCAAATAGCAGCGACGCCTATCGTTTCCACAAGTGCCAATTTAGCCGGTCAGCCTTCATTAAAAGAAGCCGACGCCGTGCAACAACAACTCGGCAGCCAACTGGATGCGGTGCTTTTTGGTGAATGCAATATATCCGACAAACCCTCAACCATTATTGACCTAGCCACTCAAAGGGTGATTCGCCCCTGACGTTAATCAACAGCGACGCTTATTAATACAAGGAGCCAACATGGATACCCAAGCGGTCGAAAGTTATCTGCGCGATTTACAAGCCGATATTTGCCAGCAATTGGCAGAAGAAGATGGCGGTGCGGACTTTATTAGTGATCAATGGGATCGAGGCAATGGCACCGGGGGCGGCCTGACGCGCGTACTGGCCGATGGCAAGGTAATAGAAAAAGGTGGCGTCAATTTTTCCACCGTCAGTGGTGATAACCTGCCGCCATCTGCCACCGCGCATCGCCCGGAATTGGCAGGACGAAGCTGGAAAGCCATGGGCGTATCGCTGGTCATTCATCCGCACAATCCCTATGTGCCAACCAGCCACGCCAATGTACGTTTTTTCGTAGCTGAAAAACCCGGAGAAGCACCCGTTTGGTGGTTTGGCGGGGGCTTCGATTTAACGCCCTACTATGGCAACAAAGCCGATTGCCGCCACTGGCATGAAACCGCAAAGGCCGCTTGTGACCCTTTTGGCGCAGAACTCTATCCCGAATTTAAACGCTGGTGTGATGATTACTTTTATATAAAACATCGCGACGAATGTCGTGGCATTGGCGGACTCTTTTTCGATGATTTCAACCGCTTGGGTTTTGAACAAAGTTTTGCCTTCATGCGCAGCGCTGGTGATGCCTACATCAAGGCTTATCGCCCCATTGTTAACCAACGCAAATCACAACCCTGGGGCGAACGCGAAAAAGCATTCCAGCTGTATCGTCGTGGGCGTTATGTGGAGTTTAACCTGGTGTATGATCGCGGTACGCTCTTCGGTCTGCAGTCTGGTGGCCGCACCGAATCTATTCTGATGAGCTTGCCGCCTCAGGTGGCTTTTGCATATGATTATGAGCCGCAAGCGGGTACACCGGAAGCCGAACTCACCGAGACTTTCCTGACGCCTCGCGATTGGCTAAAAGGGTAATTTATGACGCACTACCTAGCAGTATTTGGTAACCCCATTGCGCACTCGCGCTCACCGGCGATCCATCACGCCTTTGCGACGCAGTTTTCCCTGGATGTGCAGTATGACAAGCTACTGGCGCCGAAGGAGGGTTTCGCCGAGGCAGTGGCCGAGTTTTTCCAACAAGGCGGTGAAGGCGCCAACGTCACTTTACCCTTTAAGCAAGAAGCTTTTGCGTTGTGTGACCAGCTCAGTGACAGAGCGGCCGCCGCCGGTGCCGTAAATACGCTTTGGCAAAAAGAGGGAAAACTTCAAGGCGACAATACTGATGGCGTCGGCTTGGTCACCGATATGCAAACCAATCTGGGTTGGTCTTTGGCAGGTAAGCGGCTATTGGTGTTAGGGGCCGGTGGAGCTGTACGAGGTATTTTAAAACCTTTGCAACAGGCGGGGGTTAGCCATATCACGGTGGCCAATCGCACCCTGTCACGCGCTGAACAGCTGGCCGACGATATGGCCGCACACGATGTTGCCATTAAGTCGTTGCCGTTAACGGCAATCGATGGCTCCTATGATGTGGTTATTAACGCCATATCTGCCGGCCTGCAGGGTGAACAGCCCGATTTACCCGGGCATATCGTGACGCCTGCGACACACTGCTACGACTTGGTCTATGCGGATGAGCCGACGCCGTTTTTACGTTGGGCAAAAGCGCAGAATGTTACCCAGTTAGCAGATGGATTAGGTATGCTAGTAGAACAAGCTGCCACCAGCTTCGCCATTTGGCTTCAGCAACGACCCACTACCGCAGTGGTAATCCAACAACTACGGCAACAACTGTAAAGTGACAATTTGAGATTTAACCCAATCGGCAAATATCGTTTTTCAAGTAGGTATTTCTTACCTCGCTGGCGATTTTTATCGTTTGTTTTTTGCCTGATCTTAACACCAGTCACACAAGCAGGTGTCGTGGCATTTTCCCTCGATAACGATTTCTTTGTCGGCATGGATCGTCATTACACCAATGGTTTAAAAATCGGATGGCTCAGTGATGCTCAGCAAGCAGCCGATGGCTGCGCTCTGGCCACCGGTTTGTGTGCCCTGCCCGGAATCAGCGGTGCAGATAAGAAACAGGCCTGGTCCTTATCGTTACAACAGATCATGGTGACGCCTGAAAACATTAGCCGAAGCGTACCGGATTATAGCGACCTACCTTACGTCGGTTTCACCCATGTGGAATGGGGGCTGTACAGTTGGGATGATCAGGTGCTTACCGGTTACGGGTTGCGTTTGGGCGTAGTGGGAGAAGACTCGGGTGCAAAGCAATCACAAATTGTGATTCATCAGTTGATTGGGTCGGATGAACCCAAAGGCTGGGATCATCAACTAGGCCAAGACATCATTGGCGGTGTGTATTTTCTCCAGTCGCACCATGTACTACATCACCAAACCGCGCCCGCTTATGCCTGGGATATGCACTTGGCCTATGGGGTGGATCTCAACAATTTTATTGCCTCGGCCAAGGCCGGTGTTTTCATTAGTTTTGGGCACCATCACACATTGCGGTTTCTCCCCGACTTTACGGGCTTATCGAACAGCGCAGCCATGGTTGGGCGAGTAGAAGGCAAGGACGAAGACGGCTGGTCGATATTCGCCGGTTTATTTGGTGAATATCAGGCCTATTCATACGTTGTAGAAGAAGCGCCATCGGCCTACTATCACCTACAGGCCGAGCCATGGTTGGGCAATTTAATGCTGGGTTTTTCGCATCGTTGGGAAAAGCTCCAGTTAATCTTCACTCTGCGGGGCAGTAACTCGCTGATCAAGCAAGACAAAGCCCCCTTAAGTTTCGGCAATCTCACTTTTCTGTGGTCACTTCCTTGATGTTGTTTGGAGGACAAATGAAACAAAACTCGTTAATGGATTATCCCGCCCTTCCCCCTTTTGATGCCATTAAAGCAGAAGAGGCCGAGCCAGCAGTGGATGCCTTAATTGCCGCCGGACGTGATGCTATTGAGCAGGTGCTGAAGGAAGGTGACTTCTCCTATGCTGCATTGGTACAACGGCTGGACACCGAAGACGAACGCTTGGGCAAAGCCTTTGGTCCAGTGGCACACTTGAATGCCGTAGCACAAACTGAGGCATATCGCGCCGCGCATGACGCCTGCCTACCGAAGCTGAGTGCTTATGGCAGTGAAGTGGGACAAAACGCTGCACTTTATCAGGCCTATAAAGCACTTTGTGAGAGTGATGCCTTTGCCCAGCTGGACGAAGCCGAACAGAAAGACCTGCACAACACCCTGCGGGATTTCACCCTGTCGGGCGTGGCCTTGCCGGACGACAAGAAGACCGTATACCGCGCTAATGCTATTAAATTGTCCGAGCTAACCAGTCAATACGCCAACAATCTTCTGGATGCCACCCAGGCATGGACACATCATGTCACCGACATCAAAACCTTGGATGGTCTACCGCAATCCGCCCTAGCTCCAGCGGCAGAAAAGGCCGCCGCCGACGGCAAAGACGGCTGGCTGCTCACACTGGACTTCCCCTGCTATTTCGCCGTGATGGCGCATGCACATAACCGTTCATTGCGTGAGACGCTCTATCGTGCTTTCGTTACACGTGCCTCGGATGTGGGGCCTAACGCGGGTGAGTTTGATAACGGCCAGATCATGGATGATATTTTGCGTTTGCGCCACGAGCAGGCGCAGTTGCTGGGCTTTGCCAACTATGCCGAACGTTCTTTGACGACCAAGATGGCACCAGATGTCGATAAGGTCTTCAGCTTCTTAAGCGATTTGGCCAAGCGCAGTAAGCCACAAGCCGAAAAAGAATTGGCTGAGCTGCAAGCCTTTGCTGCCGAGCAGGGCGTCGATATGTTGGAACCTTGGGATTACACCTACTGGGGGCAACGCCTGCAGGAAGCCCGTTACGATTACTCTGAAGAAGCCTTGCGCCCCTGGTTCCCCTTGGAAAAAGTGCTTAGTGGCCTGTTTACCATTGTGGGCAAGCTGTATGGCATTCGCTTTCAGCAAAAGCATGATGTGGCTGTTTGGCACGACGATGTGCGTTTCTTTGAAGTACAAGATGCCAACGATAACCCCATCGCTGCCTTTTACCTCGACCCTTACGCCCGCAAGGGCAAGCGGGGTGGAGCCTGGATGGATGATTGTCTGGTGCGCCGCCGTCATGCAGACGGTAGCCTGCAATTACCGGTAGCTTATTTGTGCTGTAACTTTGCGCCACCGGCCGACGGTCGCCCCGGTTTGTTGACCCATGACGAAGTCACCACCCTCTTCCATGAATTTGGCCATGGCTTGCATCACATGCTTACCGAGCAAGAAGTGCCCGGCGTGTCAGGCATCAACGGAGTGGCCTGGGATGCCGTCGAGTTGCCCAGTCAATTTATGGAAAACTGGTGCTGGCAACCGGAAGCCTTGGCCTTGTTCTCAGGCCATTATGAAACAGGCGAGCCGTTACCGAATGACAAGCTGGAGCGCATGTTGGCCGCGCGAAATTTCCAAAGCGGCATGAAGATGCTGCGGCAGTTAGAATTTTCCCTGTTCGATTTCCGCATCCACGCCAATTATCAGCGGGGGCTGGATATTCAGGCCGAGCTGGATGCCGTGCGCCGTGAGGTGGCCGTGGTGCCAGCACCAGATTTCAATCGCTTTCAAAATGGCTTCGCGCATATTTTTGCAGGGGGTTATGCGGCCGGTTATTACAGCTATAAATGGGCAGAGGTGCTTTCGGCAGACGCCTTCTCGCGTTTCGAAGAAGACGGTATTTTCAATGAAGCCACCGGACGTGCCTTTCGCAATCATATTTTGTCGAAAGGTGGTAGTCGTGATGCCGGTGATTTGTTTAAAGCCTTTAGAGGCCGCGAACCCAGCATCGATCCCCTATTACGTCATAATGGCATTGCCTAGTGAATCACCAAGGAGATCACCATGGCCGTAATTAGAGCCTTTATCGCCGGTGCCGTTTGTGACAATTGCGGTGCCATGGATCGCGTGCAGCGATGCAAAAATGAAGGTGACGATGAATATTGGATGGAGTGCGTGCTTTGCGGCTGGCAAAAGCATATGTCTTGCGAGCCGGATGTGGGCATGAAACCTGAGGAAAGGGTCAATAGTAATCTGGCCAAGCCGCTGGACGCTGCGCCCGCTCTGAAGCCGTTAAAGCATCGCTAGGAAGCTGTTAGGCGTCGCCATAAAGCAGGCAAGAAGCACTCGGCCACCAGCAACGGCTGATGATTTTTGCAAAACCGTGAGCGGCGTGCCAGCAGCGTGGTGTCGCTGATATCCAGTGTTTTTGGTAATTGTTCGCGAGGCAAAAAGCACGCATCCAGTTGTTGACGTGTCGCTACCGGGTCACGGAACAGCTCGCTGCCCAAAGGACGCTCGGCCATGCTAGCCAGCTCTTGGTTGGCACCCTCAAGGCTGGAGGCAGGTAACACACTGCGTGCGTAAACAAAGGGCTGTTGATCAACCTCAAGCAGCACTTCTCGAATCTGGCAGCTGGCGTGGGGCGGTAAACCCAGAAACAGGGCCTCGTCGGCGGCCAGTTGCCCGTCGCCTTCGTAAAGGCGCACCACCCGTAACTCGCCCAGCAGTTGTAAACGCTCGGTGAGCGAGCCCAAATGCAGCAGCCAATCACTTTGCTGTGCAGGCAAATCGAGCCGATCGGCGGTGAGCCAATCGGGCGAATAAAATGGATGTGGCGACGAAGTTGGCATGATGCCAGCGACTATGCGACATCGGCAGGCGTTTGACAAGGGAAGCTTGCGCGCTATTGTCCTACAGCGAATATGAGACAAGCGGCTATTTCTTTTATAGTAGGCGCTGATTTAAACACCCAGATATGTATTAACAGGAGCGAACCATGAAACAGTGGGAATGTGTTGTCTGCGGTTTTATCTATGATGAAGCCGAAGGTTTACCCGAAGAAGGCATTGCCCCGGGCACAAAATTTGAAGACCTGCCCGACGATTGGTGCTGCCCCGATTGTGGCGTCGGCAAAGAAGATTTCGAACCGCTCGATTAAGGAGTTTCCATGAAGCCAGTAGTGGTCATCGGTTCCGGCTTGGCCGGCTTTAATACCGTGAAAGCATTGCGTAAAGAAGCGCCCGAGTTGCCGATTGTTATGTTGACGGCGGATGACGGCCGTAACTACTCAAAGCCCATGCTATCCAATGGCTTTGCTAAGGGTAAAAGCGCCGACGAGCTTGCCATGGGCAGCGCCGTAGATACCGCCGAGAAATTCAACCTGGAGGTGCGCCCTAGCACCCATGTGACCGCAATCGATGCAGCGGCTAAGCAGATCACTCTGGATGATGACAGCCAGCTCGACTATGACAAATTGGTGCTGGCCGTTGGTGCCGACACCTGGACGCCACCGCTAGAGGGAAATGCCGCTGAGGCGGTCTTCTCGATCAACAACTTGACCGATTACGGGCATTTTCGCACTGCACTCGATGGCAAGAAGAAAGTGCTCATCATGGGCGGCGGTTTGATTGGCTGTGAATTTGCCAATGACCTGGCCAATGGTGGCTTCGAGGTGGAACTGGTCGAGCCGCAAGGCCGGTGTCTGCCTTTGTTGGTACCGGAAGCCGCGTCCGCTGCGGTGGAAAAAGGCTTGCGTGATTTGGGTGTTACCTTCCACTTTGGTCCCTTGGCCAAACAGGTCGATCAGGGTGAAAACGGCCAGCTGGTTACTACCCTGTCAGATGGTTCTACCGTTACTAGCGATATCGTGCTTTCTGCTATTGGTTTCCGACCTAATGTCGAGTTGGCTAAAAGCGCCGGTTTGACCATTACAAAAGGCATCCAAACCGACCGTTACCTGCGCACCAGCGACCCGCATATTTTTGCCCTGGGCGATTGCGCCGAGGTAGCCGGTTACTGGAAGCCGTTCGTGTTGCCTTTAATGGCAGCCAGCCGCGCTTTGGGTAAAACCCTTGCTGGCGAAGAGACGCCCGCGGTGTATGGCATTATGCCGGTCACGGTAAAAACACCGGCTTGTCCGGTTGTCGTCATGCCGCCCGAACCGGGCACCGAAGGCAGCTGGGAAACCGAAGAAGACGCCGACGGTAATGTACGTGGCCTGTTCAAACTGCCTAATGGTGAGCTGGGCGGCTATGTGCTAACCGGCGGTATCGTGCGCGAGAAGTTTGAGCTTAATAAGCAACTTAAGCCACTTATGGAAAAGGACGCCTAATGGGATTCCGTTTATTGATGTGGTTGCTGGCCTGGCGCTTAAAATGGCTGGGTCGGCATAACGATGCCTTTCGTGCCAAGTTAGATAAACGCCAAGTGATAATGCAATGGCGTACCTTTGACGGTAAGCCGGCGCGTTGGTTTCACTTGCAAGGCAGCGGGGTGAGCAGTGCTAATACGCAGCACCCCGAGGCCACGGTTACCCTACAATTCAAAGATGCCGGCTATGCGTTCGCTACCCTCAAAGAAGCCGGCAAAAACCAAATGGCTTTCATGCAGGGGATGCAAGAAGGCCATATTCGCATCGAGGGTGATGCCGCCCAATTGATGTGGTTCATGTCCCTAATGAAGTACATCATGCCCGGCAAGAAAAAAACCGGTAAAAAATAGTAATAAGCAAGCTTATTTGTTTTTAACTGGTTATAATGCTGCATTCGGGTAGGGGCAGTTGCGCCTGCTCATCTCATACTTAACCTTCGTCACCACTGTGGGTGAACTGGCTACAATAGCGGAGTGGCACATGAGCAAGAATAAACTAGGAATAATCGGGTTGGCCTGCGTTGCGATGGTGCTGGCGGCCTGTGGTCAAGAAGGTGCAGTTAAGGCGGCTAAACGCCCTCTGCCAAAAGCCGACTTCATGGTGGTGCAAACCAGCTCGCATACCTTTACCGCCAATTTACCCGGGCGGACTCACCCCTACCGTATCGCCGAGGTACGCCCGCAGGTGAACGGCATCATTGAAAAACGCCTGTATGACGAAGGCCAAAAGGTGCAAGCCGGTGATCCCCTTTATCAAATTGACGATAGCCTCTATCGTGCAGCGGTCGAAAGTGCTCAGGCACAGCTAGCCAGTGCCAAGGCATCCTTGGAACTGGCTAAAGCCACGGCACAGCGTTCCAGCGATTTGGCCAAGCGCCATCTCATCAGTCAGCAGGAAAATGACAAGGCACAGGCCGCGTTAGCGCAGGCCAAGGCAGGCGTTCAGGCTGCCGAGGCCGCCTTGCAAAAGGCCCGCATTAACTTGGGGTACACCACCATTCGTGCACCGATTAACGGCCGTATCGGTCGTTCCAACATCACCGCAGGTGCTTTGGTCACCGCCGGTCAAGCGCAAGCTCTGGCCGTGATTCGTCAGCTAGACCCCATCTATGTGGACTTGACCCAGCCTTATGAAAAACTGGCACAGCTGCGTCGAGCCCTGGCTACCGGCCAGCTGGAAAAAACCGCCAAAGGCCAGGTTGAAGTCAGCCTTTTACTGGAAAACGGTCAGCCTTACGCACATAAAGGCAGTCTGCAATTTTCTGAGTACAGTGTAGATGGCTCCACTGGTTCGGTGACTTTGCGTGCTGTTTTCCCTAATCCGGATGGCCTGCTGCTGCCAGGTATGTTCGTGCGTGCCAAGTTGCCTCAGGGAGCCAGTCATACGGCCATTTTGGTGCCGCAAAAAGTAGTAACTATCATGCCGGGTGGCGGCTCCAGTGTTATGTTGTTGGGCGAAGGCAATAAGGTGGTGAAGCAGCCGGTCACCATCGAGCGGCCAATCAATGGCAAGTGGCTTATCAGCAAAGGCCTGCAAGCAGGCGACAAGATTATTGTCGATAACTTGATGAAGCTGCGCCCCGGCATGACGATTGATCCCATTGAGTCTGGTGCCAAAGCAGACAAATCAGCTGATAAAAAAGCAGCTACCCAAGACGGCACGCCACAAGCAAGCCGCGCATCGACAAACGCACAAGACGCAGCGTAACGGGGTAAGTCATGGCTAAGTTTTTCATTGATCGCCCCATCTTTGCGTGGGTTCTTGCCATCGTCATGATGTTGGCCGGCGCCATGGCGCTGAAATTCATGCCGGTGGAACAATATCCGGATATCGCGCCGCCGAAAATCCAGATTACCGCCAAGTATCCGGGAGCCTCGGCTGATGCTATCGCCAACTCGGTTACGCAAGTGATCGAACAACAAATGAGCGGCATTGACCATTTGTTGTATATGAGCTCGACCAGTAACTCGGCGGGTATTGCTACCATTACCCTGACATTTGCGGCGGGCACCAACCCCGACATTGCGCAGGTGCAGGTGCAAAACAAGTTGCAGCTGGCGACACCTCGCCTACCGCAAATTGTGCAGCAGTTGGGCATTAGTGTGACCAAGTCGTCCAGCACCTTCCTGATGGTGTTGGCGTTTGTGTCGGAAACCGGTGCCATGACGCCGGCGGATTTGGGGGATTATGTCGGCAGCAATATTGTCGACCCGATCAGCCGTATCGAAGGCGTGGGGCAGGCACAACTGTTTGGTTCCGAATACGCCATGCGTGTGTGGCTTAACCCCCACAAGTTGACGCAATATCACCTCAACGTCACCGATGTCATTCAGGCCATCAAGACCCAAAACAACCAGATTGCCGGTGGACAAATTGGCGGCACACCTGCGGCACCCGGACAGCAAATTTCCGCCTCCATCGTGGTGCAAACCATGCTGTCTAGCCCGGAAGAGTTTGGCAAAATTTTGCTGCGCGTAAATCCCGATGGCTCCAAGGTGTTACTGCGCGATGTGGCGCAGATCAAGCTGGGTCAGGAAAGCTATGCCATCCAGGCACGTTTTGATGGTAAGCCGGCTGCCGTTTTGGGCATTAACTTGGCCACTGGCGCCAACGCGCTGGCCACTCATGACCGGGTGATGAAACGCATTAAAGAATTAGAGCAATTCTTCCCGGCTGACATGAAAGTGGTTAACGCCTACGACACCACACCTTTTGTACGCATCTCAATCAACGAGGTGATGCACACTTTGATTGAGGCCATTGTGTTGGTGTTCTTGGTGATGCTGTTGTTCTTGCAGAACATTCGCGCCACCCTGATTCCCACCATTGCGGTACCGGTGGTGTTACTGGGCACCTTTGGCGTGTTGCATGTATTTGGTTTCTCAATCAATACCCTCACCATGTTTGGCTTGGTGTTGGCCATTGGTTTGCTGGTGGATGACGCCATCGTGGTGGTGGAAAATACCGAACGGGTCATGGAAGAAGAGCAATTATCACCACGAGAGGCTGCAAGGCGCTCTATGGGTGAGCTGACCGGTGCCTTGGTGGGTATTGGTTTGGTACTGTCAGCGGTATTTATACCCATGGCTTTCTTCCCGGGTTCTTCCGGTGGTATTTATCGCCAATTCTCGGTCACCATTGTGACGGCCATGGTGCTGTCGGTATTAACCGCTCTGATTTTGACACCGGCACTTTGTGCCACCATGTTGAAACCAAAAACGGCCAGTGAGACACGCAAAGGCGGCTTTTTTGGGTGGTTTAACCGCGTTTTTGCCAAGGGCAGTAATGGCTACCAAAGCAGTGTCGAAAAGATATTGGGCAAACGTGGTCGTTACTTGTTGATTTATGTGGTTATTGTGGCCGTACTGGGCGTTCTGATGATGCGCTTGCCGACCGCCTTCTTGCCCAGCGAAGACCAGGGTTTCTTGCTGGCGCAAGTGCAGCTGAAGGTGGGTTCCAGCCAGGCGCAGACCATCGATGTGCTCAAGGACGTGGAAGACTACTTCCAGAACACCGAAAAGGACGTGGTACAGCACATCTTTGTGGCGGCCGGTTTCAGCTTCGCCGGGCGCGGCCAAAATTCCGGTATCGCCTTTATCAATCTGAAGCCTTGGGAAGAACGTGATCTAAGCAAAGACAGCGCCCAACAAATCGCCGGTCGTGCCATGCGGCACTTTAGCCAAAATCGCGATGCGATGATTTTTGCCCTCAACCCACCGGCCATTCACTCTTTGGGTGTTGCTAGTGGCTTCAACTTCGAGCTGCAAGATCGTAGCCACATGGGAGCCGATGCGCTAGCGGCGGCCACACGCAAGTTGGTGATGGCAGCCAACAAAAGCCCGGTGATGATGCGCGTGCGCCACGCCGGTTTGCCGGAAGCGCCCGAGTACCATATCGATATTGACCATGAAAAAGCCAAAGCATTGGGCGTGTCGCTGGCCGCTATTAATGCGACCTTAACGACCGGCTGGGGCGGTAGCTATGTGAACGATTTTGTTTACAACGGCCGCATTAAGCGGGTTTATGTGCAGGGCAAAGCCTCGTCGCGCATGATGCCGACAGACTTGAGCCAGTGGCGTATTCGCAATAATAAAGGCGAAATGGTGCCCTTCTCGGCCTTTGCCAGCGGTCATTGGGAATATGGGCCGCAACAGGTTGAACACTATAATGGTGTGCCGTCGATGAATATCCAAGGGTCGGCTGCCCCCGGTTACAGTAGTGGTGATGCCATGAATGCCATTGCCCATTTGGCCGATACCATTTTGCCGGAAGGCTTCGGTTACGAGTGGACGGGGCTGTCCTATGAGGAACGCCAGTCAGGCGATCAGGCACCGCTGTTATATGCCATTTCCATGCTGTTTGTGTTCCTCTGCTTGGCGGCCTTGTATGAAAGCTGGTCGATCCCCTTCTCGGTGATGCTGGTGGTGCCACTGGGTGTCTTGGGGGCAGTGTTGGCTGCCTGGCTGCGTGGGCTGGATAACGATATCTTCTTCCAGGTGGGGCTGATTACCACCATTGGCTTGTCGGCTAAGAACGCCATTCTGATTGTGGAATTTGCCAAAGAGTTGGAGGACAAAGGCAAGGGGTTATTGGAAGCGACGCTGGAAGCCACTCGCAAACGGTTCCGCCCCATCTTGATGACCTCGATGGCCTTTATGCTGGGTGTGACGCCACTCATGTTGAGCACGGGTGCCGGTTCCGGTGCGCGTACCTCGATTGGTACCGGCGTCTTTGGTGGCATGTTCACGGCTACCGTCTTGGCGATCTTCTTTATCCCGCTGTTTTACGTGGTGGTGCGACGGTTATCCGGCGTTCCGCTGCGTAAACTAAAATCGGAGGATTTGCCGCCACCGACCTAAGTGGTAACAAGACTCCGTGATAAAAAACCGGCAGCCTAGTGTTGCCGGTTTTTTTGTAAAAGCTTGCAAGAGAAAGAAAATTGCCCTCAAATGAGATAAATAATAAGGTACGTTTGGTACGCGGGTATCAATAATAATCCTAAGGTGGGATCGCATAATGGAATTACGCATTAAAGTCACCAAGGGCATGGTCATCATGCTGGTCGCTTGTGCCGTCGTGTTTGGCGGTATTTTCGGTTTCAAATGGTTCGTCAGCATTCAGATCGACAAATTTATCGACCAGATGCAGCAAAAGACGCCCACCATTACGACCACAAAGGTGAAACAGGCAGATTGGGCGCAGACCATTGATGCCGTGGGCACCGTTAAGGCAGTTAACGGCATTGCCCTGACTACGCGTGCCAGCGGTATTGTGGATTCCATCCATTTTGACTCTGGCGATACCGTGAGCAAAGGTCAGCTGCTGCTCACACTGGATAACACGGAAGACCGCGCCACCCTGAGCGCTTTGCAGGCAGCAGCGCACCTGGCTGAAGAAAATTTCCAGCGTTATCAGCGCTTGTACAAGAAAGGCAGTATTTCCAAGTCTCAACTGGACCAAATGCGTAGTAAGCGCAATCAAGCGCGTGCCCAAGCCAAGGCTCAGAAAGCCCGGGTGGGGTTCAAGCGCATTGAGGCGCCTTTTGGTGGGCGACTGGGTATCCGTCAGGTGGATTTGGGGCAATATGTGGCGCCGGGCACGACCTTGGTGACCTTGCAGTCGTTGTCGCCGATTTACGTTAACTTTGCCGTGCCGGCGCAAAAACTTCCGATTCTCGAGAAGGGGTTAGAAGTAGAAGCGCGCATTGATAGCCAGCCTGGCGAGGTGTTCGTCGGCAAGATCAATGCGGTAGAGCCGGGCGTGAGCGCCAGTACCCGCAATGTGTCGGTGCAGGCTGTATTTGATAATAAGAAACAGCAACTGCGTCCCGGCATGTTCGCTAGCATTTCCATCAAATTGCCGACTTCCAAGCATGTCATGGTGATCCCACGAACGGCTGTGAGTTTCCATCCCTACGGCAACGAGGTGTATGTCGTCACAAAAGCCGCAGAAACGGCGGCAGATGAGAGCTCAGGCGAGAAATCGACCACACGCTATGTGGTACACAGCAAGTTTGTGCAGCTTGGGCAAGCACGCGGCGACGTTGTTGCTGTTATTAAAGGGCTTGAGCCGGGCGATGAGGTGGCCACCTCTGGCCTATTGAATTTGCGTCAAAACATGCCGGTGAAGATTGATAACAGTATTCAGGTTCCCGCAAAGCTACACCCCCATCCGGACAATAGCTGAGCGGAGACGACACGATGAAATTTACTGATATATTCGTCCGTCGACCGGTATTAGCCAGCGTCATTAGCTTGCTGATTTTCCTGTTGGGCTTAATGGCGTTCGATAAGCTGAATGTGCGCCAGTATCCACAGATGGAAAACGCCGTCATTAATGTCACCACGGTGTACACCGGGGCGGACGCGGATCTCATTCAAGGCTTTATTACCACGCCGCTGGAAAATGCCATCGCCTCGGCAGATGGTATCGACTATCTGGAAAGCACCAGCATGGCTGGCGTCTCGAGTATCACCGCGCATTTGCGTCTGGATGCCGACTCGGACGCGGCGCTGACGCAGGTGCTGGCCAAGGTCAACCAAGTACGCAATAAGCTGCCCGAGCAGGCGCAGCAGCCCAGCATTAACCTGATGGTGGGCAGTACGGTGTCGGCCATGTATCTGTCGTTCTCGTCGGATATTCTCACCAATAATCAGATCAGTGATTACCTGGTGCGGGTTGTCCAGCCGAAACTGACTACCGTGAAAGGGGTGCAGGCGGCCAAAATTCTGGGTATCGGGAAGTCGAGCCTATACGAAAAGCTGAAAA
>CAYVZZ010000026.1:0-585 GCA_964456185.1 uncultured Alcanivoracaceae bacterium
GGCAGCGTTCATGTCACCGAGCAAATGGTGGTTGAGCGCTATTCTCACGTTATGCATCTGTCATCTAATGTGGAAGGCGAGCTGCTGCCCGATACCGACCCGTTTGATGTGTTGGCGTCGACACTACCTGCAGGCACCTTGAGTGGCGCACCGAAAATTCGCGCGATGGAAATCATTGACGAAGTCGAGCCGGTAAAACGGGGTATTTACGGCGGCACAGTGGGTTATATCGATTTTAATGGCAGCATGGATATGGCCATTGCCATTCGAACTGCGGTGATGCGTCACGATAAGCTGTATTTGCAGGCGGGTGGCGGTATCGTCGCCGATTCGATCCCGCGTTTGGAGTGGAAAGAAACGCTAAATAAGGGACGCGCAGTATTTAAAGCCGTGAATCTGGCCTTGAGTGGGTTGGACGTTAAGACACTCGACGAATCCTAATATGCATCCACCCTGTGCTGAGCAAGCTAGCACAGGGTGTCTTGCTATGATCTATTGATAGAGTCCGTCGTCTAAATCCATATTGCTGTAGTCGTCCAGCTCTCGCATTAGGCTGCGCTGTTCCAACCGATCCTCAATGCGGCG
>CAYVZZ010000026.1:595-23520 GCA_964456185.1 uncultured Alcanivoracaceae bacterium
TCAGTTGTTGGGAGCGGCTGACGTAATCGGCATCATCTTCTTCTGCGTTGTCGTCATCAAAAAATAGTGCGTCATCGTCAAGCAGCAGCTCATCGTTTTCATTTTGAAAGCTATCTTGTCGTTGCTCCATGGTAGCCTCCTGTTAGGGGTTATGGGTGTCATGATCGCCATGAGCTACAGGCTTACCGCCTGTATAAACCGACATTGAAATTGAGGCAAGCAATTTCGATATTGTCCGATAAAATGTCTAACAAATGCCGTTGGCGGTAGCAAAAGTGCGACGAACGGCAAGGTAAAGCTGGTAGATTGCCGCCACACTTTGTACAGTGAGAACATTCCGTATAACAACAAGATGGAGTCGGGAGTGCGATGGTTGGCGTATTGCTGATAGTGGGGATAACACTGGTGGTGGTGACCACCATCTGGATGATTGAGCATGCCAGTCATCGCGGTGTGGCGGGTTGGCGCTTATTGTTTCCCTTTTTGACGGGCGATTACATCCATCAATATTGGAGCGATATTCGTTGGGTCGCCATGGCGCGAGTGCTCGGCTTTGTTTGTATCATATTGGGCTTTGCGGTTGCCATTGCGAACAACCCCAAACTGTTGAACCAACCCGCCTTATTTTGGCAACCGGATACCAGCCAGGCGACGCGCGGTAACACCCAAGCGGGCATGACGCAATTTATGGAAACCAAGCAGAAAGCACTGCTGGTGATGCGTCAGGACCAAGATCGTGACCTATCGGGGCAGCTTCACGGCAAACGTTTCGTTTACCAAAAAGCGACCCTCATAGATGGTGTATTGAGCGCGCGGCAAGGCGATGGTTTTCTGCCATCGTTGGAAGTCCGTATTCTCATTAACATTGAGCCTTCTGGTTTAACGCGCACGCGTAGCTTCTATGTTCAGCCTACTGACCAACATCCGCCGGTGGTGTATTTATCTTGGCAAGACGACAACGGGCGGTTGCAGACTCGCATTATAAAAAGCGGATACAGCTTGGAATTGCAACTGGCGCCACGCTCAGAGTATCGGCTCAATGGTTTCATGCAATTAATCCTTCCTGGCAAGCTGGACAATTTTTTGTCGGGTAACTTTATTATTGATACCAGCCATTTGCGTTATATCGATGGCCAGGTCGATACCACCTTTAACCATCCGGATACCTTGAAGTATCTTGCTCGGCAGTATCTGCTTGGTCACCTACCAAAAGGGGCGGTAGTCAGCATCGTGGTTGATCAGGTGACGATGGATGCGAGCCATAATAAAGGCAAGGCGCGTGCTCGGGTGCTGTTGAGCAACCAGCAATTGGAAGAGCATTACCTGACCTTGAGGCCCGATGATTTTGGTTGGCATGTCAATGCCGACAGCGATCGTACCGTCGTGCTGCGTGAGGCCAGTGCAGCCAATCAGGCTGATACCACAAACGTGGGACAATTTTTGCCACCAGTCCAAATAGAAGCCAGTGCATTGATGCAATACGTGAATCAAACCGTGACGCTTGTGAAGCGTGACGGCAGCAAGAAATCAGCTGTTATAGAGGGGCTTGATAAACACGGCTTACTGGTGGCCGATAACGTGTCTGCCGGTAGTGTGAAGTATCACATCGCCATAGATCAGCTCGCCAAGGTGCTACTGTCCAACGGCCAGGTGTTGGTGTTACACCAAACGACCCCCGTTGCGCCCGCAGAAGAAGTGGCAACACCGTCACAGACGCCTGAAGCGCCCACTACACCAGCCGTGAGTCCCACTCAAGCGCCACCGGCGGAAAAGGCTAATCAACAAGCCAAGCCGGAAACCACCACGCAAGATAAGCTTGGTCTGCTGCAATACAAGCCATTGCTGGGGCAGGTGGTGACGGTGGTTGGCATCAAAGGCGAGCGCCATCAGGGAATATTGAGTGATGTCGTCGCCGAGCAGCTTACGCTTACCGTCTCCATGGGGGCAGGCTCCATGCAATATTTCTATCGCCCGGGCGAAATCCAGTCACTTACCCCCTTGAAATCGCCTTAACCGCCCTTATTTATCTGTCATCCCAATTTGAAATAGCGCGCCGTATCAGCGGCGCGTGTCATTACGCCTATTATGAGGAACAACACCATGGCAGAAGCAGCCGAAACCCGTGGCTTTCAAGCAGAAGTCTCCAAACTTCTGCAGCTAATGATTCACTCGCTTTACAGCAACCGCGAAATCTTTCTGCGTGAGCTGGTATCCAACGCTTCCGATGCGTGCGATAAGCGGCGGTTCCAAGGTCTAAAAGACGAAGCGTTACAGTTGGACGGCGAGTTGGCCGTTCATATTGAAACCGATGAAGCCGCAGGTACCGTGACCATCAGCGATAATGGCATCGGCATGAGCCGTGATGATGTCATTGAAAACCTGGGTACCTTAGCAAAATCCGGCACGGCTGATTTTGTGGAAAAACTCTCGGGCGACCAGAAAAAAGATGCCCAGCTCATTGGTCAGTTTGGTGTCGGTTTTTATTCTTCTTTCATCGTTGCCAAAGACGTTGAAGTCTTTACTCGTCGCGCCGATTTGCCGGCCGAAGAAGGCGTTTATTGGCAATCCACCGGCGAAGGCGAGTATCAAATCGAGCAGCGTACCAAGGACGAAGTGGGCACTCGTATCGTGCTACACCTGCGTGATGATGCCAAAGAATACGCACAAGGTTGGACATTGCGCGGCCTGATTGGCCGTTATTCCGACCATGTGGCCTTCCCCATCTACATGCCCAAAGCCAAAGGGCCGGACGATGACAAGGATGCGCCCGTAGAGTGGGAGGCCGTGAACTCGGCCAAAGCCTTGTGGCAGCGTCCGCGCAATGAAGTCACCGAGGAAGAATACCAATCTTTCTATCATCACATCAGCCATGATTTTGCTGACGCACTGACCTACAGCCACAACAAGGTGGAAGGCGCGCTGGAATACACCAGCCTTTTGTATCTGCCGTCCAAAGCACCCTTTGACTTGTATCAGCGTGAAGGCGTGCGCGGCCTCAAGCTGTATGTGCAGCGTGTCTTCATCATGGATGACGCCGAGCAGTTCCTGCCGCTTTACCTGCGCTTCGTGAAGGGTATCGTCGATGTGCCGGATTTATCGCTCAACGTGTCCCGTGAGTTGCTGCAAGATGACGGTAAAGTGAAGAAGATTCGCAGCGCCTTGACCAAGCGGGTGCTGAAATTGCTGTCCAAACTCAGCAAGGATGACGAGAAGTACACCACCTTCTGGCGTGAGTTTGGCAGTGTGCTCAAAGAAGGCGTAGGCGAAGATACCGATAACCAAGAAAAAGTCGCTGGTTTATTGCGTTTCTATTCCACTGCTTCAAATGACGCCGAAGAGGTGTCTCTGGATGCTTACATCGAGCGTATGGCAGAAGGGCAAGAGAAGATTTATTACCTCTTGGCCGAAAACCATGCCGTGGCTAAAGCCAGCCCGCACCTCGAAGCGTTGAAGAAAAAAGGCTATGAAGTGCTGTTGTTGAGCGACCGCATTGACGAGTGGATGATCAACTTCTTGCATGAATACAAAGGCAAGCAGTTAGTGAACATTGCTCGCGGCGAGCTGGATTTGGATGACAAAGCTGATGATGCCAAGGATGACGATAAAGCACCTGAAAATGACGCGTTGATTGAACGCTTGAAAACGGCTCTGGGTGATGCCGTGAAAGAAGTGCGTTCGACGTCCCGCTTGGTCGATAGCCCCGCTTGTTTGGTGATGGGCAAGGACGAGCTGGGTCCGCAGTTGCGTCGTTTACTGGAAGCGCAAGGTCAACAAGTGCCCGAGCTGGAACAAATTCTGGAAGTGAATTTGAGTCATCCGCTACTGGAGAAAATGGATAATCTGGCCGATGAAGACCGCTTCAAAGAACTGGCCGGCTTGTTGCTCGACCAGGCTTTGCTAGCCGAAGGGCAATTACCGAAAGACAGCCAGCAGTTAGCCAAAGGCTTGAGCAAGCTGTTGATGAATTACGCTGAAGCGTAAAACCGTCTTAGCGGAGCAATGCGCTGGATGTGTGTTGCTTCGCAGTTTCGGTGGCCTCTACCATAAAATCCCGCATGACACGCAAGTAGCGCCCTTGCTGCAGATGCACCAAGTGGTTACCGGGGAACCAATGCAAGCGGCTGCCTTGCCAGTGCTCGTGCAATGCTGTGACGTAATGTGGTGCGGTGAAGCGGTCGCCTGCGCCGCTAATAATCAGCAGTTTCTCGGTGGCAATCTGGGATTGCCAGGTGAGCGGGCAATGCAGTGCCATGAGCTGACGCATATCGGCCAGAGTTAATTGCTTGTGCGCCATCACGCGGCGTATCAGGGGCGCGGTGAAGGGCCATTCCAACAGCATATCCACCGGCATCACCACCGGCGCGTTGGGTATGGCAAACGCTAAGCGTGGCTCGGCACCCACAGCTAGTGCCGTAATGTAACCTCCTAAACTTAGGCTCGATACTCCCACCGCTGTGCTCCCTTGTTGCAGCAAATAGTTCACCCAAATACGCAGGTCATAAACGCTTTGCAGCATGGCTTCGTTAACGTGTGCCAAGCCGTGGGAGAAAAATCCCTGGCCACTAAATAGGTCGCCACGCCCGCGACGCTTGCCGTGGAAGGGCAGGGTGTATAGCAAGATGTCGAAGCCCTGACGGTAAAACCATTTCAGCGAGAACATCCAGCTGTTGAGCCAGTAGGGATTCACCGTGACGCCGTGGATGAAGATTAGCGTCGGACGGCCGCCTTTGGAGTGTCGCCAATACTGTGCGCGCAGGTGGCGGTTGTGGTGGTGCCTTTGGTAGGCCGCACCCAGTGCCGAGTTTAGCGTGTGGTAGGGGCTATCAAAGTGTAGCTCAACGGCAGGCACCTCTTTGGGGTGATACCCCAACAAAGGCAGAGGCCGCGCTTCTACTGGTACATTCTTAGGTGGGGTGAGAAACACCTTGCCGGCATCGGCCGGCTCGGTGAGCGCGCGATAAAATTGCAGTAATTCATACTCTTCGTTTAAGCGCTTGGGCGATAACAAATCCTTCGCCATGGAGGCCGATACCGCTGCCGCCAAGCCGGAGCGCATGACCCAATCCATGGTTTTGCTGGCCCCCACCAACAGCGGGAAACGCTGGTTGATGGGGGTGGGATTGGCCTGCTGGTAAAGGTCGTGCGGGATGCTGTCCCACCAGGGTGTATTGGTCATAATTAATCCCGCCGGTACATCGTCACCACGCAAGCGCCGCCCAAACCAATGTTGTGCTGTAGCGCAATGTTGGCACCTTCCACTTGGCGCTTACCGGCGGTGCCGCGTAGCTGCCAGGTGAGCTCGGCGCATTGGGCAAGGCCGGTGGCGCCTAGCGGGTGGCCTTTGGATAACAGGCCGCCGGAGGGATTGACCACATATTTGCCGCCGTAGGTGTTGTCTTCGTCTTCAATGAATTTCTCGGCACCGCCTTCGGGGCAAAGGCCGAGGGCTTCATAGGTGAGAAGTTCGTTGGCGGTGAAGCAGTCGTGTAGTTCCACCACCTTGATATCTTCAGGGCCGATACCCGCGGCTTCATACACCTGCTTGGCGGCCGCTTGGGACATATCGTAACCCACCATTTTAATCATCGATTGCTCATCAAAGCTGGAGCTGAAATCGGTGGTCATGGCCTGGGCGGCGATATACACCGGATTGTTGATGCCCAGTTTGGCGGCAAATTCATCGGAACAAATAATGGCCGCACCGGCACCACAGGTGGGCGGGCAGCATTGGTAGCGGGTGAGTGGGTCGAAAATTTCTGGCGATTCCAGTACCTCATCCAAGCTCAATAAATCGGTGAAGATGGCGTGGTCGTTATTGTGTGCATGCTGGCGTGCTTTTACTGAAATCTTGGCAAAGGTTTCTTTCTTGGTGCCGTATTTCCAACGGTACTCGCGCCCGGCACCGCCAAACATTTGTGCCGCCACCGGTGCCTGGTTAAAGCCTTGGGCGTCCATCATCACTTGGGCGTGTTGCCCCATGGGGTTTTCGCGGTCGTTGAAGTGGCTGCCCAGGGCGCCGCGTTCCATTTTTTCAAAGCCCAATGCCAGCACACAGTCGGCGATGCCGCCTTCGATGGCCTGACGAGCCAGATAGATGGCGCTGGAGCCGGTGGAACAGTTGTTGTTGACGTTGATTACCGGCACGCCGGTAAGCCCCAGCTCGTAGGCCGCTCTCTGGCCACAGGTGGAGTCGCCATACACATAACCGGCGTACACCTGTTGCACGTCGTTATAGGTAATACCGGCATCTTTCAGGGCTTGGGTGCCGGCCTCCTTGGCCATTTCGTGGTAGTCCGGGCTTTGGCCGGGCTTGTAAAAGTGGGTCATGCCCACCCCGATAACATTGGCGCGTCGTTTACTCATGGTGTTCTCCTGTTAGATGGCGTTGGCCAAAAATTCCAAATGGTGGGCTGGGGTGATGTCGCCATCCACGCGCAGCTTGCCTTGTTGATAAAAAGCACGGATATCGGTGCCGCCTTTGGCCAAGGTGACAAGGTCGGCATCACTTAAGGTGAAGGTGGTGCCGGCTTTGTCGTTGGAGCCTTCGCTGACTTTGGGCGGTTGCTGGGTAAAGTCGATCACCCAGCTGGCATCCGGCTCGGTAATGTGGAATTGCAGCAGCTGTTTAATTGGCGTATCGCCATTTAGCTTATCGGCCAGTGCCGCAAAAATGGCCGGTGCCTGGGCTTCTTTGGGTTGGCGCTTGGGCTCGGCTTTTTCTTGTTTAGTGGTCGTGCCGCCACCTGCGATGCGCGCTTGGCGGGCTTCTTCAACACGGGCTTCTTCCATGCCTTTTAACGCTGTGAGCTTGTTGGAAGCCATGATATTGCCGCTGATTTTTAGCTGGCCGCCAAAGAATAGCTTTTGAGCATCGGCCACATCGCCACCCATCACCTTGGGCAGGTGCTCGGCACCCACCGTTAGGGTAACGTCTGCCTTGTCGGCAACGCCGGCGGTGCAGCTAGCGTTGTTTTTCAAATCCAGCACCCAGTCGAAATCCGGCTCGGTGATGTGGAATTGGAACACCGTTTTAACCTCATCAACCAGTTGCGGATTGTCTTTCACATAGCCGTCAATGGCGGTAAAAATGTCGGCGGCGGTAAGGCTCTCGTCTACCTCGGCGGCAGTTGATGCCGCGGATGCCGCCGAGCCACCGGCGGCGATACGCGCTTGACGCGCGGCTTCGAAATCGGCCGCCGGAATGGCAGAGAGGCTGGTGAGTTTATTAGAGGCCATAATGTTGCCGCTAATTTTCAAATCGCCACCAAAGAATAGCTTCTGGGCTTCGGCCACCGAACCCGACATCACTGTGGCTAAATGCTTGCTGGCGAGTTCCAGCGTCACATCGGCTTTATCGCCAACGCCTGGCTTGCAGCTGCCATCGCCATTTTTCAAATCCAATATCCAATCGGAATCCGGGTCGGTGATGTGGAACTGGAAGGAGGTGCCGGTTTGGCTCACTAATTCAGGGTGTTGGTCAACATAGGCGGCAATCACGCCGAATACATCCTCGGCGGTGAGGCTTTCGTCCACCGCTGCGGCGGGTGCGGCCTTGGCTGCGGTCGGTTTGGCTTTTGCCTTGGGCTGGGGAATTTCTTCATAGAGCTCAATGGCGGCATTTTTAATCACCAGCTCGTCGCGCTCCTTGGCGCGCACTTCAAATACAATGCGTGTTGGCGATTCTTTCCACATGCGAGTTTCCAGCGTATCGCCGGGATAAACGGTGGCCGCAAAGCGTACTTTTATGCTCTTGAAGTAACGGCCATCGTTGTTGGCAAAGGCTTTAATCACATGGCGGCCGGCAAAGCCAAAGGTGCAAAGGCCGTGCAAAATGGGCTTGTCATAACCAAACTGCTGGGCAAATTGCGGGTCGGCGTGGAGCGGGTTCCAGTCGCCAGACAAGCGATACAGCAGGGTCTGGTTGGCGTCGGTTTGTTCCTCGATGATGGCGTCCGGCTCACGCTCGGGCGGGCAATTTACATCATCACCCGATGGCCCGCGGTCGCCGCCCCAGCCACCGGCACCTTTCACAAAAGCGGTCATCTCGTTGTAAATCAGTTCTTCGCCGGTTTCATCCTTGGAGGAAATAGCAAAGGTAATGACCGCGTTGGGGTCTTTGTCGTAGGCCTTTTTCAGGGTAAAGGTGTGGTGCAGCTTGGCATGGGGTGGCAAGGGGCGCTTGATTTCGGTGTATTGCTCACCGTGTAGCAGCCGATCAAAACCAAAGTTCATGCCGGGCAGCGGGCTCTTGCCTTGCTTGGCCATGTCCAGCATGGCGTTCATTTGCGGCATCACGCCATAGGTGGGGAATGCCTGAAAGTCGCTGCCCAGCTCATACACATAGGCCAGCTCATTTTTATCCAGCGGGTCGTGGGCGGCACCAATTCCCAGCGCATAAAGTGACAGGTCGCGCTCGTCATAACTGGAATCCACCTCCACTTCGGCATTGGCGGCCACATCCAAATCGATAAATTCATTACCGCCCAAGGGGGGATTGGTCACATTGGTGATAATCGGTGCCATGGATTGGGTAACATCGGCCGGATGAGTGGCCTCGTCAAAATTGGTGATTTTGTTCCACTGCTTGGCAATGTCATCGGGGGTAAAGGCACGGCCCGGCGCAAAACAATGCCCCACCGTGCGCTCCCAGCGTAGCTTGCCAATGTAGCCAGCGCCCACTTCAAACAGGCCGTGGTTTTCTTGGCAATCCTCATGGCACAGCCAGGCCACCAAGGGGCTAACCGCTTCCGGTTTGAGGTGCTGAAGGATGTCTTCCGGTAGCACGGTGGCAGTTAGCCGTGAAGCGGCAATGGGGGCAATGGTGTTTACCTGAATGCCCTTGGAAGCGCCTTCGATGGCCAGCGTATTGGCGAGCCCCAGCATGCCCAGCTTGGCAGCGGAGTAGTTGGCCTGACCAAAGTTGCCGTAAATGCCAGCCGCCGAGGTGGTCATGATGACGCGCCCATAGCGTTTGTCGCGCATAATTGGCCAAGCAGCGCGAGTAACGCTCTCGGTACCCATTAAATGCACCTTAAGTACCAAATCCCAAGCGGCCTGATCCATTTTATGGAAGCTCACATCGCGCAAGATGCCGGCGTTATTGATGACAATATCCACCGTGCCAAAGGCATCCAATGCGGTTTGTACGATACTTTCGCCGTTTTCCACCGAGTCATAATTGGCCACCGCCTCGCCACCGGCGGCGCGAATTTCTTCCACTACCTTGTCGGCGGCATTTTGTGAAGCACCATCGCCGTGGGCGTTACCGCCCAGGTCATTGACCACCACCTTGCAGCCGCGGCCGGCCAGTAATAAGGCGTGGCTGCGGCCTAAGCCGCCACCGGCTCCGGTGACAATGGCCACCCGCTCGTCAAAACGTAAATCTGTCATTGTTGCATCCTTGGTTGTTTTGTTATCGCCATTCATTGCGCGATATTTCAACAATGGATGCAATGACAGTTCCGCTCACGGAATAGACAACTTATGACGGCAGAATCGCTGGTTACTGTAAACTTAAACTATTATTTAAAGTTGACAATAAGAATTGCTTCACCAACACTGCGGCTTCGCACTGTTGTTGATAGAAGGAAAGCACCATGCCGGATTGTACGAATACATCACCCTATAACACCGTTGAAGCCATTGAGGCGCTGTTCAACAAGCCGTTCATGTCTCTTTTGGCACAGGCACACGCAGTGCATGAGGCAAACCATGATGCCCATGCCGTGCAGCTATCAACATTGCTTTCCATTAAAACGGGCGGTTGTCCGGAAGACTGCAGCTATTGCCCCCAAGCACAGCGTTACCACACCAGCGTGAAAGCGCAAAAGTTGTTGGATTTGGACGAGGTAAAGCAGCAAGCACTGAACGCCAAAAACGCCGGTGCTACCCGTTTTTGTATGGGGGCCGCCTGGCGTGGCCCTAAAGACCGCGACATTCCCAGAGTGGCGGAAATGATTCGGGAAGTGAAAGCGCTGGGGCTGGAAACCTGTGCCACCTTGGGGTTGCTGGGTGAGGGACATGCCGAAAAGCTCAAAGACGCCGGGCTGGATTATTACAACCACAATATCGATACCTCGCCCGATTACTATGGCGAAATCATTCATACCCGCGAGTTTGAAGACCGTCTGGAAACGCTAAAGCAGGTGGGGGACGCCGGGCTGAAAATCTGTTGTGGCGGCATTGTCGGCATGGGCGAAACCCGTCGCCAGCGGGCCGGCTTGTTGCATGCGCTAGCCCAGCTGCCTACGCCGCCCACCTCGGTACCCATTAATCAACTGGTGCCTGTGCCGGGCACGCCATTGGAAAATGCTGAAACACTCGACCCTTTCGAATTTGTGCGCACCATTGCCGTGACGCGTATTGTGCTGCCCAAATCGATAGTGCGTCTATCGGCCGGCCGCCGTGACATGGATGAAGCGTTACAGGCGTTATGCTTTTTTGCGGGGGCAGGCTCCATCTTTACCGGCGACAAATTGTTGACGACGGATAATCCCGCCCGTGACGATGACATGGCGTTGCTTAAACGGCTCGACATGCACCCGCTGGAAGTGGCAGTGGAAGAAGTGGAGAGTGGCTGCCAGTGTGGCGCGGCCTAGTCAGCTTAGGCGGAGTAAAAGCTGGCGGCTAATACTGCTAGATTCTCAGCCCCACGCTCACGCAATGCTAATGCGGCACGGGTGGCGCGCACACCACTGGCACAGGCGAAAACCAAGCGCTGGTTGTCGGGTGGCGTCCAATCGTCAAGTTCTTCTATAGCCAGCCGTATGGCTTGAGACACAAGGGGCGTGGGCGCTTCTTCCGGTGGTCGTAGTTCAATCACACAATCGTTGGGCGTTAGTGCCTGTTTGCCAATGAGCGGGATGCCGTCGTGGTTGATTGGCGCATCATTAAAACGAAAGCGACTGAGCTGCCAGTTGGCAAAATCGAAACGCCAAAGCTGGCCGATAGCACTTGGCGTTAAGCCAAGCAAAATGTTGAGCGCCATTTGCGCCTGAATACTACCCAACGTTGCCACCACCGGCCCGAAAACCCCCTGACTGTTGCAGTTGCCACCGGCAGTAGTGAGTTGCGGGAAAAGCGCCCGGTAATCAGGCCCCTTGCCACAAAAGCCGCCCACATAGCCTTGTTGCTTGATGGCCGAGGCGGAAACCAGCGGTAGCTGGCGGTCACGGCAAGCATCCGACAGCAGATAAGTGACCGCCAACCGGTCGGCGGCATCTACCACGAGGTCTATGTCTGCCAATGCATCTGATGCATTGTCCGGTGTGAGGTGTTGGCTAATCGCATCACACGTCACCTCGGCATTCAGTGCGTTTAAGTGGGAGGCGGCGGCTTGGGCTTTTGCTTTGCCCACATCACTTTCACGAAAGAGTGTTTGGCGGTGCAGGTTGTGTTCTTCTACCTTGTCACCATCATATAAGCGTATAAAACCGACGCCCGCTCCGGCCAGAAGTGGCAATAAATGCGCGCCCAAACCGCCGGCACCAACCACCAGCACGCGGGCTTGCTTTAATGCCGTTTGGCCGGTTGCCCCGACTTCCGGCAAGCGCATTTGGCGGTCATAGCGGTTCATGTTGTCTCTCAAGGGGCTTACCAAAGGGACGCCAAGCTGTCTAGTGGGGTTGACGGTTGCGCCATATCATAACGCGGCATAATGCCGGCCTCGCGAGCGTTGCGGCCGGCTTGTATGGCGTCGGCAAAGGCTTGTGCCATCTGTGGCGGGTGCAAGGCTTTGGCCACTGCGGTGTTCACCAAAATGGCATCAAAGCCCAGCTCCATGGCAATTGCCGCATCACTGGGCGAGCGTATGCCCGCATCGATGACCAAAGGAACATCCGAGAAATGCGCGCGGTAGGTTTTCAGGGCGTCAATGTTGCGCAGCCCTTGTCCCGAGCCAATGGGGGATGCCCAAGGCATCAATAGCGGGCAGCCAGCGGCTAATAGACGTTCGCCCACAATCAAATCATCAGTGGTATAGGGGTAGACCACAAAGCCGTCATCGCATAACACTTGCGCGGCTTCCACTAGCCCGAAAGGGTCGGGCTGCAGGGTGTCATCATGGCCGATGACTTCCAGTTTGATGTGTGAGGTATTGAATAATTCGCGTGCCATTTGTGCGGTGGTAATGGCTTCTTTGGCGGTGTGGCAACCGGCGGTGTTGGGTAGCACCGGGCAGGGCAATTGCTTGAGAAAATCGCGAAAACGTTCACCGCCTGAGCCCTCACGGCGCAGCGAAACCGTCACCATATCGGGCTGCGCAAGCTGTACCGCCTTGGCCAGCTCATCCAGAGAAGGATAACCAGCTGTGCCCAGCAGCAAATGGCTGTTAAACGCAATGATTTCCGACATATCAGCCTCCCTGCATCGGCGAGAGGATTTCCACACGCAGGCCGTTTTCCAGCGCCGTTTCTTCATGCTGTTGGCGTGGCACGAAGTTGCCGTTTATCGCACAGGCCACTTCATCTTTGGCATGGCCTTGCTCCTTGAGCAGGGCGGCCAGGGTGGCGGCAGCCGTCGTGACTGCTTCGCCATTAATGTACACTTGCATAAGCGCTTTCTCCCGATTGGATTTTGGCAGCCAGTTGCTGTGCCATGAGTGGTGCTAAAATAAAGCCATGACGAAACATGCCATTGATATAGAAACGATTATTCTGGTAACGCACTTCCGGTAAGTTGCTGGGAAAAGCGGGCCTTAAACCGGCGCCAGCATGCAATAAAGCCGCTTCGGCAAAAGCCGGATGAACGGCGCAGGCGGCACTGATGAGCTCCATTAAAGCGCGCGCACTAATGGGAGCGGTGCTATTGCTTTCCAGCATGGTGGCACCGACCATAAAGCGCCCCTTGCCGCGTGGCACGATGTAGCAGGGCGTGCGCGGGTGTAGCAAGCGCACGGGGCGGCTGAATTGAATGTCATGGCTCTGCAATTCGAGCATTTCACCACGCACCGCACGCAGGTCTGGCAACTGGTCTTGGGCAGCAATACCGCGGCAATCGACTATCTCACCACGCGGCTTGCCTTGCCGAAACACCACGCCATTAGCTTTTAGTCGTCGCTCCAACTCTAGCAAGGCTTGCAACGGATCCAAATGCGCTTCCTGTTCGTAAAACAACCCTTGCCGGTGGCGCGCCTCCAAGCCGGGTTCGATATCTGCCGGTGTGACTAGCTGGTGACCATGGGTACGCTCGGCAAAGCGCGTTAATGCAGCGCGGTCACGAGCCGCCGCTAATACCAAGGAACCGTGGCGTATTACTTGATGGGTGTGTGCTTCCCACCAATCAATGGCATTAAACCCTTCGTAGGCCAAAGTGGCATGGTCACTGGGCATGCATTCGCGCTCGCATTCCGGTGCCAACATGCCGCCTGCCAAACAAGAGGCCGTTTCATGCTCATCGGAGGTGAGCACCTCAACAGTTGCCCCCATTTCTGCTAAGACGGTGGCAGCACAAAGCCCACTGACGCCATTACCGATAACCGACCAATCAATCATGTGGATTCCCCATTACAATACAAAGCGATGGCAAACCGCACGCGAGATGGGGTGTTGATGGCCGTGAGATGCAAAGAAAGGGCGGAACAGTAACGAATGCCGATAACGGTCGGGTGAGTCGACCAAGATGACATGGCGGGTAAGCCACCGGCGTGTAATGTCATGACGTCCCTTCGCTAGCATAATCTAGAGCAGGTTCAACGGGTGTTTCTCAGCCCGGTAATTAAACGGGCACCCCGCGTCGCGGAATAAATGATGTGCGATGCAGGCTAACGCATCCCTAAGTGCGACGCAAGAATGAAAGCAGCCTTGTTTTATGTAAATCAAATTATTGAGAGTTAATTAAAACCTGTTGGTTATTACGTTTGCCAATGTTAGGCTGTTATCCGCTTGTCGGGGTGCCTGCATTGCAGGCTGAGACAGACCCGTGGACCTGATCGAGTTAGCACTCGCGTAGGAAACAAGTAGGCAGACACCTGCTCTGGGTGGCTGCTGTTTGTGTTGTCCCGCCGACAAGCCTCTTTTCATCACAATTGAGGCTCTTATGACAAAAGGAACTTCCCAGCGCTTGGCGGATACCGCCCAAGTCGATGCACAATCCATTGAATCCTTTCCCTCATCGCGCAAGGTATATGTAGAAGGTTCGCGCCCAGATATTCAAGTGGCGATGCGTGAGATAGCCCTCACGCCGTCGAATCTTGGCACTGAAAAAGCACCGCTAGAATCACCTAATCCACCGGTGCGGGTGTATGACACTTCCGGTCCATACACCGACCCCAATATCGCTGTCGATATCCGTAAGGGATTGCGACCACTGCGTGATGCTTGGATTAACGAGCGCGGCGATACCGAGGTGCTACCCGAACAAACCGCCCAATATACTCGCCAGCGTTTGGCCGATGATAAGCTGGCGGCACTGCGTTTTGAGCTAACTCGGCGACCGCGCCGTGCGCTGGCTGACAAAAATGTTACCCAGCTACACTATGCGCGCCGAGGCATTATTACCCCAGAAATGGAGTATGTGGCGATTCGCGAAAATATGGCGTTGGCGCAACAAAAAGCACAATTTGGTGTGGATATGCAGCATCCGGGCGAGGCCTTTGGTGCCAATATTCCCAAGGAAATTACACCCGAGTTTGTGCGCTCGGAAATCGCTGCAGGTCGTGCGGTGCTGCCTTGCAACATCAACCACCCGGAAACCGAGCCGATGATTATTGGCCGCAACTTTGCGGTGAAAATCAACGGCAATATCGGCAACTCGGCCCTGACCTCCAGCATCGAAGACGAGGTGGATAAGCTCACCTGGGGCATCCGCTGGGGAGCGGATACCATGATGGACTTGTCCACCGGCAAAAATATTCACGAAACCCGCGAATGGATTATTCGCAACTCGCCGGTACCGGTGGGCACGGTGCCGATTTATCAGGCGCTGGAAAAAGTCGACGGCATTGCCGAAAACCTTACCTGGGAAATCTTCCGCGATACTCTCATTGAGCAGGCAGAGCAGGGGATAGACTACTTCACCATTCACGCCGGTGTGCTGCTGCGTTATGTGCCCATGACCGCCAAGCGCATGACCGGAATCGTTTCCCGCGGCGGCTCGATTATGGCCAAATGGTGTTTGGCGCATCACAAAGAGAGCTTTCTTTACACCCATTTCGAAGACATCTGCGAGATTATGAAAGCTTACGATGTAAGCTTCTCATTGGGGGATGGCCTGCGCCCCGGTTCCATTGCCGATGCCAACGACGAAGCGCAATTTGCCGAGTTGGAAACCTTGGGCGAGCTCACGCAAATCGCCTGGAAGCATGATGTACAGTGTTTCATCGAAGGCCCTGGGCATGTGCCCATGCAGCTCATCAAGGAAAACATGGATAAACAGCTCAAGCATTGTGCCGAAGCGCCTTTCTATACCTTGGGTCCCTTAACCACGGATATCGCTCCCGGCTATGACCACATTACCTCGGGCATTGGTGCGGCACTTATTGGTTGGTATGGCTGCGCCATGTTGTGCTACGTGACGCCCAAAGAGCATCTGGGCTTGCCCAATAAAGATGATGTGAAACAAGGCATTATTACCTACAAGATTGCCGCCCACGCTGCCGACCTGGCCAAAGGGCACCCGGGAGCGCAACTGCGTGATAACGCCTTGTCCAAGGCACGTTTCGAGTTTCGTTGGTATGACCAATTCAACCTGAGCCTCGACCCGGATACCGCGCGCAATTTCCATGATGAAACTCTGCCGAAAGAATCGGCCAAGGTGGCGCACTTTTGTTCCATGTGCGGCCCTAAGTTCTGCTCCATGAAAATCACCCAAGAGGTGCGCGATTACGCCGATGAGCTGGCTGAGCAGGATGCCGAGGCAGAAATCGAGTCTGGCATGGCATCTAAAGCACAAGAGTTTCGCGATAAGGGCAGCGAGCTGTATCAGCCGCTTGGTGATTTAGGCGGCTCCTGAATTCAGGTTTTACGCGCCAAAAGGGTGGCAAATTGCAGCTGCATGCCATTGTGCATGGTGCCGAGGTCTTCGTTGTATTTGACCAAATCCCAGCCTTGGTAAAGCTCGCTTAGCTGTCCTTCGGCCAGTACAAAGGGGAAATTGACCGGGCAGGGGTAGGCCTCGGTGCTCATGGCGCAAACGATGAGGTTATAGCCTCCCGTTTGCGTGCTCTCCTGCATGTTACGAATGACTGCTTCAACTCGATGCGGAGCAAGGAACATCAAGGTGACGGTACAGGCAATGAAATCGTAACCGCCGTTCAGGTTGGCTTCGTTCAAATCGCCTACTTGTGCGGTAATGTTGCTTAGCCCTTCTTGTTCGATGATATTCTGCAAACTGGCAATAGCGCCGGGGTTGTTGTCGATTGCCGTCACCTCAAACCCGAGTTGTCCCAGATACAGCGCGTTGCGACCGCTGCCGCAACCCATATCCAATGTGTTGCCGGGCGTAATGGTTTGTACGGCCTCGACCACTTCGCTGTGAGCCGGGTTCATGCCATAACGTTGGTGTAGCGCCATAGGATCCATGAAATTATTCCTGTCTGCCGTGGGTAAGTGACCTTCTGCTCAAGGAGCGGGGGAATTGTGCCACGTTTATCTGGCTTTCTAACCCCGCCACTCGTGTGTCTTTTATGTTGCAGACCGAAACATCTTATGACGCATGGCTGTGGCTGCCGCAAAAACGGCAGTAGGGTGAAAAAGCGTCTTTGCGTGCGTTACATTGATGGCAATGTTCGAACAAACCTAGGCCGCAATGCGGACAAAAGTTTAACCAGTCGTCTTCCAGGTTCACCTTGCGGTCGCACCCCGGACAGGTGCTTTTCGACAGGTGCAGTAGGGCTGTGTCGTAATCAATACCTTGCCGGCGGGTTTCTTCCGGCATGACTTCGGCTTCTTTCTGTCGTGCCAGATAACGGTTTAATGCTTTGATGCCCCAATGACCACCGAGTGCGGTGAAGATGATGCCGATGCCGTAACGGATGTAACCGCCGAAATCGGGCAAGTAGGGCACCAGCTCAACAAAAAACGCAAACACCGCAAAGCCGGCAAAGCCCCACACAAATGGCCATTGGTTGCCGTGGCGATGGCGTTTGAATAGCCAAATGGCAATAATCAACAACGGCAAGACAATGAGTAGCCGCCAGCCGAACGCCACTATAAAATAATGATGACGTGCCTGCTGTAAATCCTGACGCGCTTGGGTTTGATAGGTGTCGAGTTGACGCTCCAGCGGCTCGATTTTCTGTAATAGGTTGAGTACTTGGCGTCGCTCGTGGGTCACGGCCTGCTGGCGCTCGGTGACGGCTTGCTGTAAGGCATCCAACTGGCGCGTGCGCTTAAGCACTTGCGGGTTTTGGGTATCGTCGCGTGTCACGTTGCGGGCGGCTAACCAGTCGTGAAAGTTGCGTCTTTCCGAGGTCACTCGGTCTTTGGCCTTTTGCAACGACAGCTTTTTCTGTTGATAGGCCTGTTGGTGCTCGTGTTTGGCCGCTTCCAGCTGTTTAAGCCGGTTTTTCAAGGGCGCTGCCTTGGCCGACAAAAACTGTTCTAGTGTCGGAGGGGCGTCCATACCGGGCAGGTCGGCGACAATCTTGCTGCCCAAACCAATCAGGAAAACGGCAAACAGTAAGGCGACACCCCAAAGGCCGGCGCGAAACCAGCGTTCCAAACGACGTTGTGATTTTTTCATAAACCGATTCCCTAAGTAGTAGTGCTGTTGGTGAACAGTCTACAGCAGCTTGGACGCTTGCCAAGTTAGTGATTCACCTCAATGATGCGGTCAACGATAGAGTGGGTAGAATAGATGTATTATTTATATTGTTTTATGGTAAAAGAGCCACTCTGGCCAACATGTCTTGTTATCGATGCCAAAATGACTTAAATTAAGCAAGTGTTTTATTGGTTTTTTGCATGTAGTGGCTTGTCTAGGCAATAGAATAGGTGGTGTTGCCACGCAACGTATCTGTTGCGGGACAATTATTCCATTAACGTAACCACAAAAGCGGTAAGGAGCGGGATATGAAGGCGGTCAAACTGGGTGGGGTGCCACTACATCCGGCGTTGGTCCATTTCCCGATTGCTGCCTGGAGTTTGGTGCTGGTAAC
Source organism: uncultured Alcanivoracaceae bacterium (assembly GCA_964456185.1). Lineage (GTDB taxonomy): Bacteria > Pseudomonadota > Gammaproteobacteria > Pseudomonadales > Alcanivoracaceae > CAYVZZ01. Next base: position 18,690 of record CAYVZZ010000026.1, read on the forward strand.
GGATGTGGTTTTTTTTGTGCAAGGAGGCAGTGCGTTTTGGGCTGTCTCCTATTGGGCGCTAATGGCAGGGGTGATTAGTGCATTACTTGCCATGGCGGCAGGGTTTATGGATTTTATGAGTTGCGATCCCGAGCATCCTGCAGCCGATAAAGTACAAACCCATCTGATGCTGATGGGCATCAGTTGGAGCCTGTTTTTGTTCGATTTGATATTGCGTAGTCGCGAGGCGCCAGACGTCATGCCGTGGTGGTTACTGGCGCTCACCCTGGCGGGCTTTCTGTTGTTGCTCGCAGGCGGCCATATCGGCGCACGATTGGTGTATGTGCATGGCATTAGCGTGGAGCCGCGCGCTTGATTGACTGATAATGTTGCCACCGTTAGCGCGCCAAGCGGCCTACCCAGCGATACAGACCGATAACCACCAGCACAAAGGCAACGCCACCTAACCATATGCTGGCGTGGTGGAAGCTCTCACCGACCAAGGCCAAGGGCGCATTACTGCCCACGCCCACCACAATGGCGGCAAGAATAACGCCAATGATGCTTTCGCCCACAATCAGGCCGGATGACATTAATATACCCAGCTGTTTGGTGTCGTCTGGATTGGCCTTGGAGTCGGCTCGCTTGTTGAACAGCCAGCCGATTAATGCGCCGATGGCAATCATCAGGGTAACCGATGAAGGCAGGTAAACCCCGAGCCCCACGGCCAAGGGCGGGAAACGCATTTTGGTGCCCAGCTTGCCAAGCATTTCGTCAATCAGGATAACGGCGATGCCGATGGCCGCCCCCATCCAAATCAGGTTCCATTGCATGGTGTGTTTGAGAATGCCTTCCGACAACGCCGAGATGAGGCCGGCTTGGGGTGCCGATAATCATGGCAATGCTAACCCAGAGGCCAACCAGATGACCCACCCCTAACAGCGCCAGCGACAGGCTGAAGTTAAACCCGCTCACACCTCGTCCCAAATGGAAGTAATGGCTGACGTTTTCCGCAAACAGGCGGGTGGCCTGTATCAGGGTAAAACCCGCTGCCACCAAAGCACCACCCACCACGGCCAGAAAACCGGCGCGGCCCGCCTGGGCGTCAGTGCTGGAGGCGTCATTCTGCTGGCGGTGTGCCTCACCGACCTTAAGCACCCCGGCGCAGGCGACTCCTTCCGGGTAGGGAAGGTCCGAGCCGGTGACCAGTGCACGGCGCAGGGGAACCGAGTAGGTAACGCCTAAGATACCGCCCAGGGCGCAAATCAGCATGGTTTCCCAGTAGGGAATGTCAGACCACCAGCCAACAATAACCAGCCCCGGCAACACAAAAATAATCGCCGACAAACAACCGGCCGCTGAGGCGATGGTTTGCACAATGTTGTTTTCCTGGATACTGGCGGAAGGGATTTTGCGCAAAATCGCCATGGAGATAACGGCTGCGGGAATGGAGGTGGCAAAAGTGAACCCGGCCTTCAAGCCAAAATACACATTGGCGGCGGTAAAAATGAAGGTAATGAAGATGCCGATAAAAATACCGCGCCAAGTAAGTTCCGTGCGCGGTGTGGGGGGCACTGCCGTTGGGGTTAAGCAAAGGTTTCACCATTAATTTCAGATGAGTATTAGGATTTCACGATCATTATCGCACCGCAAGTTCGGGCATTCTTCATATAAAAAAGCGGGACGACAACATGCCGTCCCGCTTTTCTTTTTGGCTTTCAAAGAGGGCGTTAGACGCGCTCGATGATAGTGGCAATACCTTGCCCCAGGCCGATACACATGGTGGACAAGCCCACTTGGGTGTCGTTGTTTTCCATGACGTTCAGCAGGGTGCCGGTAATCCGCGCACCAGAGCAACCCAGTGGGTGACCCAGTGCAATCGCGCCGCCTTGCAGGTTGACCTTCTCATCGACCTTGTCGATGAGCTTGAGGTCACGCAATACGGGGATGGATTGTGCGGCAAAGGCTTCGTTGAGCTCGACCGTGTCGATATCATCGATAGTCATGCCAGCGCGCTTGAGCACTTTCTTGGAAGCCGGAACCGGACCATAGCCCATGATGGCGGCATCACAACCGGATACGCCCATGGAAATGATCTTGGCACGTGGCTTGAGGCCCATGGCTTGGGCTTTCTCAGCGCTCATGACCAGCATGGCAGCTGCACCGTCTGACAAGGCAGATGAAGTGCCCGCTGTGACCGCACCGTTGCGCGGATCAAACACTGGACGTAGCTTGGCCATGTCGTCGATGTTGGAATCACGACGAATCACTTCGTCGATTTCACAGAGCACACGCTCACCGTCTTTGTTGTGCCCTTCAATCGGCACAATCTCGTTTTTCCACAGGCCTTTCTCAGTGGCAGCCCAGGCGCGTTGATGAGAACGCACGCCAAACTCGTCCATTTGCTGACGAGTCACGCCGTGTACCTTGGCGATCATTTCGGCGGTCAGGCCCATCATGTAGCTGGCCTTGGCGCTGTGCTTGGAAATTTCTGGGTTGATGTCAACGCCGTAGTCCATGGGAATGTGCTGCATGTGCTCGACACCACCGATGACAAACACATCACCGTTGCCGGTCATGATGGCTTGCGCTGCGGTGTGCAGGGCTTGCATGGACGAGCCGCACAGACGGTTAACGGTCTGTGCCGCTGCAGTACGTGGCAGGTCAGCCAGCATCATGATGTTGCGGGCGATGTTCATGCCTTGCTCTTTGGTCTGGTTGACACAGCCCCAAATGACATCTTCGGTCTGCTCCAGATCCCAGTTGGGATTGCGCTTTTTCAGCGCTTCAATCAACTCGGCAGACAGCTTTTCGGCACGCACGTGTTGGAAGATACCGTTGCGCACTTTACCCATAGGGGTACGCACTGCATCAACAATAACAACGTCTTTTGGATTCAAACTCATTGCAATTCTCCTCTATCTCGTGCTCAACCGAAGAAAGTGTCGCCGTCGGCGGCCATTTTCTTGAGCAGATCAGGTGCTTGGTAAATGCCACCCAGTTCGGCATATTTGTCACACAGGGCAACAAACTCTTTCACACCGACGGAGTCGATGTAACGCAGCGGGCCACCACGGAAGGGAGGGAAGCCAATGCCGTAAATGGTTGCCATGTCGGCTTCGGCAGCCGAGCCTACGATGTTGTCTTCTAGGCAACGAACCAGTTCGTTACACATCGGAATCATCATGCGCGCGATGATTTCATCGGCGTCGAATTCGCGACGTTCGGCAACATGCGGCTTGAGCAACTCGTAAGTGGTTTCGTCAACGACTTTCTTCTCGCGACCTTTGCGATCCTTCTCGTATTTGTAGAAGCCCACTTTGTTCTTCTGACCATAACGCTCGTTTTCGAACATGATGGTAGAGCAGTCTTTGAAGTCGTACTGCATGCGCTCGGGGAAGCCTTCCGCCATCACTTGAGCAGCATGAACGCCCGTGTCGATACCGACCACGTCCATCAGGTAGGCAGGACCCATCGGCCAGCCAAACTTGGACATGACCTTGTCGACTTGCTGGAAGTCGGCGCCGTCGCGTACCAACATGCCGAAGCCACCAAAGTAGGGGAACAACACGCGGTTAACCAGGAACCCGGGGCAGTCGTTGACGACAACCGGGTTTTTGCCCATCTTCTGTGCCAGTGACACCAAAGTGGCAACGGTTTCATCGCTGGTTTTCTCGCCACGAATCACTTCGACCAACGGCATCATGTGTACCGGGTTGAAGAAGTGCATGCCGGCAAAGTTTTCCGGACGCTGTAGGCCTTCAGCCAGACGGGTGATGGAGATAGTCGAGGTGTTGGAGGCCAAGACAGCGCCTTCCGGCAGCTTGGTTTCGGCTTCGGCCAATACCGACTTTTTGATCTTCTCGTTTTCAACCACGGCTTCAACGACTGCGCTGACTTCACCGAAGTCGCCATAGTTGAGAGTCGGGCGAATGGAAGAGAGCACTTGTGCCATTTTGGCGGGCTTCATGCGTTTCTTCTTCACACGCTTGAGCATCAGGCTGGAAGCGTGATCCATGCCCAAGTCCAGTGCCTTGTCGGCAATGTCTTTCATGATCACTGGCGTGCCTTTGTATGCGGCTTGGTAGGCGATACCGCCACCCATGATGCCAGCGCCCAAGACGGCCATTTGATTGATGTCTTTGGCGGCTTTAGCGGTTTTCTTGTTGGTGTGCTTCACGGCTTGATCGGCCAGGAAGAGGCCAACCATGGCATTAGCTTGCGGGGTCTTGGCCATCTTGGCAAAGCCTTTGGCTTCCAGATCCAGCGCGTCATCACGACCTTTGCCGCTAGCCGCTTGCATCACTTTGCAAGCTTCAACCGGAGCAGGGTAGTTACGGCCGGCTTTACCCTGAATGAATGCAATGCCGGTTTGGAAGGTCATCATCACTTCCAGCGGCGGCAGCTTCAACGGCTCGAGTTTTTCTTGGCGACGTGCCAAGTGATCGATTTTGCCGTCGATGCATTGTTTAACTAAGTTGATAGCCGCGTCTTTGACTTTATCGTCAGCGACAACGGCATCAACCACACCAGTTTTCAGTGCGTCGATGGTTTTGTATTGCTTGCCACCGGCAATCCATTCCATGGCATTGTCTGCACCAATAATGCGCGGCAAACGCACGGTGCCGCCAAAACCGGGGAAGATACCCAGTTTGACTTCCGGGAAGCCCACTTTGGCGTTTTCGCTAGCAACGCGGTAGTCGCAAGCCAGGCACATTTCCAGACCACCCCCGAGCGCCATGCCGTTGATGGCAGTCACCGTGGGATAGTCAAGATCCTCGATTGCTGAAAACACGGCGTTGGTCTCGGCCAGCCACGCTTGCATTTGTGCATCCGATGCCTTAAAGCGTTC
>CAYVZZ010000027.1:0-23396 GCA_964456185.1 uncultured Alcanivoracaceae bacterium
GAGCAGTCGACTCATAATCGATTGGTCGCAGGTTCAAGTCCTGCTGGGCCCACCACTCCCTTACCATTGCTGCACTGGCGCAATTCATATAACCGCGCCATTAATTTGACCGCATCGCCCGTTTTGTTTTACGCGTGGCTTCGTGTTCTAGCGGATTCTCCGGCCAAGGGTGTTTGGCATAACGCCCGCGCATTTCTTTTCGTACTTGAGGGTAAATGGCTTGCCAGAAGTAGGCCAAATCGCGAGTGATGGCGACTGGGCGGCCAGCGGGTGACAACAGTTGGATTTGCAACGGCATGCCCTCTGGGGCGACTTGGGTGGCACCGAAGAATTCTTGTAGCTTGCCGCTAATGGTAGGTAAGGGCTGCGCCTCGCCATTAAGTAAATTTGCCGGGCTGGCATCACCCTGATAATCCACTTCCACTTGGCGACCGCTGGGTAATGTCAGGTGTTCGGGCATTAGCTTGTCAATTTGCTGTTGCTGCTCGAAGCCCAGATAAAACGCCAAGCCGTCATAAATTGGCCAGTTATTGGGCGTGGTGTCTGCCGTAATGAATGCTGCCAGCCAATCGTCCAACCGTTGGGTGAGGCTGGTCATATCCAAGGGCGGCAAGTCCATGTTGTCGTTTTGCGCTGCCCAACGGGCGCGCAACAGCAGATTCAACGCGGCTTTTGGCCAAGGTACTTGTGTCAAGCCTTGTGTTTTCAGGTGGGTTAGCAAGGCATTGGGTAGTTCGTCACGCGGTACGTCTTGTGTCTGCTCATCGACAGTTTGTCCACCTAGCCGATAAGTGGTGTGCCACACCCAGCGAGCGCGTTTGCCCTGCCCTTTGAATAGTAGCTGGCGATCAGGTTCGGCCAGGTCTTGTAGCTGGTCGGCGCTAACATCGATGGACACACCGACGCCATCATGCCCTTGCCCGCGGCGGCGCAGTTGCACTATCAACGCCCAGTCAGCACGCGTATCCAGCGTCACACTGATGCCACTGTTGAGGTGATATTGCCCTTGGCCGGTGTGTTGTCCCAAACGGTCAACAAAGCAGGCGGCGAGCTTGGCGGTATCAGACGCACTAAGTGTGATATCGGTATCGATTGCTTTATCGGCAAACACGTCGATTTTTAGCACCCGTTGCCAGCGGCGTGCCATTTTCTGCCAACGTTTGTTTTGCGGGTAGCTATCGGCCGCGACCTTTAGCCAGTCGGCCAAGCTGTTTGCCAATGGCACATCAAAATGCAGCGCCAAGCAGGCCAGCCACCAGCCCGGTTGCAGGCTTCCCTGCATTAACATAGCCACAATGCGCGGATGGGTACCCAAGCGGGAAACAAGCTTGCCATTGGCAGTAATGGCACCGGTATCATCCAACAACTGCCAGCGTTGCAATAAATGGTCGGCATGCCTCAAGGCTTGTGGATTAGGTGCTTCCAGCCAAGGCAGTTGATTGGCCGGTGTGCCCCAGTGGGCGATGCGCATGGCCAAGGGCACATAATCGCTGCGGCGGATTTCCGGCAAGGTCTGCGGCGCTAATGCCTCGCTTTCTGCCCAGAGGCGCACGCATTGGCCGGCCTGCACACGCCCGGCACGGCCACGGCGTTGCTCTGCACTGGCCTGCGATATGCGGCGGGTGTGCAACCGGGTGACGCCAGTTTTCTGTACCAATTCGGCTTCGCGCACCAAGCCGCTATCAATCACCAAAGTGACATCAGCGATGGTAAGTGAGGTTTCGGCAATGTTGGTGGCCAAAATAATGCGCGCGCCTTGCTCGGGGTTAAGCGCTTTACTCTGCTCTGAGGTGGGCACGCGACTGTGCAGGCGATACACAGGCACATCGGGAAAAGCGCTCTGCAAGGCTTGTTCGCAGGCCATAATGTGTCGCCAGCCCGGCAGAAAAACCAATACCGTTTGTTGTTGCCAATCGGGCACGCCACGCAAGGCGCGCAGCAGATGTTGCTCGACCGATTCGGGACGCGGTTGCGGTGATTTGGGGGCGCAGTAGTCCACTTCCACCGGAAAGCAGCGCCCCGGCGCATACAAGGCCTGGTCTACCTGCTTGCGCAAGGCGGCATCCGGCGTGGCCGACATCAGCACCAGTGACAAGTCCTCATTGAACACCGCCGCTTCTTGCAGCCAGGCCCAGGCCAAGTCTTGATCCACGCTGCGCTCGTGGATTTCATCCAGCAGCACGGCGCTAACCTTCTCCAATGCCGGATCAGCTAATAGCCGTTGCAACAACACGCCGGGCGTCATCACCGTCAGGCGAGTTTGCTGACTGACTCGCGAATCAAACGGCACCAGATACCCCACCTCGTCGCCGACCGCTTCCCCCCGCAAGGCCGCCAAACGACGCGCCACATTAATAGCCGCCAACACCCGCGGCTGCACCAGCCAGACTTCACCCTCCAGCGCATCCAGCACCCAAAGTGGTGCCAAGGTGGATTTACCCGCCCCCGGTTCGGCTTCCAGCAGCAAGCTACCCTGTCCCAAGGCGGACAAGAAATTATCGTGCAGCTGGCTTAACGGAAGGTTGGGATACGAGGGAGACATGATTTAATAAATGGCATAAACGGGAGGCACAAGTTTATCAGCCATCATTCCTCATTTGCATTCGACATCAGAGTTTAAGTATCATAAAAAGTATCAAAATGAGTACCGAATTATGAACCAATTATTCGCAAAATTATCGGTTAGTATTAGTGAACTCAAGCGCAGCCCGTCCGCCCTGCTAAAACAGGCAGCCGGTGCGCCAATTGCCGTACTCAACCACAACAAACCGGCTGGCTACCTTGTACCAGCCTCCACGTGGGAAAGCTTGATGGATACATTAGATGATGCCGAGCTGGCGCGCATTGTGGAAGCGCGCCGTGGTGACAAGGACGCTGCCATAACGGTTAACCTGGATGAGTTATAAGCTAAAATTTCTGCCTCAAGCATTAAAAGAACTAAAAAAACGCATGTAAGTCTTTTTAATGCCAATACCGCAAGGCATACCAACCAATTGCAAGCCATTCGTACATGAGCTCTGGCCAGAGCGCCAAGGCACCAGCGTGGGGAATCCATTCGGGTTGTGGCAATTTGTCGTGCGGTCTGGGGACGACGCAGATATTTTGCCGCTGCAGGCTGAGCAATGACCGACAAAGGTGGACTTGATCAGTCACCAAGTAGACATGATTCACCCCTTGGTGATGTAGCAACCGACCACTGTAACGACAGTTTTCCCAAGTGTTACTGCTGGCTTCTTCTTGCCAAATTGTCATATCCGGGTAGCGTTCAATGGCGAGTTGCCCCATTAACGCGGCTTCTGTGGTGCCGCTTTCGGAATAGGCACGCCCACCGCTGATTAATAGCGGCAGTTGCTTGTCGTGCGCCAGCTGCAAGGCGGCTTCCAGGCGTAGCAGGCTGCGTGTAGAGAGCTGCATTTTGCCTTTTCGGCTTACGCGCCCGCCGCCTAACACTAGCACGGCGTTCGGCTCAGAATCGTCCTGCTTTGGCGGCAAAGGGGGAATCAGAAGGCGCACGAAAGCGGGCAAACAGCACAGCACCACCAGCGCGCCAAAGGTTAATGGCAGCCAATGCACAGATTTTGCCTCTGTTGGTGCCAGCGCAGGTGTTGTATCCTATGCGGCTGATTACTTCTCATTATTTTAGCCTTGAATCTCAATGGATATATCGTACCAATCTGAACAGGTAGAACAAACCGCTCAAGCTTATTGGCAAGAGCACGACACGTTTCGCGCCGAAGCCGACGAGAGCAAAGAGAAATTTTATTGCCTCACCATGTTTCCCTATCCGTCCGGCCGATTGCACATGGGGCATGTGCGCAACTATACCATCGGTGATGTGATCAGCCGCTATCAGCGCATGAACGGCAAAAATGTGTTGCAGCCCATGGGCTGGGATGCGTTTGGTTTGCCCGCCGAAAATGCCGCCATTAAAAACAAAACGGCACCGGCCAGGTGGACCTACAGCAACATCGACTACATGCGCGGTCAGCTACAGCGTTTGGGTTTTGGTTACGATTGGAGCCGCGAGCTGGCGACCTGCCGCCCGGAATACTACCGTTGGGAGCAATGGTTTTTTACCGAGCTATACAAGAAAGGCTTAGTGTACCGCAAAGAATCTACCGTTAACTGGTGCCCCAACGACAAGACGGTTCTCGCTAACGAACAGGTTATCGACGGCTGTTGCTGGCGTTGCGATAGTCATGTGGAACAACGCAAAATTCCGCAGTGGTTCGTCAAAATTACCGCCTATGCCGATGAGCTATTGGCTGACCTCGACCAGCTAGACGACTGGCCGGATGCCGTAAAAGCCATGCTGCGCAACTGGATTGGTCGCTCGGAAGGCGTTGAACTCGCTTTTGGCATTGATAACAACGAGCCTTTGCGGGTGTACACCACCCGCCCAGACACCCTCATGGGCGTGAGCTATGTGGCGGTGGCCGCCGGTCACCCGCTGGCGATACAGGCTGCCGAAAACAATGCCGGCGTAGCCGCTTTTATTAAAGAATGCCAACAAACCAAAGTGGCCGAGGCCGAGCTGGAAACGCTAGAGAAAAAGGGCATTTGCACCGGCCTTTACGCCAAGCACCCGATTACCGGCGACCAGGTGCCGGTGTGGATTGCCAACTTTGTGTTGATGGGCTACGGCACAGGTGCGGTTATGGCCGTGCCTGCTCATGATGAGCGCGACCATGCCTTTGCCAAGAAATATGACCTGCCGATTAAACAGGTGATTACGCCGCTGGATGGCAGCGATATTAATCTTGATGAAGACGCCTTCACCGACCATGGCAAGCTGGTCAACTCCGGCGAATTTGATGGGCTGGAATTTGACGCGGCCTTTAACGCCATTGCCGATTGGCTGGAAAGCCGCAATCTAGGTGAGCGTCGCGTCAATTATCGCCTGCGTGATTGGGGCGTTTCCCGTCAGCGTTACTGGGGCGCGCCGATTCCCATGGTGCACGACGCCAATGGCGATTTGCAGCCGGTAGCCAAAGACGACCTGCCTGTTGTCTTGCCGGAAGATGTCACGCTAAACGGCATCGAAAACCCGATTAAATCTAACCCCGAGTGGGCAAAAACCACGCTCAACGGCGAAGCGGCCACGCGCGAAACCGATACCTTCGACACCTTTATGGAGTCCAGCTGGTATTACGCCCGCTATTGTTCACCGCGCGATGATTCACAAATGCTCGACCCCAAACAAACCGGCTACTGGCTTCCGGTGGACCAGTACATCGGCGGCATTGAGCATGCTGTGATGCATCTGCTGTATGCGCGCTTTTTCCACAAATTGCTGCGCGATACCGGCTTGGTCACCGGCGACGAGCCGTTCAAACGCCTGTTGTGCCAAGGCATGGTGCTGAAGGACGGCAGCAAGATGTCGAAGTCCAAAGGCAACACGGTTGACCCGCAAGAGCTAATCGAGCGTTACGGTGCCGACACCGTGCGTCTGTTCATCATGTTCGCTGCGCCGCCAGAGCAATCATTGGAATGGAATGATGACGGCGTAGAAGGCGCGCACCGTTTCCTTAAACGCTTGTGGCGTTTGGTGCATGAGCAAGCCGAACGTGAGGGGTCACGCGAGCTAAATATCGAGCAGCTGGATAAAGCCGCCAAAGACTTGCGCCGCAAAACTCACGAGACCATTGCCAAGGTGAGCGACGACATCAGCCGCCGCTATACCTTCAACACGGCTATCGCGGCAGTCATGGAACTGTGCAACGCCATTAACGCCTATAAAGGCGACGATGTGGCCGTGCGCCAGGAAGCGCTGGAAGCTGCTATTTTGTTGCTGTCGCCCATCGTGCCGCATATTTGCCACCAGCTTTGGCATTCGCTCGGCCATGACGACGCCGCAGTAACTGCTGCTTGGCCACAAGTGGACAAAGCTGCCCTTGTGAAAGACAGTATCGAACTGGTGGTTCAGGTAAACGGCAAGTTGCGTTCACGCGTGGAAGCACCCGCCGATGCCGATCGTGATACTCTGCAGGAATTAGCACTGGCCGATGAAAAAGTGCAGAAATTCATTACTGGCGAGGTACGCAAGGTCATTGTGGTCCCCGGTAAATTGGTAAACGTGGTGGTGGCTTAATGGTTTGGCGGCGCTCTATTGTTGTGGGTGTTTTCTGTTTGATGTTAGCCGCTTGCGGCTGGCATCTGCGTGGGTTGCACAACCCCATTAGCTACCGCAACCTGCCCGCCGTTGCCATTGACGGGGGTAATCGACAGCTGCGTCAGCTGCTCATCGACGGCCTAGAAAATAGCCAAGTTACGGTTTCCAAAATTGCCAAGACCCATCTGCACATCTTGAGTGAGCGCTGGAACGAGCACACCGTGGCTGTGGACTCACAAGGTCGGCAAGCCGCCATCGAGCTCACTTATCACCTGACTTGGCGCTTGGAACAGCAAGGCAAAGCCATTACGCCAACACGTGATATTCGGCTCATCAGCAATGTAAACCAAAATCCGCTGAACGCCGTTGCTGCCAGCGATGAATTGTCACTCAGCAAACGTAATATGATCCGTAATGCCAGTTGGCAGCTGCAACGCCAACTGCAACGTGTTACCCAAAACCAGGACTTGTCGGCTCCTTTGCCAGAACAAACCAAGCAACTTGATCATGCAACTCAACATTGATCAGCTCGAAAACAACAACCCGCTCAAGCCGGTTTATCTGCTAACCGGCGACGAGCCTTTTCAAAAAATTATTGCCCAAGACACGCTTAGACAGCAAGCCCGCCAGCAGGGCTTTGACGAGCGGCGCGTGTTTGACTTTAGTGATGGCAATAATGATTGGTCGAGCCTGCTGGAAGCCAGCCAAAGCTTAGGGTTGTTCGCCAGCCGCCAGCTTATCGAGCTGCACCTGGGCGAAAAACGCCCCAAGAAGGCCGATAGTGAACGGTTACAACTGGTTATCGACCAAGCTGGCGATAGCTTGGTGCTGCTCATCACCTGCTCGCGCTTAAGCAAAGGGGATATGAAAGCGGCTTGGTACAAAGCCGTGGATAAAGCCGGTGCCGTGGTGCGTGTTTGGCCTATCCCCCACAAGCGGCTGCCCGATTACGCACAATCGCTATTGGCCAAAGCCGGCCTGACAGCCACACCCGAAGCCTTACAGCTGCTGGCCGCACGCAGTGAAGGCAACCTGCTGGCCTTGTCGCAGGAAATACAAAAACTGGCGCTGCTTCATGCCGACGAGCAACTGGATGTGGAGCAAATACGCGACAGTGTGGCCGATAGCAGCCACTATTCCGTATTTGATTTGGGGGAAGCCGTCGCCGAAGGCGATGCGCAACGTGCCATTCACATCCTCGACCAGCTACACGAAACCGGCGAAGCAGCCACCCTGCTGCTCTGGAATCTCTCGCGCGACTTACAAGCCATGGAGGCCATGAGCCTTGGCCAGGCACCGGGTGTTTTCCTGCCTCGCCCTCAGCAATCCCGCCTGTCACGTTTGGCCAACCAACTCGGCAATGCCCGCTTGCAGGCCATGCTGCAAACGGCCTTTCTCATCGACCAACAAATCAAGGGGCAGGTGCCAGGCGACCCCTGGGATCAAATGGCTTCGCTTATTGTATCGATGACCGGAAAGCGCCAAGCGCTTACTTGAACATCGACAAAAGCACCTTTTCCGGTACCAACTTCAACGCCGGCATCGCAAATCGCCAAGGCCAGTTGGGCACAATGACTTTGCCTTTACCCGCCTCAATTGCGGTAACAATCTGTTTGGCTGCTTTTTCCGCACTAATCACAAAAGGCATCTTTTCCATGCCGGGTGCCAGGTCAGTTTTCACAAAACCGGGATAAATCGCCGTCACGATGACATGCTTTTTGTGCAACTCCATACGGATGGTTTCTAGGTAACGCCCAAAAGCCGCTTTTGAGGCAGAGTAGGACGCGCTACCCGGAATGCCGACATAGGCTGCAATAGAAGCCGTTCCTGCAATCCGCCCATAGCCTTGCTCGCGAAACAGGCGTGCCGCTGCATCACAGGTTGCCATGCCACCCAATAGGTTGATCTCGGTAAGCTTGCGATCCTTGTCAAAATCGCCCTTGCCTGCCGGGTTAACCGTGGTCACACCGGCATTGGCAATTACCGTATCCAGCCCACCCAAGGCGTCGCGCACACGCTCCAGAGCGGGCAACACGGCATCCGTCTCGGCCACATCGAGTTTTTCAGCCACAAAACGCTGTTGCGGATAACATTCTGTTAATTCATCTGCCAAGGTCTGTAACCGATCTTGCCTTCTTGCCAACAAAGCCACATCGGCGCCGCGTGAGGCAAAGTCGCGCACCAATGCTTCGCCCAACCCGCTTGAGGCACCGGTAATCGCGACTTTTTTTATTTCCGCTTCCATCAGCTTGCCCTCTTTATTTATTTGAACAGCGAGAGTATCACGCCCGATACCTCAGCACCGGTTTGCGGTTTTTCTATGTGAACACGCTCGGCTGCGACATCGTAATGGTCTGCCAAAATATCACGAAACGCCTTGGCACGTGCTTTAGCTAACTCAAGCAAAGCGGCCTCCAACTCATCACCACTAAGCCCTTCTGCTGTCATCGCCTTGGCGTCGGCTTTATTGGTGCGCCCACTGACCCCCAACTGCAGGCTGGGTTTATCCGCCAGCAACTCGGCCACGGGCTGCAATGCGTCTACGCTTGGCTTGCTGGCGGCAGTGGCAAATTCCACTTGGCTCAAGTCGGTACCATAAAGCCCGGACAATAAAGAAAACGGGGATAATGCCGCTTTCTTCAACACGTTAAGCAGCGTGTCCACCACCAAGCCATGGATGTTGACACTGGGGTCAGATAGGTCACCAGCCATATTTAACGGCAAAGAAATATTGCCATCACCGTCGCGCAGCACCGTTAAGCCAAACTTCACAGGCACATTTAAGGCCTGCTTAGATGGCACCTCGCTTCCCAAATGGAAGTCGAGCGCACGGATGGTGTTTTGGCTATCAATTTGCGTGCCCTTAAGCGCCAGCTTGCTGTCTACATCCAAGTGGCCACGTTTAACTTTATAACCCACAATCGGCGCGACATAAGGCGTTAGCTGGGTCATATCATAACGCTTCAAGTGGGTTGTCAGATCAACCGACAGCGCCTTGCCAAATAATCCCAAATTGCCACCCACTTGTAATGGCGCATAGCCATCCAGCTTGGCTTTCAGCGCCACGGCCACCGGCGCTTTGTCCTGATTATCCAGTTCACCTAGTGTCAGCTGTAATGGCTGGGCGGCCAACTGAAAGTGTGGCTTAACCGACTGGTCATTAAACACCAAGTGTTTAGCACTGATACGCGTCTCACCAATATGCAGGTGCCACGGCTTGTCGGTAGGTTTTTCTGAATCTTCGGGTGATGATTGTTTGGGCTGACCAGAAGTGGACGTCGCCCCTTTCTCAGGCACTACCAACAAACGCGACAGCGTATTTTCACCCCCATCGAACAAGCTAAATTGCCCTTCTAGCCCGGTCATCGTCACTAAGTTCACAGCAACCTCACGTTGGGCGCTATTCAGCTTAATGCCTTGGGCTTCTAGTGACTCAAACTGCAATAAAGGTTCATCTGATGCATTCTGGAAAACCAACTGTTGCACGCTGGCTTCGCCCTTCACCTTCAGCGCTTTGTCGGGCTCTAATTGCACTTCTGCCTGTGCATTCACCCGACCCGACGTTAACTTGCCCTTCACAAAGTTTTGCAGCCAAGGGTTGCCTTCAGGCAGGCGTAAGGAAGTCAGCTGAACGTCGGCTTCAAGCTGCAACGGCACCAGTCCCAGCTCGCCGCTTATGGTGAGCTTACCCGGCGCGGGTGCCGTTTTTTGCTGCCCCGCAGAGGAAGGCAACACCAGCGACAAATCAAAATCAAATGGCTGCTGCTTTTCCAAGGTGACATCGTGAAGGTGTAAATCAATATGCGAAATCCGCCGAGTCGGCTTTTCCGCCACACTCTTGTCGCTAAAGGTCACTTGGCCATTATTCAACCACACATCGACTAGACGAATAGACCACTGGACGCTTTTTTGCTTTTCTGTCTTTTTGCTCTCGGTGTTCTTTTGCTTGGGCACTAACGATTGCAGGTTGAGTGTCTTGCCATCGGACAAACGCACAATATGAATTGTTGGCGCGACTAAAGCCAAACGGCGCAAATACACCTGATGCGACAAGAGCGGCAGCGCCGATATATCAGCCTGCAGCTTATCAAAAGCAATAATCGAATGATCCTGACGACTAATCGCCAGCTGATTTAGGCTGATCTCCCAGCTAAACGGGTCAAAATAGAGGCTGCCAATGGTGACCTGACTTTGCGTAAGTTGCGATAGCTTGTCGGCAAGATAGCCCCGCCCCCAATAGGTGACAATCGCAGGCAACACGGCCAAATACAGCACTACCAGCAGTACGACCACATATAATGGCCAACGCACTAATCGTTTTTTTAACCGCGATGTCACCTGAGTTACCCCTTAACACTTTTGTGAAAAACCCCATTGTGCCATTTAACGGGGGTGAATTCCGCCATCGTTCCGGTTAAGCTGCGCGACAGTACTTACTTAGGAATTGCACTATGTCCGAAAACTACCTAATTAATCTATACAACAAGCTCGCTGCTGTGCCGGCCGGAAAAACTCTGTTCTCACGTTTTTTTGCACGCAAAGCGCCTTACTTCAAAACCATCAGCCCGTATATTAATGAGCTGCGCCCCCACTTTTGTGAGGTGCAATTCAAGAAGCGCAAAAGCGTAGAAAACCATATTGGCACGGTGCACGTCATCGCTATTGCTAACGGCATGGAAACCGCCATGGGCGCTTGTGCCGAAGCGTCTATTCCCAAGCACCTGCGCTGGATTCCCAAAGGCATGGATTTGCGCTACACCGCCAAAGCCACCAGCGACATTCGTGTGACTGCCGAAATCGATCCGGACAGTTGGGGCGCCAACAAGAATGTGGATGTGATCGTCAAAGCCATGCGTGACGACGATACGGTTGTCGTGGAAGGCGAAATCCATTTATGGGTCACCGAAAAACCTAAGAAAAAATAACTAATTTCACTATTGTATTTTTACTTAAAAAGCGCATGCTGGAGGCGTAGTTAATGTAATTGTATTCAAGGAGGACACCATGAATACGTTCGAACGCTACGAATCCAACGTGCGCGGTTACCCCCGCAGCTGGCCCGCCATCTTCGACACCGCCCTCAACGCTAAACAATGGGATGTGGACGGCAAGGAATATATCGATTTCTTTGCTGGTGCCGGTGTGCTTAATTTCGGTCACAACAACCCGGCAATGCGCGACGCCTTAGTGGACTACCTGCAGTCCAACGGTGTGTCGCATAGTTTGGATATGTCGAGTCGCTCCAAGCAAGATTTCATCGAGCGCTTTCAAGACATCATCCTCAAGCCGCGTAGGCTGGATTATAAAATGCAGTTTACCGGCCCCACCGGTGCCAATGTGGTGGAAGCCGCCCTGAAACTGGCGCGTAAAGTTACCGGGCGTCGTGACATCGTGGCGTTCAGCAATGCCTTTCATGGCATGACCTTGGGGGCGCTAGCTTGCACCGGCAACGAGAAATTTCGTTATGCTGCTGGTGTCGACCTACCCAACGTCATCCGTGTGCCCTTCGACGGCTATCTTGGCGAAGGTGTCGATACTTTGGTCAATATCAAACGTTCGCTGGAAGATCCATCCAGCGGTGTGGCACAACCTGCTGCCTTTATCTTGGAAACCATTCAGGCCGAAGGCGGGGTCAACGTTGGACACAAGGCATGGCTGCAAGAGGTGCAAGCACTTGCTCACAAGCATGGCGCGCTCTTTATTGTGGATGACATCCAGGTCGCCAATGGCCGCACCGGGCACTATTTCAGCTTTGAAGAGTTGGGCTTATCACCCGATTTGGTTTGCCTAGGCAAAGGCATCGGCGGCTATGGTACGCCCTTGGGCGTACTGCTGATCAAGCCCGAGCTTGATCAATGGCAACCTGGCGAGCACACCGGCACTTTCCGCGGACAAAACCTGTCCTTTGTGGCTGGTAGCAAAGCACTGGACTACTTTGCCGATGACGCTTTCCTCCCTGAAGTCCGCCGCAAAGGCGAGGTCATGGCAAAACGCCTGGCCGGTTTGGCCTCGGAATTTCCCGAATTGGAACACCGTGGCCGCGGCATGATTCAGGCACTCGATTTCGGCAAAGGCGACACCGTGCAAGCCATCGTCAAAACCGGCTTTGAATCCGGCATTCTGCTGCCCGCCTGCGGGCCGTCTGGTCGCGTCATCAAATTAATGCCGCCACTCACCGTAGAGGACACTGTGTTAGAGCAGGGTCTCGAATTGTTCGAGGCCGCTATCCGCCAAAACCTGGGATAAACAGGAGGATGACACCATGCGTGATCATGACGAACTGGTTTTCCCACTGGCCGAATACCAACGCCGCCTGGATGAGCTGCGTGGCCGCATGGCTCGCCGCCATCTGGATGCGGTGGTGATTTCCGACCCGGAAAACCTTTGTTATTTAACCGGCCACCAGACCACCGGTTACTCTTTCTTTCAAGCCTTGGTTGTGCCGCTGGACGACGAACCGCAATCCGTCACCCGACAAATGGAAGCCTCCAATATCGAGCACCGCACCTGGATTGAAAAGGCCAATTATTACCAAGACACCGGCGATGCCTTACAGCGTTTGTTTGCCGTAATGAAGCGCATGAATCTCGCCCACAAACGCATCGGCTATGAGCGCAACAGCTACTTCTTCCCCGCCTATCAGCAAGACCGTTTTCATAATCATTTCAGTGACGGCGAGGTGGTGGATTGCTTTGGCATTGTCGAGGCAGGCCGCCTGCGAAAATCGGAAGCCGAAGTCGAGCTCATGCGCCAAATCGGCAAAGTCACCGAAGCGGGCATGCAGGCCGGTATCGACGCCTGTGAACCCGGCGTCACCGAAAACGACATTGCCGCCGCGGCCTGCTCGGCCATGTTCCGCGCCGGTGGCGACTACCCTGCCGTGCTGCCCTACATCACCTCAGGCCCACGCACCATGATCGGTCACGCCACTTGGGAAGGCCGCGAAATACAACCCAACGAGCATGTTTTTCTAGAAATGGCCGGCTGTTTGCAACGCTACCACACCGCCATGATGCGCACTGTGGTGTTGGGCGACATCGGCGACTCCATGCGTGAGGCCGAACAGGTCATGAAAACCGCCTTGATCGAAGCGCATAAACGCATTCGACCCGGCGTCACCATCGCCGACCTCGACCGTTTGGTACGCAACATCATCAACGACAACAGCAGTGGCGCGACACTCATCACCCGTGCCGGTTACTCCATCGGCATTGCCTTCGCCCCCAGCTGGGATGAAGGCTATATCATGAGCCTGAAACAGGGCACCGAGCAGATATTAGAACCCGGTATGACCTTTCACCTCATCCCCTGGATGTGGGGCATCGACGGCGACAAAACCTGCGGCATCTCGGATACCATTTTGGTCACCCAAGACGGCTGCGAGTCGTTCTTTACACTGAGTCGGGATTTTGTGGTGAAGTAAGACGCATAAGCCGAAACTTAGTGTAATTTACGATGGAGTCGTTGATTACACTAAGTGTGTTGCCACATGTAATGAATACGCACTTACTTTCGATACAGGTGACCAGCCAGGTGCAGCGCGCCATCCGGCCCGATTAGGCGAATCGGTTGACGGCCGTCCGAGTCTGCTTCAGCTTCTTGCACATCCAGTTGCGCCGAAGGTAACGGCACCGGTTTTAAAAACCGCAGGCCGATTTCTCGAATGGCACCTTGCTCGGCCAGGCTTTCATAAGTGCGCACAAACATGCCAAAGCCGTGCAACACCTTGGACTTGAAGGGTGACAACTTACCGGCAAGACCAATCCAGTGGATGGGATTGAAATCACCCGTAAGCAAAGCGAAGTTAAGACCATCGCGCGCATTGGTTTGCCAATGTCCGACGGTTTCCCAATTTGGCTCTGACGTTTTTTGCGATTCGTTCTTGTGTGTTTTCGGCCCCAGAATAAACGTGACATGCATCTGCGCCACCACCGCATTCGGCGACTTTGCCGTGCCGCTGATAATCTCGATGGACAGTCGTGCGCGGTTATTCTCTTCTTTCAACGATAACAAGCGCGCCGAAACGTTGATGTCTTCACCGCGAGGCAACGGCGCATTAACGACCATGTCCGCCCCTTGGTTGATAACACCGGCGATGTCATAGCGCGATTGACCAATAATCTGACTGGCTACCGGCAACGCCCACTGGCTGAACATGTGGGGCGGCAATTCATTTTGATAACGGCCTTCCGCGCCGCTCCAACGGATGTAATGTGACACCAGCTTATCGGACAAGGCGGGCACCACCATTTGAGCCGGCTGAAATTCCGACGGGTTTTGTTGTTGCCGATTCGGCAGCAGGGTGCTGATTGCCATGCGACCCAATGTTTTAATCATCGTGCCCTGTTGCAGAGCCAGCGACAGCGGAACCTTTGACATGAATCTTTCCTTCGAATAGGGAATTAGTGGCAACATCTTGCCGGATTTCGCCGCTTATTGATAAGCGAATGACGACTAAACGCTGCCATTTTCCAGGCTATTTCCCTTATTTCGACGGATACAATAAAACGAGTTGTGGCTTGATGGCTTCGCGAAATCCATCCGACAACTCGTGCCAGTCGAGCAAATCGACTTTCCATGGCAGGTCGGACTCCGAAAAGGCCTCTTGGACGGCTGATTTTTTTGCAAGAGACAACGCCTTCTCACCTATAACAACCAAATCCAAATCGGAATAGCGCCTTGCTTTTCCCGTCACACGCGAACCAAAGGCATAGACTTCCTGGTTGGGCAGACACTCCGTCAATATAGCCAACACCAGCTGATAATGTGCTGACTCAAGTTGAATATGGGGTTGCGCTTTCACGGCAGCCGCTTCTCTAACTGTGCAACCAGATATTGTGCCTCCTGCAGAAACGCCGGGATTTCTTTAGTCACGTCCAAGGCGATATCTTCATCGTACGTATGGCTGGTTTTATTGCGAATATCGCGAAACAACCGCCATTGCGGCCATTCACTGAGCAACAACCCTTGTTCATTACCGCTGCGAATCAAATCCGAGAAAGGCATTTGCTGATACGACTGTGATGATGCAGCCTGGGTCATCAAATAGCGTTTCAGCATCTTGTGACTCAGCTCATAGGTGAACTCGAAACGCTGAATCAAGCCGTCACGCAGCTGGTCATCGTCATGATGTTGCTGATAACGCGCCAAGCCTTCTTCCAGTCGCTTAACGGCTCGAACCAAAGCGGAAATATCTATTTCATCATTTTGCATGTTGTTGTAACCACGAAACTCCTTTTGGGGCAACATACTGGAAGCGGCACCTTCGCGCAATGCATGGCGCGAAGGTGTGATTCACTCACCCACCCACACCTGCTGGGCGTTAACGAATTCGTGGATACCATGCGGACCCAGCTCACGGCCGTAGCCGGAGCACTTGATGCCGCCGGATGGCAGGCGCGGGTCGGTTTTAACGATGCCGTTAACGGCGACTTGCCCCGCCTCGAATTCGCGGGCGAGCTGCTCGCCGCGTTCTGCGGTTGTCCAGACACTGGCCGCCAGCCCGTAGGGGGTGTCGTTGGCAATGCGGATGGCTTCATCCCAGTCGGCGACCGGGTGCAAGGCGGCCACTGGCCCGAAGGTTTCTTCGGTGAAGGCGGCAGCATCCAGCGGCACGTCGGTGAGCAAGGTCACCGGATAAAAGGCGCCATCTCCTTTGGGAATTTCGCCGCCCATGACACATTTGGCGCCGGCTTGAATGGAGCGCCTGACTTGGTCATGCAGCTTGTCGCGCAACTCGGCGCGCGCCATGGGGCCAATGTCGGTTTCCTCTTGCGTGGGGTCGCCCACTTTCAAAGCGTCCAACCGCTTACAAACGGCTTCGACGAACGGCTGATAAATGGATGCTTCGATTAACCACCGTTTGGCGGCAATACAAGACTGCCCGCAGCAGATGAAACGCGAGGTGGTGAGTACGTCCACTGCTTTTTCCCAATCGGCATCAGCCAGCACGACCGCAGGGTCGGAACCCCCTAGCTCCAGCACCGCCGGTTTGATTTCGCTGGCAGCGACGCAGGCCACTTCGCGGCCACCGCGCGTTGAGCCAGTGAAAGACACGGCTTGAATGCGTTCATCGCGTAACACTTGCATGGCGGTGTCGTTATCCACCAGCAGCACTTGCAACAAGCCGGCCGGTGCGCCGGCTTCAAGGAAGGCTTCCTCCAGTGCTTGCGCGCAACCCGCCACATGCAAATCGTGTTTAATGATGACGGTGTTACCCGCCATCAAGGCGGGAGCAAACACGCGGGTGGCCAGCCAATAAGGCGAGTTCCACGGCAGAATGCCCATTACCGTGCCCAAGGGCAGATATTGCACGCGGCTGGTCACCGCATCCGATTCCAGCACATCATCGGCCAAATAGCCCGCGGCATGTTCGGCATAATGCTCACAGCACCAGACGGCCTTGTTGATTTCGCCCCTTGCCTCGCGCACTGGCTTGCCCATTTCCCGGGTCATTAATGCCATGTGGTAATCGGCGTTTTTTTTCAAAATGGCCGCTACATTTAATAGCACCTTGCCGCGCTGCTCGAACGACTGGTCGCGCCACCAAAGGTAGGTTTGGCGGGCAGCCTCCAGTCTGGCTTCGATGGCAGCTTCGCCATGAGGCACCACTTGACGAATGATGTCGCCAGTTGCGGGGTTGATGACATCAAACATGACACACCTCCTGACAATCACTAATCAGACGACTGCTTCTCCAAGCGGCCATCTTTCCACACGTGGGTAATTTGCGCTGGCTGCGCCAGCAAATCGATATTGTCTAATGGATTGCCCGCCACGGCACAGAGGTCGGCATCCCAACCGGCTTCGATGCGCCCGGCTTTGGGCGCTTGGGGACCAAGCGTTAACGGCGCGAGTGACGTGGCTGACTGGATGGCCTGCAATGGCGTCATGCCGGCCTCCACCAGCAGCCCCAACTCGCGGCCATGCTCGCCCCACCGTAACGGTGAATCCGGCCCGGTGGTGAGCGTGTCGGTGCCAACGCAAACAGTAATGCCTTTGCGAATGGCCAGCGCGACCGCATCGCGGTGACGGGCTGCCGTCATCTGGATTTTTCGCCAAACATTATCGGGCAACGCATTGTGGCGGCCATATTCCATCATGCGCACCTTCACCATGCGCGTGGTCACCAAAATAGCGCCTGCTTCCAGCATGGCGTCGGCTGCTTCTTCGTCCAAATAAGTGCCGTGCTCGATGGTTTTAATGCCTGCACGCACCGCGGCCATGATGCCCGCCTTGCCATGGCAATGTGCCGCTACAATACGCTCGGCACGGGCGGCTTCTTCTACCATGATGCGCAACTCGCGGTCGCTGAATTGCTGATGTTTGGGGTGGTCGTATTCGGTAAGGGTGCCGCCGGACGCACAGACTTTGATGAGCTTGGCATTACGGCGCAACTGCAAGCGCACCGCCCGCAAGCAACCCGCCTCGCCATCACACACATGCAACCAACCGCCACGCCCGGCCAAGTCGGCAACACACGCCAAGGCGTAATTGTGCAAGTCGGCATGGCCGCCAGTTTGTGAAATCAAATCGCCCGCTGCATAAATATGCGGACCACGGGCATTGCCTTCATCGATGACTTTTGACAGGTGAATGCCATACCCACCCACTTCGCGAATGCTGGTAAAGCCTGCATCCAGCGCGCGCTCGGCATCGGCCACACAGCGAGCGGCGGCCACACCAACGGGTACACGCAACGCGCCCTCTAAAGGCGGCGTTGGCATGCCAGTGAGATGCGCATGGCAATCCCACAGGCCAGGCATCAACACCGGCACATGGTAGTGATTTTCAGGGGAAACAGGAGCCGCTTGATCGGTGGGGCCGACCCATTCGATCTGGTCGTTTTTGATGAGCACCGATGCGTTGTGTTGCAGCTCGTCCGAGCCGTCTATCAACAAGTCCGCATCGATGCGTTGCGTTAGCTGGCTCATGGCTCCAGCCTACGCCTTATTTCTTACAAGGTCACGGGATTTTGTCGACTGTCAGCTAAATCGCAGCGGCAACTTCACTACCTTGGCGGATAGCACGCACAGCATCCAATTGAGCCGCCACATCGGCACCGCCAATAAGATGATATTTAGCTTTTTTGCTGTCTTCCTTATACAGCTCACGCAGTGATTCCTGACCGGCGCAAACGATGATGTTGTCGACTTCCAGCAACACATCTTCTCCGCCTTGGCGGATATGCAACCCGGCGTCGTCAATTTTGACGTACTCGCAGCCCGGCAGCATTTTCACGGCGTTTTTCTTCAAGCTGGCGCGATGCACCCAACCGGTGGTTTTGCCTAAATCTTTACCAAGGCGGGTGGTTTTACGCTGGCAAAGAGTCACTTCGCGCATGGGTGTCACACGTCCTGGTGCCACTAAGCCGCCCGGAGTGTCACCACCAATTTCGACGCCCCATTCTTCTTTCCAGTCTTCGATACTTTGCGGCTCACCACCAAAGTCGGTGACCAGAAACTCGCCCACATCAAACCCAATGCCACCGGCGCCGATAATCGCCACGCGTTGACCCACCGGCGCGCGATGTTGCAGCACATCCACATAGCTCAGCACTTTAGGATGGTCGATACCCGGAATCGGTGGTGTACGCGGCACAATGCCGGTAGCGATGACCACATGGTCGTAACCGCCTTGGTCGAGCAATTCAGGGGTGACTTCGGTATTCAGTTTCAGCTCGACGCCGTGCTTTTCAATCATCTTGCCGTAATAGCTGACGTTACCGGCGTATTCTTCTTTGCCGGGGATGATTTTCGCCATGTTGAACTGGCCACCAATTTCGCCACTCTTTTCAAACAGGGTCACCTGATGACCACGCTCGGCGGCCACAGTGGCACAGGCCAAACCGGCAGGTCCTGCGCCGACCACAGCGACTTTTTTCGGCTGTTTGGTAGGTTTGAACACCAGCTCAGTTTCGTAACCGGCACGTGGGTTCACCAGACAAGAGGCACGTTTGTATTGGAAGACGTTATCCAGACAGGCCTGGTTGCAGGCGATACACACATTGATTTCATCGGCAGAGTTGTTGGCCGCCTTGTTTACCCAATCCGGGTCGGCCAACAGTGGCCGCGCCATGGAAATCAAATCGGCTTCGCCTTTGGCCAATACCGCCTCGGCGACTTTGGGCATGTTAATGCGGTTGGACGCCACCACCGGTGCATCCACCACATCGCGCACGGCTTTAGTAGCTTCCACAAAGGCGGCGCGTGGCACCGAGGTAACAATGGTGGGAATGCGCGCTTCGTGCCAGCCAATACCGGAGTTAATAATGCTGACACCGGCCTTATCGATGGCGCGCGCCAGGTCGAGAATTTCCTGCTGGGTGGCGCCATCCGGCACCAAGTCCAAC
The DNA here is from genome assembly GCA_964456185.1 of uncultured Alcanivoracaceae bacterium. Taxonomy (GTDB): domain Bacteria; phylum Pseudomonadota; class Gammaproteobacteria; order Pseudomonadales; family Alcanivoracaceae; genus CAYVZZ01. The sequence goes on from CAYVZZ010000027.1 coordinate 19,464, forward strand.
ATAGACAAGCGGTAGATAATAATGAAATCGTCGCCCACCGCTTTGCGCACGGCTTCGACGATTTCCACCGGAAAACGGCGGCGGTTTTCTGCCGAGCCGCCATATTCATCGGTGCGCTGATTGACATGCGCTGCGGTGAACTGGTTAATCAAATAGCCTTCACTGCCCATGATTTCCACGCCATCGTAACCGGCTTGCTTTGCCAGCTTGGCGGCATGGGCAAAATCCTTGACGGTTTTCTTCACTTCCTTAGTGGACATTTCCTTCGGCTTGAAGGGGTTAATCGGTGCTTTCTTGGCTGAGGCCGAGGCTGAAAACGGATGGAAAGAATAACGCCCGGCATGCAGCAACTGCATGGCAATCTTGCCGCCCTCTTTATGCACCGCCGAGGTAATCGGCTTATGCGACAGCATATCCAGCGGGTTAATCATGGAGCCACCCAATGGCGCCAACCAGCCCCGGCGATTGGGGGCAAAGCCACCGGTAATAATCAGACCAACCCCGCCACGCGCTCGCTCGGCATAATAAGCCGCCAGCTTTTTACGATGCCAGAGGCGATCTTCCAAACCGGTGTGCATGGAACCCATGATGATGCGGTTTTTCAGTTGGGTATGCCCCAGATTCAGCGGTTCAAATAAATGTTGGTATGCGGTGGCCATGTGTTGATCCCTCCATCTAGACAGCGTCAAGATAAAGCGTTAACCTGACAGTGTCAAGATTACACGTTGACCGAAAATGCCAAATACGACCCAGGCCAAAAACACTTACCACCACGGTAACTTGCGCCAAGAGTTGCTGCAAGAAGCCACACGCATTATTTCCGCCAACGGCGTGGAAGGCCTTAGCTTGCGCAAACTGGCCGAAGGTTGTGGTGTCTCGCGCTCGGCACCCTACCACCACTTCAAAGATAAGCACGAACTGCTTTGCGCCATCGCCACTGAAGGTTTTCTGGCGTTGGAACAGCTGATGCGCGACAGCATTCAACCGCAAGATTCCCAAGAAAAACAGCTAAATGATTTTGTACTGGCTTATTTGCACTTTGCCTGCGATCAGCCGGAACGCTACGACCTGATGTTTGGTCGGCAAATTTGGAAGCTATCACAACCCACTGACGAATTGCGTGACATTGCTTTTCGCACCTTTCGACGTTATGCGCGCAGCATGGCCTCGTTGTTTGCCTCTACCAGTCTGCCCAGCAACCTGCCCGCAAACAGCAAACCGCTACGCGCCGCACAGGCCAGCTGGGCGACCTTGCACGGGCTTTGCCGGTTACTTATTGACGGCATTTATATCGACAAACGAGACATGGAAGAAGTGGCGCAAACCGCGATTAGCCTGATGTTTAAGCCAGAATAGCCACCTACTTTCAGCCAGTTACCACCACCCGATAAATGGTAGCTGACCGTTCTTTTAAAAGCTCGTAAAGTGGCAGGTATAACGCATGGAGGTAGCCCCCATGAATCCATTAGAAGAACGCGAAGTGTTGTGCCCCTGGTGCAGTGAAACCTTTGACATCGAGCTGGATGTCAGCGGCGGTGACCGCGCTTTTACCGAAGACTGCAGCGCCTGCTGTCAGCCAATCGAATTTAATCTGCACATTGGAGAAAAAGAGCTGAAACTGGAGTGTAAACGCGAAGGGGAATAAGAAGCGGGCCGCCTGAGACAGCCCGCTTCGGATAGTTTTGGATAATCAAAGCTCGCTTAGCTGCCGCGCAGGTTAAGTGCCCGCGAGCGGTGCTGGCGACTGTGCAGGTGTTTTTGATACACCTTGAGAATATCACTGGACGTCAGCACACCGGCCAATTTTTGGTTGTCCGCCAGCACCAGCAAACGGTCGGTGTTATGGCTCATCATAATGGAAATGGCACTGCGCAGCGTATCACTTTCTACCACGGTAACCGGCGGCCGTTTCAGCAGGCTGCGCACGGGCTGGTCGGGTAGGCTATCCAACGCCAGCAGCCTTCGGCGCGTCACCAAGCCCAGCAATTTGCCTTCTTTATCCAACACCGGGAAGCCTTGGAATTGGGAATCCGACACACCAGACAGCAGCCATTCGCGCACCTCATCCAGCAGCTGCTCACCGCTTAGCGTCAGCAGGTTACGACTGCAAATATCACCCACATGCACACCTTCTCGCAGATCGGCCTGAAATTCTTCCGGCACCTTCACGCCGCGGCGCTCGAGCTTTTCGGTCATGATGGTAGTACGCATCATCAAACTCGACACCAGATAGGCAATGCTACAGCCCAACAGCAACGGCAAAATGGCGGTGGGCTGGTGGGTTACCTCAAGGCAGAAAATCGCCGCGGTGAGCATAATGCGCGCCGAGCCGGCGAACATTACCGCCATGCCAATCAAACCCGCCATGGCCGGGTCGATGCCCAGCCCCGGGAACATCTGGTCGCAAATGGCACCAAGACACCCACCAAAAGCACCGCCGATGATAAACAAAGGCGCCAGGGTACCGCCCGAAGTGCCACTGGCCAGCGCAACCGACCAAGACAAGAGTTTCAAAGCGCCAACAACCGCCAACACTTTAATAGGCAGTGAATCTTCGACAATGGCATCGATGAGGTTATAGCCCATCTGCATGGTTTGCGGTTCGATGTAGCCGATAATGCCAACAATCAGCCCACCAATGGCGGGATACCACATCCAATGCACGGGAATTTTCTCGAACAAGTCTTCGAGGAAATAATAAAAACGTGTCACGAAGACACTGAAAACCGCCGCCGCTGCGGCCAAAAAGACATAAAACAACAAAGCCGACGTTGTTAAGGCATCAACCTCGGGCATCGGGAAAATCGGGCCGGCACCAATCAAAACCTGGCGTAAAATAGTGGCAGACACAGCGGCCAATGCCACGGGAATCAAAGAGCGTCCTCGAAATTCAAATAGCAGCAGCTCGATGGCCAGCAACACAGAAGAAATAGGAGCAGAGAAAAAAGCCGCCATACCCGCTGCCGCGCCCGCTGCCAGCAAAGTCTTGCGCTCGGCTGCAGTAACTTTTAACACCTGACCAATCAAAGAACCAAAGGCGCCGCCGGTGGCGATGACCGGCCCTTCCGCACCAAAGGGGCCACCAGAACCGATGGTAATAGCCGACGAAACCGGCTTGAGCCAAGTCATCCGCGGTTTAATGCGGCTGTCATTCAACAAAATGCGCTCCATGGCTTCGGGAATGCCATGACCGCGAATCGCCTCGGAACCCCAGCGTGCCATGATGCCGACGATAATGCCGCCAATCACCGGCATCACAATAATCCAGGCCCCAATCTGCGGATCAAACGGCGCATCAATATTGAAATGCCAATCAAACTTCTGAAAGAACATGATGTTGGTAATCAGGCCGATTAACGCCAACAACAACTTGGTGACCACCGCACAAACCAGACCAATCACCACAGCCAGAAAGCAAATCCACAAGTTGCGCTTGTCCATCGCCGCAGGCGCTTTGTCCATCGCCTGAGATTTCAGCTCCTCGCGCAGGCCGGGGGCAACGGCAATGCCCTGTTCGGGTAACTTACTACCTGGATGGGCCTCTCGTTCATCTTTGGCCATATAAATCCTCCACAGAAAACAAGGCAAAAGATGACGAACCTACCTTGTTGTTAAAAATCCTGCCGCCCGCGCACAGCAAAGCCGCATGGCCAGGTCACAACACCTAACCACAAGAAAATCAATAAAAGACGGGGATGGCAGTGCGCGGAGAGGATACCGGAAATGGCCTAGACGCTCCAGAAAACCCCGTATATTGCCAAACAATAGCGGGGTTTAACGGGATTGTCGTGTAGCAGCCAACCATGGCATGACTGAGGTAAAGACAGATTATCCAATTACAATAAGGCTTAAACCGTCACTTTTTGAAAAAATCTTCGGCCTCAGCTTCAGCCCTCTTCTTGCGGTATTTTTCCTCTAAGGCTCGCACTTCTG